>DAOTUB010000112.1:0-22853 GCA_034437455.1 Anaerolineae bacterium | reverse complement strand
CACGATCCGCTCGACCGGATGATTGACGGTCTCTTTATCGGCCTGCGCCACCATCCCGGCTCCACCTACACCGGTGACACCAATATTCAGTACCGGGTCGACTTTTACCAGAAAGAGGATGTCTCTTGGCTGGCCGAGAGTGTTTCCAGCCTGGAGGTTGCTCCGGGTGCGAGCGCCACTTTCGTCGCCACGACCACCGTGCCGGCAGGAATGGAGCCTGGCTCCTACGAAGCGGCCATCGAGGTCGCCGACCCGGGTTGGACGACCTACGCCGCCGACACCTCCGTCATCCCGGTGGCGCTTAGCGTGGCTGCCGTCTTTACCGATGGAATGCAGCTAGGCGGCTACGACGCCTACGATGCCGACGCGCCCTATCCCAACGCGGCCGTGCGCGGCCTGTTCGACTGGACGTGGCGCGCCGAATCCGGCGACTGGCGCTTCTACTTTGTGGACGTGCCCGATGGTGCTTACCCGGTCGGTACCCAGCTCCTGGTCAAGGACGAGTGGGACGACGTCGCGCCGCACACCGACATTGACACCATCGTCCTGGGGCCCACGGGGACCTCGCTGAGCATTCCAGAGCCATCCTTCTATGGCCCTTACGTTCTGGACACCGTAGGTGGGAGCACCAACGCCAACACTGGCGGCGGCACCTGGCTCTTCAATACCTCCAGCGGATCCAACGAGGAGTGGCTCGCCGCGCCGATCACGGGTGGGCTGCACTCGCTCCTGCAACACAACGTCCTCTTCGAGGGTGACAAGTTCGACGTCGTCTTTACCAAGACGTTGGGCACACTGCGGGAAAGCCCATCCTACTTTGACATTGAGACCACCGTGGAAACAGGCTTGGTAGGCGAGGTGAGTATGCAGGCATCGCTGCCGCTGAACGGCCTCGAAGCCGATGTCTTTGGCCTGGGCGGCCCGGAGTACATCCTGAACGAACCTCTCGCCTTTGTAGATGAGGACACCATCGAGTGGACCCACGACTTCACAGTGACCCACGGAGCCAAGATCGAGCTGTGGACCTCCAGCCCCGATATCTCCGACCTTGACCTCTTCCTCTCCTACTGCGGCCCGACGGGCGCTGGCCCGTGTGCGACGCGTGGCTCATCCACCACCGGTTCGGCCAACGAGCACATCAAGGTGCTGATGCCGGAGGATGGAGTCTGGCAAGTGGGCGTCCTCAACTGGTCTGGCCCGGCTGGCCACTTTAACCTGACCATGGTGGCCGTGCAAGGGAGCGACCTCACGCTCAGCGGCCTGCCCACGGGAGCCATCGCGGCTAACACCGAGGTCACTTTCACCATCAACTACAGCCGCACGATGCAAGGCGGCCAAACCTACGAAGGGCTGCTGCTCTTCGGCCCGCCCGAGTCGCCGGCCATGTACGAGGTTCCCCTCACCATCACCTATATGCACTTTGACATCTACCTACCGCTCGTCCTGCGCAACTCCTAATCTAGCAGGCGGGTCTCTCTGAGGGGATAGCAAGAGAGCCACCGGAGATTATCTCCGGTGGCTCTCTCTATGTAACCCGCAAACAGCAGCTTTACCTGAATTACGGTTTCTCCTTGCAAAAGACCAACGCACTCCCGTGAGCGCGGTAGGTATACCTGCGGTCGCCCACGGCCAGCACGATCTCGCGCCCGGTCACGAAGGCAGGTTGTACTGGCTCTGGCTCTTTACCTTTTTGGGAGGGGCAACCGAGGTTTTGTATTGGAAATTCGTCCGTGCTGACGCGGATAATCTCGATCATCTCGGGAGCCACATCCAGCCGCGCCGATAGAGCAGTCACCGCCTGTGCCACAACTAATTCTGGATCTGGCATCGACGTAACGGTGGGACGGCCCGGTTGAGACGCTGTGGGAGATAGATGCGGCGTCGCTCGATCAACGGGTGCGCCTGGCGTCTCGTCGGCAGGCGAGGGAAGTGTGTCCTTTGTTTGTGTTGGGAAAGAGAATGATTCCGGAGTGACAGGCACCCGTGTGCTCTCGGCACAGCCTGTGATCAGGCCAACGATTATTAGCAACGGTAACAACTTGCTCGTGATCATATTTGTACCTCCGCTTCTACTTTCCAGACGTTCCGTTGGGATGCAAAGTTCCAATTGAGTGCCATGTCGTGGACTATTTGATTCGGTTTCGTGCTTTTGCAAACCACCCGCCCGTGCTATAATGCTATCATTCGATGCTGGAGCATTGTCGTGTGAATGGGGGAAGGATGAATCAATGGAATTGGCGCTTGACGTGTTGCTTGCTCGTCTTTGCCTTGCTGTCGTTGCTCTATGGCTGCGCCCCAGGTGATGAGCAAGGGAGTCTCTTTCAGGATGACTTTAGCGATCGGGGTGGCGGCTGGGGCGAGGATCAGCGCGAGACGTTCGAACGGGGTTACGAGGATGGCAAGTACGTCATCACATTGCACGAGCCGTATTGGTTCACTTGGGCCAACCCCGGCGAGCAATTCGACGACGTGAGCGTGGATGTGGATGTCCGTCTCGCCTCGGGCTCTCAGGATAGTCATTTCGGCGTCATGTGTCGTCACGCGGATCTGGACAACTTTTACTACTTTGCCATCAGCGCCGATGGGTACTATGCCATCTTTCGGCGCGCGGACGGCGGCGATATGAAGATCATTACCGGCGATGGCAGTCAGATGACTTTCTCAGCCGCCATCAAGACGGGCGAGCAGGACAATCATCTTCTGGCAGTCTGCCAGGGAGATACCCTGAGCCTGTACGCGAATGGGCAATTGCTAGAGACGGTCACAGATGACGCACACGCGCGGGGAGACGTGGGGGTCGGGGTCGGGAGCGGCGCTGTGGGCGACGTTCGTGTTCAGTTTGACGACTTGGTCATCACTCAGCCTTAGAACAGCGGATTGCAGGACGACGACGGATGAGGACAATGTCAACGATGATGGATAGACGATGGCTTGTTGTGATGTTGGTGCTTTTGTTGGTTGGCTGTGGGGAGGCAGGGGGGCAATTGCCGTGGAGCGACGATTTTTCTGATCCGGCCAGTGGTTGGCAGGTCGAGTCGGACGCCTCTGCAAAGGTCGAATATCACGAAGGGGTGATGCGTATCCTCATCCAATCTCCCAACCGTCTTGCCTGGGCTTTTGCCGGGCGCGAGTTTTCTGACTTTCACCTGGCTGTCGAGGCTAGGCAGGTCGCCGGTCCCGACGACAACGAGTATGGTGTGCTGGCGCGGATGCAGGACGCCAAACATTTCTACCGCTTCTCCATCAGCGGCGATGGCTACTACCAGGTCAGCAAGTACGACGGCGAGACGTGGGAACCTCTGAACGGCGATTGGGCGTCATCCGATGCAATTCAGCAGGGCGCGGCGACCAATCTTTTAGAGGTTATCTGCCGTGGCGCGAAGCTGACTTTTCTGGTCAACGGCGTTGAACTGATCCAGGTTGAGGATACGGGCTATCGCCAGGGCGACGTTGGCCTCTACGCCGGCTCCTTTTTCGAGACCGGGGTGGAGGTTCACTTTGACAACCTGCGCGTGGAGGAACCGTAGTGGGACGAACGTTGGCTGGATGGAATGAAACACACCAGCCGAGCCGACCGCGTCGGATTTCCGAACATGCCTTGGTATGTCTGGAGGCTCTTGCTGCCCGTGGGTTGGGACACAAGATCTCCCTGGGCGGCGCACTGGGACTGGCTCACTACTATGAGTATCGTTCCACGCGCGATGTGGATGCCGGAGGCGACGGAAGCAGATCGGCAGCGGGTCGTCCAGGTTGTGCAAGAGGCGCTTCATCCCTACGGATCGGTGAGTATGCGGTCGTGGGGAGAGGTGGTCAGCGTGGAATTGACACAAGAAGGCCAGCGGGTCTTTAGTTTCCAGATCGCCCATCGTTCGGCTCAATTGGAGCCTTCCCGTCCAATTCCTTGGACTGCTGTGTTGTTGGACAGCCTGAAAGATCTGGTAGCCAGCAAAATGGTCGCTTTGGTCGAAAGAGGCGCTCCCCGAGACTTTTTGGATATCTACACGTTGTGTCAGGCTGACGTGGTGATGCCGGCGCAGAGTTGGGCGTTGTGGCGGGAGCGGCAACAGCGTGCTGGAAACGATATCGATGCCAGCCGTGCTCGCCTGGCCGTGCAGACTCATCTGGCCCGTATCACGGCGCATCGTCCTCTGGAACGGATTCCTGAATCTGCCGACCAAGAGGCAGCGAGACAAATGCGCGCGTGGTTCAAGAAAGAGTTTCTAGATGCCCTCTTTGTGGATTGACGGCACGCTCTATCCTGATAAGGAACCACCGGAGGCGCTGGATACCCTGGCCGACCGGGTGGACTTTGTTGCGCGTCTGTGCTCGGCGTGGGATTTTGGTCTGTTACCTTACCCAGAGACGGTGGAGGAGATATGCCGTCCTGAGTGGCGCGAGGCAGTGGATGCTTGTCGTTTGCTCACATCACCAGTTTATCATCTGCTGCGAGAATGGCACGGCCTGGAACATTTGCCTTATTTAGGGACGCGGCTGGCCTATATCGAACAAGATCCTTGCCTAAAGTACGTGTGATTCGGATTGATTTAACGCATTGGCACTGGCTTTGAAAGAGCCAGAGCGTTCTGACCGATAGATTTTTAGTAGAAAGGTTGTGTATGGATACAACGAAACGTTCTTGGGCCAAGTCCATCGTTTGGCGCATCATCGGTATCGCGCTGTTAGGCTCGATCGCCTATCTGGTCACCGGCGATTGGAAGGAGATGTCGGTGATCACGGTTTTGTTTCACGGCATTCGCGTCGTTCTGTATTACTACCACGAGCGAGCGTGGGAGCGCATCTCGTGGGGCCGGGCGAAACACCCGCTGGCGGGCTTGCCGGTGAAGCAGCGCTTGACTCCAGAGGATATGGAGGCCGTGCGAGAACATCTGAAGCAACTGGGGTACGTGGATTGATGAACATCTATTTGCAAAGCCTGGGTTGCCGCTTGAATTGGAGCGAGATCGAGACGCTGGCTCGACAATTCACTGCCGCCGGCCACTCTGTCGTCTCCAAACCGGCCCAGGCCGAGCTTTGCATCCTCAATACCTGCGCCGTCACCGCCCAGGCCGAGCGCAAGACGCGCCACCGCGTCGAGGCTCTGGCCCGCGCCAACCCCGAGGCCCGTATCGCCATCGTCGGCTGCTATCCCACCCTGCACCCCGAGACGAGCGCCAAGCTCTCTGGCGTAGCTTGGGCCATCCCCAACGCAGAAAAAGACCGGACGACGGACATTGTTCTCGCTGACCCTCCACACCCGTACTCCTCCGCTCCTCTGCTCCTTCGCACCCGCGCTTTTGTCAAGGTGCAGGATGGCTGTGATAATCACTGCACGTATTGTGTCATCCGTCTTTTGCGCGGCCCGGCTCACAGCCGCCCTTTGAGCGACGTCGTTGCCGAGGTGCAGGCGCTCGTCGAGGAGGGATGCCAGGAGGTCGTGCTGACCGGCGTGAACCTGGGGTCTTATGGCCGCGATTTCAAGTTACCCGGCGGCCTGCGCGCGCTGATCGTCACGTTGCTGGCTCAGACTGACTTGCCGCGCCTCCGCCTCTCGTCGCTGGAGCCCTGGGATCTGGACGAGAGCTTTTTCGAGTTGTGGAAAAGCCCGCGCCTGTGCCGACAACTCCACCTGCCGCTGCAAGCTGGCTGCGACGAGACCTTGCGCCGCATGGGTCGCCGCATTACCACGGCGGCGTTCGCTCGGCTGGTGAGGGCCGCTCGCGCGATGATCCCCGGTCTGGCCGTGACCACCGACATTCTCGTCGGTTTCCCCGGCGAGGACGAGGCTGCCTTCCACGCCAGTCGTGATTTTGTGGCAGAGATGGGATTTGCGCGGCTTCACGTTTTCCCTTATTCTCCCCGTCCGGGCACACCCGCTATCCGGCTGCCCGACCAGGTGTTGCACAAAGAACGTCAGGCCAGGGCGCGCGTGATGCGTGAACTGGGCGTCGAGCAAGCGCGTCGCTTCCGCCGGCGGTTTGTGGGGCGAGAGATGGGGGTGTTGTGGGAACAGCGCCGGGACGATGGTCTCTGGATCGGACTGACCGACAATTACCTGCGGGTTGCTTCGCACACAGAGGACGACTTGCACAACCGAATCACCCTCACACAGTTGTTCGGCATGCGGAACGGCTATCTGATGGGGGAGGTGATAGAGTGAGTGATTGTATCTTTTGTCGCATTGTGAGCGGAAAGGCCCCGGCCCGCGTCGTCTACCAGGACGATGACGTGACCGCCTTCCACGATCTCAACCCCCGCGCGCCTACCCACATCCTCATCGTTCCCAATCGCCACATCGCGGGTGTGGATCGGGTTGAGCAAGCGGACGCAGTGTTACTGGGGAAGCTGTTCGTCGTCGCCCGTCATCTGGCAGAGCAAGAGGGCGTTGCCGATGGGTATCGTTTGGTGATCAACACCGGCTCTCTGGCCGGTCAATCTGTATTTCATCTACACGTGCATCTGTTGGGTGGGCGCCCGCTGGGCTGGCCGCCCGGATAGAGAGGAGAACGAGGAAACGCATACCAGTAAAGGAGAGAGCATGTTAGTCAAAGATCGAATGACGTCTGATCCGCTTACTATCACAACCGACACGAACCTGAAGGATGCGTTGGAGTTGATTCGCAGTAAACCGTTCCGCCACTTGCCGGTGCTGGATGAGAACGATAAACTGGTCGGCATCGTGACCGAGAAGAGCCTGGTCTATGCCGCGCCGACTCCGACCACCACGCTCAGTGTTTTCGAGGTGGACTATATTCTCGCGCGCACAACAGTTGGCCAGATCATACAAGGGCCGGTTGTTACCGTGGGTCCCGATCTACCCCTCGAGGAAGCAGCTCGTGTGATGGTGGACCATCGCATTGGTTGTTTACCCATCGTCGAGGATGACAAGTTGATTGGCATCATCAGCGACACGGACATATTTCGCGTTTTCGTAGAAGGCCTTGGAGGTGGATACCCATCGCTGCGCGTAACCATTGTTATTCCGGAAGAGGTGGGCAGCCTGGCTCGGGTTGTGAATCAGGTGGCGGCGCTGGGAGTCAATATCCATTCGCTGGGCGTCTTTTGGGGCGAGAAACCCAAAGACCGATTAGTGGCTTTCCGATTAGATCAGGTGGAGCGGGAGACCGCTGTGCAAGCATTGGAGGCCGCGGGTATCGAGATCGTGGATGTTTGGGAACCAGAGGCTTGAGCCTAGGGGGAGTCAGCCATCGGCATGTCCATCGTCTCGATGTTGAATGTGTCTGGTATTGCATTGCTTGACAAGCCCGCAATGCACGATTATAATGAACCCGTTACAACAAGAATCAGGAGGAGAAGCGTATGACCAAAGTCGTAGTTCAATCCGGTGAGTCTTTTGAATCCATGCTGAAGCGCTTTAACAAAAAGGTGCACTCTGACCGCGTGTTATGGGAGACGCGCCGCCGCCGCTTTTTTGAAAAGCCGAGTGTGATCCGGAAGCGCAAAAAGGCCGCCAAACTGCGCAAGAGCCGTCAGCAGACGTTCAAGGATCAGCGGGGCGGCATGTAAGAAGGCCGGTAAAGATAAACTCGTCATCAGCCACGGACGGTGGCTGTGTAGGTCATGTCTTGTCTCGGCCAGCTATTTGGCTCCAGCACAAAGATAGGGAGGCGCGATGGGTCTGAAGCAGCAACTGCAACAAGATCTCAAAGAGGCTCTCCGTGATCGTGACGAGCGGCGCAAGTCGGTTATCCGTATGGCATTGGCTGCGATCCTCAACGCTGAGGTTGAGCAAGGCGGTGAACTCGACGATGCGGACGTGGTTGCGGTATTGCGGAAGGAGGCTAAACAGCGGCGCGAGACGATTGCTGAACTGCGAGAGGTGGATCGTCCAGAAGCGCTCGTTCAAGAGGAAGCGGAATTAACGCTCCTCGAAGAATATCTGCCCAGACTCCTTTCACGTGAAGAGATCGCCGAGGAGGCGCGTCATGTCATCGCACAAGTCGGCGCGACCGGGATGAGGCAGATAGGGCCGGTGATGGGCCAACTGATGTCGAAGCTGAAGGGCCAGGCCGATGGGCGCGTTGTGAACGAAATCGTGCGCGAGTTGCTGTCTGGTTGAGACGCACTTGCCTTGCCAAAATATGAGTCACCATTTTGACAAGAGGGAGCGCCACAGGTGCTCCCTCTTGTCAACTTTACTAGATGAGTACGAACGCAGTCGAGAATAGACGTAACGAGAAAGAGATCGCGCCACAGAGGAGCCGTCCTGGGTGGTGGGTCTGGCTGCGCCTGTTGCTCTTGGGAATAGCACTGGCGATTGTTACAGGGGTGGTGATGGTTCGACCGTTGCTGCCCACCGGTCAGGTGGTGCTGGAGGTGGGGGACGTCGCTCCACAGGACATCCATGCGCCTCGTCCCCTGACGTACGATAGCGCCATCCGGCAGGCAGAGGAGCAGGATCTGGCAGCATCCCAAGTCGAACCGGTCTATACCCCTTCTAACCCCGCGTTAGCCCGTGAACAACTCGATCGTGCGCGTGAAGTGCTCGACTATCTCGGCTCGGTGCGCGCCGATGCACTCGCCTCCACTGCCCAGAAGAGAGGGTGGGCTGCGGCTGTACCCGAGCTTTCTGACCTTGCCCCCGAGACGCTCGACAGTCTGCTTGCCCTGTCCGACGAAAGCTGGGATCGGGTCCTGTGGGAGACATTGGCTGTGATCGGCCAGGCGATGCGCCAGGATATCCGCGAAGGATACCTGGAGGAAGCTCTGGAGGGAATACCTCGTCTGGTTCGTCTGGATCTCTCGAACGAAGAAGCCGCCGTCGTGATCGCGCTTGCCCAAAGCTTCCTGGTTCCTAATTCTTCTCGCGATCCCGATGCCACGACGGAGGCCAAGGCCCTTGCTCGCGAGCAGGTAGGGCCGATAACCTACTCTTTCAAAGAGGGCCAGATCATCGTGCGCGAGGGGGAGAGCGTCAAGGCACTTCATATCGAAGCGTTGGATCAATTTGGGCTGCGACAGCCACAGACCAACTGGACCGATTTCATCGGGGCCGGGTTGATGGCCGTATTGGAAGTCCTGTTATTGTATCTTTACCTGGCGCGCTTTCAATCTGAGGTGCTACGGGACGGACAGCAACTGTTCCTGCTCGTGTTGTTGACGGCCTTTTTCGTGTTGGGAGCCGGACTGATGGTGCCCGGCGGCGATGTGCTGCGCTATCTTTCTCCGGCGCCGGCGCTGGCTATGCTGGCCGCGGCTGCTTTGGGTGCGCACGCTGGCGTGGCCGCCGCGATCTTTCTCAGCATCGCTACCGGGGTCATTGCCGGCAATTCTCTGGAGATGACCACCTACGCTGCTCTGGGAGGGCTGGTCGCCGCGCTCACCCTGGGCCGCGTCGAGCGTATGAGTTCGCTCTTTCGCTCCGGTGCATTTGTCGCCCTGGCGCACGTGGGCGTGCTCGCTGTCTTTCATTTGCCGCAGGATCTTGCTCAGCCGGGCGCTCTGTTGATCCCGGCGCTGACTGGCGTTGTCAATGGGGTCATCTCGGCCAGCCTGGCGCTGGGTGGATTGTTTCTCATTGGCCCGCTGTTCGACATTGTCACCACGATGCGGCTCATCGAACTCAGCCGCCCCGATCACCCGCTTTTACAGCGGTTATTGCGCGAGGCGCCCGGCACATATCATCACAGTTTGATGCTGGCGAATCTGGCGGAGCAGGCGGCCGAGGGCATCGGCGCCAATGCTTTGCTCGCCCGTGTGGGCGCGTATTACCACGATACAGGCAAAATCGTTCGGCCCTACTTTTTCTCCGAGAACCAGGTCGGCGGTATGAATCCCCACGATCGGCTCGATCCTTATGCCAGCGCCGAGGTGATCATCGGCCACGTCGAGGATGGAAAAGAACTGGCGCGGCGTTATCGCCTGCCTGGCCGCGTGCGCGCGTTCATTCCCGAGCACCACGGGACCAATCGAGTGAGTTTCCTCTACGAGAAAGCGGTGCGGCTGGCGGGCGACGAGACGCTGGTGGACGAGAGCGACTTTATCTACGGCGGCCCCAGGCCTCAGAGCAAAGAGACGGCGTTGGTGATGTTGGCCGATGGCTGTGAGGCTGCCGCACGCTCTATACGCCCCGCCAGTGACGATGAGCTGTCGGAGATCGTCAATCGCATCATTGACCGGCGTGTGGATGACGAGCAATTGGATGAGTGCGATCTGACCTTGCACGATCTGGGGATCATACGCCGGGTTTTCATCTCCGCGCTGAAGGGGACGTTTCACCCACGCGTTCAATATCCCGAACCGGAGAAAGAATCCGAACCTGTGGAATCCGAGTTGGCCGTAGACGCGAGCGTGAAATGACACGCCATACCGTAAAAGTGCGGACTGATGAGCCGTGCGACCGGCGGGTCGAACCTGAACCGCTCCGTCGGGCTGCCCTGGCGACCCTGGCTCACCAGCGCATCGAGGGACCATGCGAACTGACTATCGTGGTGGCCGGCGACGAGGCATTGCGCGAACTCAACCGCCGCCATCGAGGCGTGGATGCGCCGACGGACGTGCTGGCCTTCCCCGACGAGACCGATGGACCGTTCATTGCCGCGCCTGGCCTTCCACGCTACCTGGGCGACGTCATCATCTCCTTCCCCCGCGCGGAGGCCCAGGCCGCAGAGGCGGAGAACGAACTCCAGGCAGAATTGCAACTGCTGGTCGTCCACGGGGTGCTCCACCTCCTGGGGTACGACGACCAGGCGGAGCCGGAGCGGGCCACGATGTGGAAGGCTCAACAGACGATTCTCGATGGTCTGGGTGTCGAGGTTCGCCTGCCGGATTGATTCGATGCGCAGCCGGAATCTGCTGGAGAGCTTTCGCTTTGCTTTTGCTGGCTTGTGGTATGCCCTGCGCACCCAGCGGAACGTCCGCGTTCATCTGCTCATCGCCGCTGCCGTGGTCGCTCTGGGGTTGTGGCTGGGCCTCTCGCCCGACCGGTGGGCGCTTTTGACTCTGACCATCGGTTTTGTGCTGATAAGTGAGGCGTTTAATACCGCGATAGAGACGTTGGTGGACCTGGTCAGTCCCGACTACCATCCGCTGGCGAAGGTGGTCAAGGACGTGATGGCAGGAGCGGTGCTGTTGGCAGCCATTGCCTCGGTCATCGTCGGTTTGCTGGTACTGGGCCCGCCGTTGTGGACGCGGCTGGTTGGCCGCTGAACGTTGGCGCGAGCAGACCAAAGTTGTCCTGTTGGTTAATGCATATTATAATGGGCATAGGCGAAACAAGGCCCGATGAACCTTGCCCTGGCCCTCTGTCGTGAAGACGTCTTGCTGATCGACCCCTTGAGGAATGGCGAGCATCCCGGAAAGTGGAATTTCATTGTGAACCGTCCACATCTTTCGATAAGGTGCTGCGCCGGTTGTTAATGGAGGAGTCACCATGAACTCCATTCACCCAGAAGGACGAAAATGTAGGGCGGTTTTGCTAACCGCTCCAGTCGCTCGGAATGACGCAAATTGGTAACAGAGTTGTTTTCGGGGGAGTATAAAATCGAATGAATGCACAACAATCTATCTATTTGACCGCCGAGGGCGCAGAAGAACTGCGCCAGGAACTTGACCACCTGGTGAATGTGAAACGACCCGCGCTGGCCGAACGGCTGCGCAAGGCGATCGAGCAGGGCGATCTTTCGGAGAACGCCGATTACATCACTGCGAAGGAGGAGCAGGGTTTTCTGGAAGGACGCATCCAGAAAATCGAGGTGACGCTGCGTCGGGCCGAGATCATCCAGGAGAACGACGCCACGGGTGAGGTTGCCCTGGGTAGCCACGTCACTGTCGTCGAGGAAGGGATCGAAGAGGAAGAGATTTTCCGCATCGTTGGCGTGGCTGAGGCGGATCCAATCGACGGTAAAGTGTCTCACGAGTCGCCGTTGGGGCAGGCGTTGCTGGGACATCGAGTGGGAGACGTGGTCACCGTAGAGGCTCCCAGGGGGGACATTGAGTTTCGGATCACCGAGATCCAGTGAGTGCGCGCCTGTCGTACCCCACGCCGAATTTCAAATCCGCTGCATCCTGCTCGTGAGTGCAGACGCATGAGTGAGCGACTTGCGCGCGTTGGCTTGATCGGCATCCTGACGGCTTTCGTCCTGCTCGCCAGCGCCTATGCCTACGTCACGCCGACGCTGGAGGCCCCCGACGAGATCTACCACTACGACTACATCCGCAGCCTGGTGAACACGGGCCGCCCGCCGGTGCTGGAACTGGGGGGCGGGCGAGGTTTCGGGCATCATGCGCCGTTGTATTATGTCTACGGCGCGCTGTTCAGTTTCTGGGTGGGAGAAAACGACCTTGAGGTCTGGCCCGCTCGCCACAATCCCTTCTTTGGCTATCGCTTTGGCGAGGTGGGACGGGACAACAAAAACCTCTACCTCCACCCTGACGATGACGCTTTCGGACAAAGCGACACCTGGCTGGGCATCCGCGTCGTGCGTTGGGCCTCTGTGCTGTTGGGCGCGATCACCGTCTGGGTGGTCTACCGCGTGGGCCGCGAGGTCTTTCCCGACCGGCCCGAGATGGCATTGGGCGCGGCGGGATTGACTGCTTTCATCCCCCAGTTCCTGTTCATCTCCGGCGCGGTCAATGACGACAACGGAGCGGCCCTGTTTGGCGCGCTGGCGCTCTGGGCGATGGTGCGCATCCTGGGGCAAGGGCCGACCTGGCGACGTTGCGCCGGTCTGGGGCTGGCGTTGGGGTTGGGATGGCTCTCCAAACTGACCATCGTGGCGCTGGCGCCGACGGCAGGGGTGGTCGTGGTTTGGGTCGCCCGGCGCAGCCGCTCCTGGCGCGACCTCTTTCGCTGGGGGTTGGCGGTCTTTGGTGTGGCCGCTTTGCTCATCGTGCCCTGGCTCGTTCGCCAGACCGTTCTCTACGGCGATCCCACCGGCACGGCGCGAGAGATGAGCGAGTGGGGACTGCCGGAGCAACCGGTCACGCTGGCCAATCTGGGCCCCGATCTCTACTGGCTGCGCACCTCCTTTTGGGGCCGTCTGGCTTACAACCAGATCCCCCTCTCCGACTGGATCTATAATGTATTGGACGTCGCTACCCTGCTCGCCATCCTGGGCCTCGTGCGACACACAGTTGGGACAAGGGGAAGGGGAGACAAGGAGACAAGGAGACAAAAAGCTACTCCCCTTGTCTCCTTGTCTCCTTGTCTCCCGATCTCCCGGTCTCCCTGTCCCAAATACTTTTCGCAAATCACAATTCTTGCGACCGCTTTCGTCTTCACCCTCGGCCCGATGGTCGTGCGGCGCTTCCTCCGTCCGATGCCCAGCTTTGGACGTTATCTCTTCCCGGTGCTGCCGTCCATCGCCCTGCTGATGTTCACCGGACTGGCCGCCTGGTTGCCCCGTCGTCATCATCTTCATCTGGCCCTGGGACTCACAGCCGGGATGCTGGCGTTGGGGATAGCCGGGCTGTTGGGCTACCTGGCTCCTGCCTACGCGCGCCCTCCCGTCTACGAGGTGTCTGATGCTCCGGACCCGGCCCATCGGCTGGACTGGATCTATCTGGAGGATGATCGGCCTCTGGCTCGCCTGCACGGATATGGCCTGGAGCGAGGTGTTGTTGAGCCGGGAGAGATGGTACAGGTCACTCTCTATTGGGAGGCGCTGGAGGATACCGCGATGGACTATGCTCTCTTTGCGCAGGCGTTTGGTCGAGGAGGGGCAAAGGTGGGTCAGCGGGACACCTATCCCGGCCTGGGCCACTATCCCACTTCCTTCTGGCGGCCTGGGCAGGTTATCGCCGACACCGTGCCGATCTCCATCGCCGAGAATGCCGCCGCTCCCAGCCGGCTGCGGCTGGACGTGGGGCTTTACGAGCGAGTAAGCGGCCGGCGACTGGCGGTGGTGGATGAGGCGGGTAATCCGGTAGGCGCGGCGACGATGGGCTGGTTAAAACTGGTCGCCGCTGAGAAGTTGCCTCCGCCTCCCATGCCCACCGATTACCGGCTGGGCGACGTCATTGCCCTGGCTGGCTACGACCTGGAGCAGGATGCGGACGGGATCCGCCTGACCCTGTACTGGACCTGCCTGGCTGCGATGGAGCAGGATTACACCGTCTTTGTGCATCTCCTCGATCCGGCGGGCACGCTGGCGGCCCAGGCCGATGGTCCGCCTGTGGGCGGGGATTATTCGACCTCCCTCTGGTCTCCCGATGAGATGATCGCCGACGAGCGATTTGTCTCCACCGAGAACTTGTCAGCAGGGACCTATTCTCTGCGTGTGGGGATGTACCTGCTCGAGACCGGGAAGCGGCTGCCGGCCCTCGATGGGCAAGGGGTGCGACTCCCTGCCGACGTGATTCCTTTGACCGAGGTAGCGGTGGGGACAGCGCCATGATATCGAAAACAGACGAGAGGAGATCAACGCTTATGTCAACAGCACCATTGTTGAGATTGCAGGTCATCGGAATTCGATACAGGCGGTGCACGGTAGCAGAGGATGACGAGCGTGCCCTGGATGCCTACGCCGCTTCAGGCGTGTACGGGCAAGCCCAGGCGCCGTTTGACGTCGTCGAACCGATCTTTCCCGAAGCGCAACGAAGCGAGGAAGAGACGGACAACATCGGCGCGTTCGGCGGCGGCGTCGCCGACGCGGTCGCCTCGGCGCGGCGCGAGGGGAAGGCGATCCTCATGACGGGCGGTGACTGCACGCACCTCACCGGCGTCGTCGGCGGGTTGCAGGACGCGCACGGCCCCGCCGCCCGTATCGGCCTGGTCTTTTTTGACGCGCACGGCGATTTCAACACTCCCCGAACCACTCTATCAGGCATGCTCGGCGGGATGCCGGTGGCCGTCTGCGCCGGGTTGGCCTATCCAAACTGGCGCGAGCGTTCGCACATCGCAGCTCCCCTGCCGACCGACCGCATCGTGATGGTGGACGTGCGCAACCTCGACGAGGCGGAGGAGCAGCTTATTCGCGCCACGGATGTCGTCATCGCTGCCCCGGCTCCCGGCTTTCCCGGCGAGGACTTGCAGCAAAGCATCGCCAGCCTGGCCGACCGCTGCGACATGCTCTACCTGCACATCGACTCGGACATTCTCGACGAATCCTACGTCCCCAATCACGGCACCAGGGAGCCGAACGGCCCCGACATGAAACAGGTGCACGCCGCGATAGATACGGTCATGGCAACCGGCAAGGTCGTCGCCTTCGCCGTCGTCTCTGTCTATGGCGAGGGCGAGGGGAGTGACGCGAGTGTCGCTTCGGGCATCGAATTGATCCGGGGAGGACTGGAGTCGTGGCGCAGGCACGGGCTGCCCCAGGTGGACGTTCGTTAGCGCCATTGTGCAAGGAGAAAAGCCCATGGGAAAACGATTCATTGGGCTGGCGGCATTGCTCTCAATCGCGCTGCTGGTCGTCGCTGGCTGCGGCGCGCCTGAGAGCGACGAAAGCGAGCCAGTTCTAGGCGCCGGGTTTCGCTACTCGACGTATGGCCCGTTGTACGATCCTGGCCCAGAATATTGGACAGACGTGGGGCAGCAGATGGCTTCACGCTTTCCAGGGGCCACGCCGCAGGCCATCTGGATCGTGGGGGTAGTGAGTGGAAAAGGCACACTTCTGAACTTTCCCGCGAACCCCACAGACCCGCTCATTCGCTGGTTGATGGACGACGGCAACGAGGAGGCCCTCACACTCTTCGACGAGCTGGGTGTGCAGGTCTGGCTCCAGGTCGAGCCAGGCAATGCCCCGGTAGAAGAGTTGATCCACATCATGCTGGAACGATACAGCCATCACCCTTGTGTGATCGGCGTGGGGGTGGACGTGGAGTGGTACCAATCCTACATCGAGCCGGAAGGTCAAGCGGTGACCGATGCCGAAGCGGAGGCCTGGTTGGCGGCGGCGCGGTCCCATGGCGAACAGTACCGCTTGTTCCTGAAGCATTGGCTGGTCGAGAAAATGCCGCCGACGGTGCGCGACGGGATTCTTTTCGTGGATGACAGCCAGTATTTTTCCTCGTTGGATGCGATGGCGGACGAGTTCGCGGCCTGGGGAGAGGCGTTTGCGCCAGCGCCGGTCGCGTTTCAGTACGGCTACGATTCAGATCGAACGTGGTGGAAAGAGTTAGAGGATCCACCGGGCGAAATCGGAGAGCGAATATTGGCCGCTGTGCCCAACACGGAGGGTTTGTACTGGGTGGATTTTACGGTGTTGCGGGTTTTTCCACCCGAGAGATAAAATCCGCCAGCTTGGCTATCACCGCGGCAATTCGAGGATCACCACCGTGCCATAGTCGGCAGCCGTCTGCACGTCCAGCCGCCCGCCGATCATCGCCGCCCGCTCGCGCATCCCTGCCAGCCCAAAATGCCCCTGGGCCACGAAGCGAGCCGGTTCCACGCCGCCCGCAATGCCCCGTCCGTCGTCGGTCACTGTCAGGCGCAGCCGGTCGGGATACTGCGTCAGGCGAACCGCGATCTCGGAGGCGTCGGCGTGCTGGATGGCGTTGTGCAGCGCCTCCTGGGTGATGCGAAAGATGGCCAGCGCCACGTCGTCGGGCAGGCGCAGGTCATTGGCGACCACGTCGATGTGGACGGGCGCGGGAGAGCGCGCGTCCAACTCGACGACGAGCGCCTTGAGCGCCGAGACGAGGTCGTGTTGCAGAAGCGGTGGGCGCAGGTCGTTGCAGATCGCGCGCAGCGCGTGCACCGTCTCGCCGGAGCGAGTCGCCAGGTCTGTAAAGCGTGGCTCGTCGGTCTCTGATTGCGCCTCCAAAGCCTTCAGGTCGCGGGTCACAGCGCACAGGTCTTGCAGCACGCCGTCGTGCAGCTCGCGCGATATGCGGCCCCGCTCCATCTCTCGCGTCGCCACCACCTGGCGGTAGAGCGCCCGCATCTCCGAGGCTGCCCACCGTTCCTGCTCGGCGTAGTGGATCGCCTCCAGCACGACGGCCGCCTGGCGGCCCACCGCCGTCAGCCAGCGCAAGTCCTCGGGCGCGTACTGCATCGCGCGCTTTCGTGCGCCGTCGTCCCGCGCGCCCAATATCCACAGCCCCCGCAGATCGGTCCCGCGCATCAAGGGCACCCAAACCCGCGTCCAGGCCAGGTCAGCGCGTCCCTGTTGGATCAACTCACGCAGCCGCCCTCGGTCTGTTTTCTGCGCCTCCCCTCCTGACGCCACCCAACGCACAGCGGCGTGGCTGACGGGCAGACTCAGGTCGTCAGCCTCGACGGCGACGAGTTGGTGCGCCTCTGGCAGCAACAACGCTGTCCGCTCGACCTGCAACGCGCGCGGAAAATCGTCGGTCAGCAGTTGAGCCAACGTCTGCCGGTCAGGCGCCCCCGTCATCCTGCGGCCGTACTCCACCAGGAGAGTGCTATGGTCGACGGGCGCGCCATATCGCCACAGGCGCCACCATTTGCGCGCTCGCTGGTAGAGCAGGAATCCCAGCGCCAGTGTGAACCATCCCAGCGCCAGACCAGTCAGAAGCATTCTAGCATCTCCTGTTTTTTCAGATCAGGTTACGCTCACCGGCGACCTGGAGCGCCTCGTGACGACTGTGAACGCCCAACTTGCGATAGGCGGCGCTGAGGTGGTTGCGCACGGTGCCGGGTGAGATGTGGAGTGCCTGTGCGATCTGCGGATTGGGCAGGCCGCGCTTTGCCAGGCGCAGGATCTCGACCTCGCGCTCCGAAAGCGTCTGCTCCGTACCGTCGGCGCGCGTGGCCTGCGCCAGCGCCGCGTAGGCCTGGGGACTGAGATAGATTTCCCCGTCGGCCAGGTCGCGGACGATGGTGTCGATCCGTGAGACGTAATCGTCGTCCTTGAGGATGTAGCCATAGACGCCCGCTTGCAGCAGATCGCGCACGAGGGCAGGTTCGAGGTAGGCGCTGAGCAGACAGATTTTCAGGTTGGGAAAATCGGCCCGCAGGCGGCGTACCGCCGATAGCGCGTCGAACGCCGGCTCGATGAACAGGTCGAGCAACAGCACATCCGGGCGCGCCCGGCGCACCAGCGCGGCCACGTCGCAGCCGCGCTGCGACTCGGCCACCAACTGGATGTCGGGCGTTTCGTCCAGCAGCGCGCGCAGGGCGATGGCGACGTGGGGATGGTCGTCTACGACGGCGACGCGGATCATCTTCATTTCCTCCAAGAGTCATTGTACCCAGGTTGGGCGAAAAGTCAATACCCCGCTTTACTATCAGGTGCAACGCACTTGCGTACCCGGAGAGTTTGCAGATCTATGCTGGAAGACGCATCAAGCGCGTTTTGAAAGCGCTGTATAAGTGCACTGCACCTGGCTCGAGTAATAACACCCCACTATGACAGTGTAATGGTACGACGTGACAGCGATACCAACCGCCAGGTGACACACGCCTATGGAAAATCCTGTCATAAGGTTGTATCATAGTGAGCGAACGAGAATAGCATACGAGGAGGAATTTCATGTTACAAGGAGAAAATCTTACGTTGACGTACCAGGACGGCGAAACCACACTAGACGCCGTGCACGACGTCTCGATCTCTGTCAAAGATCATCAGTTCATCGGTATTCTGGGACCTTCCGGCTCGGGCAAGAGTTCGCTGCTGTACCTCCTGAGTGGGCTGCGGAAGGCGACCCAGGGCGAGATCTATCTGGATGACCGGGCCTACGGCAAGATGCCGGAACGGGAGCGGGTGGCCTTGCGCCGTACCGAGTTCGGTTTCGTCTTCCAGCAGCACTTTTTGATCAACTATCTCACCGCGCTGGAGAACGTGATGGTCACCGCGCCGGTGCAGGACAAGGCCCACGCCGAGCAGGCGAAGGCGCTGCTGGCCGACCTGGGGATGAGTGACAAGCTGCATCGCTTTCCCTACGAGCTTTCGGGTGGTGAGCGGCAGCGGGTGGCGATCGCGCGAGCGATGATCCATCGTCCCCGGGTCATCTTTGCCGATGAGCCGACGGGGCTGCTGGACCGGCATACGGGTTTGCAGGTGATGGCACTGCTGCGCAGCTACCGCGACCAGGGCAGTCTGATCGCCGTGACGCATAACCCCGAGATCCTCGCCGAGGCGGATTTTGTCGTCAAGATGCGTGACGGGCAGGTCGTGGAAATCAAAGACCGCGTCACGCGCAAGACGCAGGAGGCGATCCTGTGAACCCATTATCCCCCTTCACCTACTACCGCCGCCACAAGCGGAGCGCGCTGTTGCAGATCGCGCTCATCAGCCTGGCTACGGTAGGGTTGTTCGTCCTCGTCGCCGTGCTCGATACCATTCCCTCGCGCGCCAACGTCAGCTACTTGACCAGGCTCAGCCAAGTGTCTCCCATCAGAGACACGCTCGATCCGACCGTGGTCTCGCAGATCGAAACCCATCCAGACGTAGCGCGCGTGATTCCAGTCAACGGGCTATGGCTTTCGACACCCACTCTGTTCGGGACGGATAATCAACTCTTGATGGGCGTCTCGGCGGAGGACGCGGAATATCTGATGCAGCACTGCGGCGTGCGTCTCAAGGAAGGGCGCATGTTCGAGCCGCGCACCAACGAGATCGTACTCTCGGAAGAAGTCGTCCGCGCGCTGGACCTGGAGCTTGGCGGCGAGATCTCGCGGGCGGTTGACGAGGATTATTACGAAGCCATCCCCGCGCCCTTGACACTGGTAGGCATCCTGGAAGGTATCTCAGAACCGAGCGTGCGCCTGGGTTTTATCTCGGCCGAGTACCTGAACGGTCACGAACTGTATGCTCCCCGCGCAACCAGCCTGTTCGTCGTCGCCAAGGAGGGACGCAAGGCTGCCGTAGAAGATTTTTTGGCGACGACGATCCGTTCCAGATACACCGAGGTGGAAACGTTTACTGGTCTGGTCGAGATTTTCAAGGCAGTGCGCGTCGGTATTTATATCATTTTTGGCGTCATCAACAGCGTGGTGGCTCTCGTCATGGCCTTTACCGTCGGCGTCATCAACCGGATCGCGATGACCAAACGGCTGAGCGAGTTCGGGTTGTTGCACGCCCTGGGTCGCCACAGACGACAATTGATCCGCCGCCTGACGCTGGAGACGGCGACCGTGGCTGGGCTTGGCTGTCTGGCTGGATTGGGAGCGGCGCTGGCGATCCTGAATTGGCTCAAGACCGGGTTTTTCTACGATCTGGGTGTAGAACTGAATCTGTTCAACCCGGCGCCGTTTCTTTTTGTCCTGCCGATCCCTCTGATCGTCGTCGCTCTGACCTTTTGGAGCGTCAAGAGAATCTTGGCCCGGTTGGACGCCGTGGCCATCGTCGAACGGGGCGCGCTGAGCGAAGAGCAAAAGGCGCGCCAGGCGGTGAAACGCTCATCGGCCAAGCCGCTATCTTCCCTCACGTTTTACGTGCGCCACCGGCGGCGTGGGATGCTGATCGTCCTCAGCATGGCGCTGATGGTGCTGGGCATCACCTTCCCGGTGTTCTTGTTCTCGGCGATGACGAGTGCAATCCGACCAACCTTTGATTATTTGCAGCACGTCAGCGAGATTGCGCCAATCCGCTCCGAGCTCGACCCTGGCGTCGTGGGTCAGGTCAGGAGTCATCCAACGGTGGCGTATACTGCCCCGGTCATTCGGCTTGGAATGCAGATGATCTTGCCGCCCGGTGGTGGGACCGACGCGAATATCTATGGCGTTTCTGAGACTAATCTATCGATTCTCATGGAAGAGTTCGGCGTCCAAGTGCAAGAGGGGCGTTTGCCTCAGCCTCGCAGCAACGAGATCGTGCTTTCGGCGGCGATCGCCGCTAACCGCGACCTGCACGTGGGTGACGTGATCGGCGGGGAGACGGATAACGAGGATGCGTTTGTGACCGACAGTATGCCTGTCGAAATGATCGTGGTAGGGATTTTGTCCCCCGATCGTCCGTGGATAGGATTTGCGTCCTACGAATATCTGCACAGCCACGAGTTGACCTCATCCCGCTCCCCACGTTTGCTCATCATTCCGCGAGATGGGCAAAAGCAGGCGCTGGATAGTTGGCTAGAGGAGAGCGTAGATCCAACACAGACGCGCATCACCACCTACGCCGCTCTTGAGCGCGAGTACGAGGAAATGACGACGGCCACCGTTCTCACCTTTGCCGCGCTCGAATGTATGATCGCTGTCGTGGCTGCCATTGCTCTGGCCACGTTGAACCACATCTTTTTCGCGCAGCGCAAAGAGGAATTCGGCATCCTGAACGCCGTTGGCCGCAGCCGCCCGTGGCTCGTCTGGCGCACGATGAAGGAGACGGGCAGCATAGTCGGCGTGGCCTGGATCGTCGGCGCGGCGCTGTGCGGGGTTGGCCTGCTCGGTATGCAGAACCTCGTCTATGGTCCGCGCGGCCTGAGCCTGGACTTTTTCAGCCTCGCGCCCTGGCTGCTCACCATGCCCTTGCCGCTAATCGTCGCTCTGGCGAGTGTGGGCACTATCGCCTGGATGCTGCACAAGCTCGATCCGGTAGCCGTCATCGAGAGGAGGTAGAGGGGGATGGCAGTGTTACGATACGAGGTGACAATAGTAACAACCTCGCTGTGACGCGCGCCTATGGAAAATCCTGTCGAAAGCGGGTATCATAGCAGACAAAAAAGGAAGATGAGTATGCTGAGACTAGAAATCTTTCAGAGTAAGAAAATTGGAACTTTGCTGTTGTTGGGAGCGTTGACCTTTTATCTGACAGCGTGCAACACACGTGAAGACAACTCGCCCGCTCCAACCCTTGCCCCCGAAACCGACCGGTCCTACCAGTTGTCCCCCGGCAGCATCGCGGCCAACGGTGTGTTGATGCCCATCCGCCAGGTGAGGTTGAGCTTTGACGTAGGCGGATCCATCGAATCCATCGCGGTCGAGGTCGGCGAGAACGTGCAGGCCGGGCAATCGTTGGCCGTGCTCGACGCCACCGATTTGCAACGCGCCGTGGCCCAGGCAGAGTTGGAACTGGAGACCGCCCAGACACGGTTGGCCCAATTGCAGACCCAGGCCACGCCCGTGCCGGAGCGCGTAATCGCGGCGACGGCGGCCATCTCCAGCGCCCAGGCCGCGATCACGCAGAGCCACGTCCAGGCCAGCCAGCGCGGGAATTATGACATCGTCGACAGTTATGCGCTGGAAAAGGCCGAGCAGGCGTTGCGGGACGCGCAGAACGAGTACGACAAAGTGCTCGACGATCCTCGGACGCACACCTGGGCGCCGGACTCGCCCCAGGCGCGCGACCTGGAGGATGCGCAGGATCACTACAACGTAGTACTGGCTCAGTACCGAATGCGCGCCGCCGGTCACGCATACGCCGTCGCCATCGCCAACGCTGAGGCGCAGTTGGCCCAGGCGCAGTTGACGCTGTACGAGGCGCAGCATCCCGTCGAACCCGAGGCGCTCACGCTGGCGCAACTGGACGTGGAGCGTGCTCAGCAAGCGTTGGAGACAGCACAGGCGGATCTGGCACAGGCGAGGCTCCCGGCCCCCTTCGACGGTGTTGTCTCCGCTGTACCGGCTAGCGTGGGCGAGCGGGCCACGCCCGGCGTGACAGTCATCGAACTGCTCGACGTGTCTCGCTGGCACATCGACACCAAGAACGTGGGCGAGTTGGAGATCGCCCGCGTGCAGGTGGGGCAAGAGGTCCTGGTGCGAGTAAACGCCTTCCGCGACGAGACGCTGAACGGGCGCGTGGCCACGATCTCACCGGTCGCAGTGGTGCAGCAAGGCGACACCACCTACACGCTGACCATTGAGCTGGAACCCACCAATCTGAACTTGCGGCCAGGGATGACTGTACAGGTGGAGATCTTGACCGGGTAGTGGTAAATTTTGACTGATGATGGTATCCTACTGACTAACCCAGGAGGTGTATCGTGATCATAGAAATCAAGATTCGCCATTGTCCCAAGTGTGGCAGTACTGACATCATCAAGAATGGACA
>DAOTUB010000111.1:0-24489 GCA_034437455.1 Anaerolineae bacterium | reverse complement strand
GAAAGCCGTGTGCAACGGAACGAATTTGAATCACGAAGTGACTTTATCGCGCTCCTCAGAGACGAAGCGGCATCTGGAAGCGGAAGTTACTTTTCAAACGCAAAATGGGGGTATTTAATGTTCTATGGAAATCCCAAAGAGCCGATTTTTCAAACAACCTCTAAGTGAACTGTAGCTATTCGGCGACAATATGTCGACGCCTTTTTTACTCACGACGCATCACCAAGGGCAAGTAAATCTGGGAGGATTGCGTCGTGCGCACGACGGCCTTCCCGCCGATTACTGCTTGCTGCAACGCTGATGTAGTGATGTCGCGGCCGGCCCGGTCGTTCAGCCAAGCGCCCGTCACCTCGACTGGTGCAGACCCGTTCACCTGGAAGCGCAGCCAGATGATCGTTTGCTCGCTCGATGGCAAAGCAGTTGATCCTGCCAGGCTGAGCCGCACCTCACCAGAGGCCGTGGCGTGGGTTGCGAACCGATATCCCGCAGCATCCAGTGCATCGTCCAGCCGTGCCGACCGGTAGCTCAGACCGCTTCCATAGCGCACGATGAACGTGCCGCCGGCAACTCCCGCGCCTTCGCTGACCAGGATGGGGACTTCTATTTCCTCGCCGATGCGGCCTGTGACCGCGCTCGGTTTCACCGATACACTGCCCGATTGTATTTCAGAAAGCGCTATCATTGAGGTCTCGTTTGGCAGTGGCCATTCTTGGTGCGCCGCGTAATAGAGGATCATCGCTGCGTCGGCCGCGTTAATCAGGTCATCCCCGTTCACGTCGCCGGCCGCCCGCTGATCCGGCGTCGGCGTGATCGCGCCGACAGCAATCCGCAGGGCAATCGCCGCATCGGCCGAGTTCACGACGCTGTCGCCATTCAAATCGCCCATCATGTACTGACCGTCCACGACCAATAGCCCATCCATCAGGGAGAATGGCACCGGATCGTTCAAATTGCTTTCGTCGTACACCACCGTTCCCGTCAAACCGCGCACAAAGTCCAGGCTGCTGTCCACCGTGGCTGTGGGGTGGACGTAGAAGTCTATCCAGAAGAGCGAACCGGGGCCGTACAGTTTGTGGCAGTCGCCGACGGTCGAGATGTGCACATCGTCCTCGCTTCGCAGTGCATACTCAAATGCATAGCCCTGGGTCAGCGCTGTGCGGGTGACGCCCACAGCGGTCGCGACCTGCGCGTCGTACTGAACGCCGATGTCCATTGCCGCAATGCACAAGCCATCGGCGTTCTCAATGTTGACCGGCACCGGCACGGTCATCCCCGGCGAGGCGTGAACAGTGGGGATGACAAGACGTAATTGTCCGAAGACGACCATCACCGCATCCGATGGTCCGCTTTCTCGACCCGCATCGTCCACGGCAGTGACGTGGTAGACATAAGTCGTGCCGGAGATCACGTCAGTATCCCGATAGGATAAGCCCGCAACGGAGTCGTCGGTCAGCCGGATGAAGTCGGCATCCTCCGACGTTCGGCGGTAAATATGATAACCGGAGACACCCGCCGAGGGGCTGGGATTCCACTCCAGCAGCACTGCGTCCAATCCCGTGCGGGCTATCAGGTTGTGCGGCGGAGACAGGGATTCCACGACCGTGGTCACGACGTTGCTGTGCCGTTGATCGGGCTGCCCGGGGTTCACCCAGGCGGCGGTATTGGTGATGACCGTGCCGCTGGATGCCTCCTCATCGACCGTGGCCTGGAAGGCGAGTTCGATGGGCTGCCCATCCGGAACGACGCCGCTCCAATGAACGCTGTCGGTCTCGGTGACGTAGGTGGCGCCTCCGGTGGCGCTGCCGGGCACGTAAGTGGTGTGCTCGGGAACCGTATCGGTGATCGCGAAGGTGTTCCCGGCGACGTTCAGTGTGATGGTATAGGTGAGCACGTCGCCTGGATTTGCTACCCCCTCGCTGACCGCTTTGGTGACAGTCCCCGTCAACTGACAGTTCGAGTGGATAGTGACGGTGTAGCTGCCTGTGTTATCCCCCGTGCCGGTATCTCCCACGCCGAAGGTCAAATTCCCGCCCGGCGCCTCGATGGGGAAGGAGTAGATATGATCGCCGCGGTAGGCCGGTGTCTGCTGGTCAGGGATCAGGTTTTCGGCGTGCTGTCCGTTGATCCACATCACCCAATTGTACTGGTACGTCGAGTGCCAGGGCGTGATGGGGTTGCCATCCTCATCGGTGAAGATGTAGAAAGCGTCGCTGTACTTCGCGCCGGCCGCTTGTCCCATACCAGAGACGATGAGCATCACGTCGTTGGTGTATGCGCCGGAGGTGGTGACGGCGGAGGGGCCGCCAGCAAAGGGGACGACCACCGTCTCTTCCTCACACACGATTCCCGATGAGATCGTGACAGTGTAGCTGTCAGTGACCGAATGCCAACCATTGGATACGGTCACGCTGATGGTTTTTGTCCCTGGCGTGTCCCAGGCGAAGGATACGCTATGATCCAGATCGTCCGTGGCGGTGAGCACCTCGCGCTGACCAGTGGCCTGCCAGGTGTAGGTGATAGGCTTCGTCGCTGTGACCGGGCTAACTGTGGCGGTGAAGGTGTGCTCGGTCTGCACGGCGCCGGCGTCCGGCCCGCTGATGGTCACCCCGGTCGGCGCCACCGGCAGTTGGGTGTAGTAGACGGTATCCTGGTAGCTGCTGCCATCGTATCCACCGACAGCGTAGAGGGTGCAATTATGCGCGCCGACCCGCAGACGGTTGCGCTGTTCCAGCAGCGGGGTGGTCGTCCGCCATTGTCCCAGCGCGCCGCCGTCCATCACAGGTGCATAGGTGACGGAGGCAGAGCCGCCGCCCAACAGATACAGGTGATCGCTGCATTCCACCGTGGCGTAGCGGGACATCGCCTGGGGCATCGCGGTGGTCGCAGCCCAATCGCCCACCGTACCATCGGCGTTGATGGGGGCGTGATAGACGGCGCTGTTGGGGGCCAGGACGTAGAGACGTCCATCGTGAGCGACCATCGTGTGCCCCTCCATCACTTCTGGCAGCGGGGTGGTGTCCGCCCAGGTGTCGAGCGATCCGTCCGCGTTCACAGACGTGACCTTGACAAAGTCGCGGGTCCCCGTGGCGTTGCCGCCGGAGACATAGACGTGTTCCCCGTAAGCGACCGCAGCAAAGTTCTGCCGGGAGGGAGTCAGGGAGGTGGTGCTGGCCCACGCGCCCAGCGAGCCGTCGGCGTTGATGGAAGCGTAGTAGACGGCGGTGGAATTGGCGGCCCCGGTGATGAAGTAGACGTAATCCCCGACGCGCACCACGGCGTGGTCGTAGTACTCGCCCGGCGGCGATGTCGTCTCGGTCCAGGCGCCCAGGGCGCCGTCGGCGTCGATGGGGCTGTAGTAAGCCGTGGTCGGTCGTGGGTCGTGGTCGTATCCGTTGCTGAAAAAGTAAACGTATCCGTTATGGGTGATGAGTTGCCGCCCGGCGCCCAAAAAGGGCGTTCCCATCGCCAGAGGCAGGGCGGTCGTCTCTGACCAGGCGTCTATCTCCGGGCCGCACGCTGGTGGTTGGGGATCGCCATCGCCGCTGATGGTGATGGCGTGCGTGCTGGCGACTATTCCTGTGGCGTTGGTGGCAGTGACGGCGATGGGTTGGACACCGGATGTGCTCCAGGACAAGCTCACGACGTCGCTCAGGTCGCCGGTGTGGATGATGGGGGATTGCTCAGCGGTCTGCCAGACGTAGGTGATCGGTCGAGTGGCGGTGATGGGGCCAGCGATGGTAGAGAACGTGTGATACGCTTGAGCAGCGCCCGTCGTCGGGCCGCTGATCGTCACGTCGGTCAGCGGGATGTAGTCGGGCTGGTACGTCGACGTGCCCACCGGTTCCTGGCGGAAAGGCGCGTAGTAGACGTACCCCTTGGCCGAATCGTCCATATGATCGTAGATAGCGGCTTCGATCCCGACGCTGCTGGCCGTCCCCCACCAGTTGTGATGGGCGGTCACGTATCGTCCATCCGGCATATTGTTGACCACGGCGTAGGTGCAGGCGCCGCCCTGGCAGGTGATGTCGTTGTGGGCCAGGTTCACGCCGTTGGACATAGATTGCACCCAGACGCCGCGCTGAGTATTGTCTGCGATCTGGTTGTACGCAATGGATACCCGGTCGGTGTTCTCAATGGCGATAGCGGTCGTGTTGGTGGTCAGCGTGTTGCCTCGGATGATATAGTCCACGGATGGATCGTCCGTGGCGTCATCCCAGAGCCGGACGCCAGTCGGGTTGCTGGCGATGGTGTTGCTGATGATGGCGTTATCGTGGCCGTGCTCAATGGCGATGCCCATCGCGCCGTTGTCGTTGATCTCGTTGCCGATCACTTGGGTGTTGTAGGAGTACCCAAGCCAGAATCCATAGTGGCTGTGGGAGGCGACGTTATTCTCGAAGACATTCCCCTCGGAGAAGGTGGTCTCGAACGCGTTGTGCGGCGAGTAGGAGCCATCATTGCCCGCGATGTAGTTGTGGTTGCTGGGTGCGCCGTTCTCATTGCCGATGAAAAATCCGTCGCCGCTGTGGGTGAACGAGTTGCCGATGACCTGGTTCTCATCCGAATGGTAGACGAGCAGGACGCCGGCCGAGTCACCGCTGGAGAGGCCATACCGCTCGCGGTCCACGTAATCGGTTTGGTTGCCCTGAATCAGGTTGTGAGTCGAGGTGTAGAGCCGGACGCCCCAGCAACTGTTCTGCTGCGTCTCGTTGCCGGCCGGGCCGCTGGAAAGCGTGTTGCTGAGGATGGCATTGTGGTGGCTGGAGAACAATTCCACGCCCGTGCTCTGGTGGGTCAGGGTATTGCTCTGCACGGTGGAGTGATCGACGTCGAGGAACAGCACGCCGCCGCCATATGTTGGGGTCGCGACGTTGATGTCGAGCCATGTGCTGCTCGTGTCCTTGCGGTTGCCGGAGATGTCGGAGTTTTCGATCAACACATCGCTCGCGTTCTCAATGCGGACGCCGTAGTCGAAGCCCTGGATGGTGAAGTTGCGCAGCGTCAGGCCGGTGTGGCCGTTCATCACAATGCCGTAACCGCCAAAGTCCACCCCATCCAAGGTCACGCCAGCGCCGTCCAGCGTGATGTCGTCGCCGGCGATCTGGATCACACCGTCGTGGTTGACGTCCTCGATGGTGTAGGTGCCGGGTTGCAGGGTGACGCTTTGGGTGATGACCAGATCATCGGTGATAGGGATATCGGTGGTGGCGTTGGGCCGGCGCGGTTGAGCGGGCTGGGGATCCGGCAAATCGGCCTGGGCCTGGGAGACGACGAGGCCCATCCCCAGGATAGATAACGTGATCGCGAATAAGATTCGGATTGTTCGAGGGCGCATAGCTGACCTCCTGATCAGGGTAAACTTTAGACTTAAGACGAAGGTTGGCGCAGGACGACGGGCAGGTAGATGCGGCGGGCAGTGATACTCACAGCGCCGTTGTGTCGCTCAACCGTCCGTTGGATGGCCGAGGTGGCGAAGTCGCGCCCCATGACGTCGTTCAGGCGGGCTTCGGCCAGGGCTAATGGGGCTGAGTCGCCAATCGGAGCATCGGAGGCGAGTCTTAGTGAGATGACGGCCAAGGCGCCACTACCCGATAACACATCCCCCTCCTCCGTCAGGGAAATGTGTAGTATGCCAGCACTGTCATCGTGATACTCCGAGTCAAAACCGGTTGCCAGCCCGGTTGCGGTCACATCGATGATGCCGGAGACCAGCGCCCGGTCGTACACGATGGTAAACTCTGCCCCGGTACAACCGGATAGGTTCTGGGCGCGCAGGGTAGTCGTGACCACCGCGCCGGGCAAGCCCTGGGTATCATCCGGGCTGAGAATAGGATTGATTTGTGACCCGCTGGCCGCATTGAGAGCCGCTGTTCTATTTGCCGGGATGTTATCGGGCAGAGGCCAGGATTGGTGCGCGGCGTAGTAGAGGATCATGTTGGCGTCGGCGGTGTCCACCTCACCGTTGCCGTTGGCGTCCCCGGCCTGACGCTGCTCCCATGTCGGTGTGAGCTCCCCGTTGGCGATCTGCATAGCCAGGTAGGCGTCCGCCGCCTCGACCACGCCGTTGCCGTTCAGGTCGCCCAAGAGATAGCCGCCCTCGACGTGGAACGTGCCGTCCTGCAGATGCAACGGAATGGGATTGTACAAATCGTCGGGGGCGTAGATGGTCGAGCCGCCCACGCCGCTGATAAAGTCGCGCAGGTTGAGCGGGCTGGTGAGGCCGGCGGTGTCCGTGACCTGGAAGGTGAGCCAGAAAAGCGAGCCGTCGCCGTAGAGCTGGGGCGGAGGGCTGGCGATGGCCGAGATGCGGGCCCGGCTGTAGCTTGCCGTGCTGGTGATGTGATAGGCCCAGGCGTAATCCGCGGTGAGCGCGGTGCGTGAGATGACCAGCGGTTGGATAACGCTCCCGTCGAAATCGAGCCAGACGTCGCTGGCGGCGATGTGCAGGCCTTCCGCGTTGCGGACGTTGACCGGCACGATGGCCGTCTCGCCAGGCTCGGCCCAGGTATCGGGCACCCACAGGTCGGTGCGACTGAAGGGCGCGCAAGCGGTGTTTGAAGTGACCACGACGCTGCCGTCGGCCTGCCGCGCCTCGACGTAGTAGCAGTAGGTCGTATTGGGGATCAGGTCAGGAGCGGCGTCGAAGTACACGGTGTCGGTGACGGTGACGACGGTGGTGAAAGTCTCCGTGCCGCTGATGGCTCGCGAGACGCGGTAGGTGGTCACGTGGGGATCGTTGGTGGGGTTCCAGTCGAGTTGGATGCTGGCGTGGCCGGGTTCGGCGGTGAGGTTGACGGTGGGCGGCGTAGATGTAATCGGTAGTGTCACCTCAGTGATATTGCCAGCCATATCAGTTCCTTCCAGATGGAATTTGAACGTGCCCGCTGGCAGTTCATCGTAAGCGGCTTCCAATGCCCGCGTTGTTTCTGACCATGCCGTGTCCATGCCCTCCAAGTAATACCGGAAAGAGACTTTGGGGTCATCTACAGACGCCCCCGAATTGTCGGAGGCTGTCCATTGGAACAGGGCTTGGCCGGTCATCAGTGTATTAGTGGCAGCATTGGTCACAGTGACTGATGGAGGTGTTGTATCCAAGAAGATATTGTCCCCCATGATTTGCGATAGGTTGCCGGCGCTGTCCTTGAACTGAATAGCGATGTTCTTTAGTCCATCTCCTGTGGGCACAGAAAGCAATTTGGCGGGCTGGAAAGTTTCCCACTCCGTAAAACTCTCACCATCGTGACTGAAACGCATCGCTATACCCTCAGGAGCTTCATCACCGTTCAAAGCAATAGTGGTAGAAACAGTCTGATTGCTGATGTAACCATTAGTACTGCTAATGCTCAATACCCCTTGAGGAGGTACAACGTCATCCAAGTTATCCGGGCGAACAATGATAGGAGATGTCTCACTCCAACTGAACCCATTCATATTGTCATAGACCAACAGGTAGGGGTAGAACGTGCCAACTGTGTACGTATGCACAACCGTGGCACTGCCCGCTGCTTTGCCGTCACCAAAGAGCCAGAGGTAAGCGCGTATATGACCATCGGGGTCGTATGAGCCATAAGCATCAAAAGTGACTTGGGCAGTGCTGCCAATCGTCGCCGTAGGTGAAGCAGTGAATGTGGCAATGGGTAATTGATTGTTTGTTGACTCTGTGGCTCCGATGCCCCCAAGAGATTTGGTCTGTGAGGTCATCCTCCCAAACATAGTTTGTTCTAGGGCTTTACACGTCGCTTCTTGATACCCTTCTGGGATTATCCACAAGTCCTCGGTATAGGGACAGACTGCATCGTCGGTTGGCTGTGTCCGTACTTCGAAGTGGAGGTGTGGGCCATTTGTGCATCCGGTCATCCCCACTTGTCCTAGTATAGTGCCCTGAGGGATGAGTTTTTTCTGTGCATCATGTTTCCCTGCCTCATTTAAAATGCTCTGCGGGATACTGTGACGTGCGAGGTGAAGATGTTGCACCCAGTAATCTGTTTCACCAATCCGATATTTCATCAATACATAGTTGCTTGGGGGACAACCATCACAATTATTGTCTGAGGAATAGCAAGTTCCATCATGATCATAATTGTCGTTCTCTACGCTTATAACATACCCATCAGCCGCTGCCACTACTTGAGGGTACCTTTGTCCCATAAAATCAGTACCTTGATGTCCGTCATAGGCGTGTTGAAAAGGATAACCAGAAGGAACTCTATAGTTGGTGGGATGTAAGTAGTCTCGCAGCCAACCATAAGACGTGTTGAGATCTTTGAAGTAATTAACACAACACCAATCTGTGGCATTACATTTGCGTTCCTCCATACTGTCTTGTGGATAACGCAGCTTGCACCTACTTTGATCTGGTTTGGGGTCAGTCACACCAATTATCTGGATGAACCACCATGCTGTAGCTTTACCAGATGGATCGCCATTGTCGGGGTTATCTACCCAATCATCCTCGCCAGGCGGTGGATTAATGCGCGCCAGGCCAAAGTCCTCACGGTAGATGATAGGCTCGTTGGGATTGACCTCGTATGAGCAAAGTTCAAACTCAAAGGTGCCGATTTCACTTGGTCGTACTTCTGCTTCTTGCAAACGGGCTGCGCGATGTTGCCCGTCCTCCCAGGTATCGCACCGAAAGATACTTCCTCCCTCCTTATCGTCAGGAGGCCCCAAAGTTGAAGCACAGTTTTTGCGTACGTAAAGCGCCACGTTATCACGAGTCCAGGTCTCGGTACCGGTGTTCAGGAATTTAACCTGGATCACTGTACGGCCACTGGGTGGGATACGGACATAGGCGGGTTCTTGCGATATCCACTTGGCTTGCCATCTTGAAGATGGGTTGACAGTCACTGATTGCGTATTGCTCCAACCGCTGCAATTGCTGGCGTCGCAAGCCTTGACGCGATAGTGGTAAACTCCGTTATCCTTACCACTAGCATTCCACAATGTGCCACTACCGTTATGGACCTCAGATGGACTGGGAAACAGAGCATTATCATCTTCTTGCAACACGTAAGAGGTCACACCGCTTATGTTGCTCCAACTGACTGTGTAGTTACCATCGCCGTCCGCGTTATTGATAGAATTCAATGTAGGTGGTGAAGGGGGTGGCTCACTACCGATGGTAAATTCCCACGTGGATCCACTTGTCTGTCCGCAACCATTCTTGGCAACAATCTTCCAATAGTAGTGGGTGTCATAATCCAATGTAGGAAGGTCAAATTCACTCGATGTGATGTTGCCGTAGTAAGGCGGAGTCGAAGATGTGCCAAAGTAGACATCATACGAGGTAGCGTAAGCAACATCAGCCCAATCGAGGTTTGTGTTGATGGATTGATTTGTTGCCCCGTCTGTTGGCGAAGGGATAGACGGTGTTCCAGGCGTACCGCAGACTACAGTGGATTGAGTATTGCTCCAAGATGCACTGCATCCATTTGCATTGCACGACTTCACTCGATAGTAGTAGCTGCCCGGCGCTTTGTTGCTGGCATTCCAGGATGTATTACTGTCGTTGTAAACCTCAACCGGGCTGGAAAACGAAGCATTGTCATCCTCCTGCAACACGTACGAGGTTGCGTCGCTTACATTGTTCCAACTTACTGTATAGTTGCCATTGCCATCCGCGTTTCCAATTGGGGCCAAAGTCGGTGGCGGAAGGGGATTCAGTCCATCCACAGTAACGGCTACTGAGGTCTGCGTGCCCGGCTCTTCAGGCTCGAAGTCGTGCCAGGAGTTATCCGGCAACTGATACGACGCTTTGAGCACATAGGTACCATTTACGTCTGGCACACCAAAGTTATCTTCGGTGGCCTCCAGGGTGTAGCTTTGCCCGCCATCAAGCGTCACGTCGTACACTGCGCCAAAGTCGCAGTTATCATCGTTCGGGCTGCGGCACGACACGGATAGCGTCTTGAAAGTGATAGATTGATCACCGTAGTTCTTGACAGTGTAGCTGGCGTTCAGCGAATCGCCCTGGCTCAGCGATGTAGGAGTAGCGCTCAGACCGGCGTATAAACCGGGATCGGCCGGTGTGAGTGGGGCTTCAACCTGTACCGAAACTGATGTTTGCGTGCCCGGCTCTTCAGGCTCAAAGTCGTGCCAGGAGTTATCGGGCAGTTGATACGACGCTTTGAGCACATAGTCACCGTATACTTCAGGCAATCCAAAGTTGCTCTCCCTGGCATTCAGAGTATAACTTTGCCCGCCATTTAGCGTGACATTGTACTGGGCGCCAAAGTCGCAATTGTCCAGGTTGGGACTACGGCACGACACAGAGAGAGTCTTGAAAGTGATAGGCTGGCCCCCATAGTTCTTGATGGTATAACTGACATTCAGAGTCTCACCTTGATTTAGCGATGTAGGATTGGTACTCAGACCCGCGTACAGGCGTGGATCTGCGGGGTCGCCAGCATCCACGTTGAGTGTAAACGTGGCGCTATTGTTACTCTCGTCGCTTTCGGCTATCACGTCGGTGGTGTCCAGGTCAACCCGCAGCGTATGCGATCCCGCGCCGCTGATGTTAAACGTATCAGATTCCCTCTCGATATCATCACCACCGGCCGAAACAGTGGAGGATTCGTAATCGTCGTCCACGTAACTGCCATTATCGTAATACGCCAGGTAAAAGTCCTCGGCATCGGCGGTGCCAATATTCTTCTCATACACCTGCACCGTAATGGATGTCCCGTCCGGTACAGTATCGCTAGAACTGAGTTCAGCGCCGGTGTCGTTTCTGGTCACTTCCAGACGGTCGATCACCAGATCCGCTTCGCCGCCGCCACTCCCTCCTATTTGCACAGTAAAGTAAAACTCGCTGCCTGAGATCACGCTTCCACCAGCCGTGATCTTCAGACCAAATCGCAGCGTGTACGATCCGGCTGACTGCCCATTGGCGCAGATGTCGAAGCTCTTGGTCCGCGATTGCCCATGATAAACCCAGGGGAACCCGGTCACTTCTTGGTTGCCATTCCAGCTTGAGCAGTGAAAATCCTGTGTGGTTGAATCCAAAGCGTACATAGCCACACCGGCTCCCCAATCTCCTTGCCAGTCGGGGGCTGTGTTTTCATATGTGACAGAAAATGACTTTTGCTCATCAGCAGACATAGACTGTGGGCTGCTGGGGCTGCTGATGACCTGGGCTGAGTAGCCGCTCTGCGCCTGAGCAGTTGGGGGATCGATTGGAATGAGCGGCGCGATCAACGAAAAAATTAGTGTGAACACAAATGCTTTTTCAATCAGAGTCTTACCCATTTTGTTGCCTCCTCAAGTATAGTTTTTCCATCTAGCTAACTTTCCATAGACCTAACCGATCGCTCACAATCTCCCAAACCCGTTCCTCTAATGATAGCAAGGGCTCCTCGCGTACGGCCTCCAGCCACTCCGCCCGGCAAGGGCAATCCAGACCGGCGAAGTGGGCCAAATCCCAGTCCGAACAGTACCGATTATAAATCCTATCTGTCACCATCTCCGTGCAGGCGGGGCAGTTGCGCGGCACATCCACCGCCTGAGCAACGTACCGCAGAGGGGTCATATAGGGCATAGCAAATGAACGCACCCTTTTCAGAATTTCGATGATACTCCACAGCCACATTGGTCTGTACAAACCGCTCGTGTATAACTGATCGACCAGCGTATCAGCCTCGACGGTCACTGTCTCGTAGTGGATCTCGGTCGGGCCGACCCCGCTGACGTATCTGGTGCTCTCGACCGCATCCTCGATGGCCTCCCGTTCAGTCAGAAATGGAGGCTTGAGCAGCACATAGACAATGGATTGAACATCTAGCTGCCTGGTTATTTCTATCGCTCGCTCAAATCCTTCTTTGGAGACCCCCTTGTTGATAATTAGATTTCGCACAATCTCGTTTTCAGAGTCAAAGCCCATACCGATAGCCAATTCGGTATTATTCCCCAGGATATTTTGCAATCTCTCAAGCTTCTCCATCGTGATGTATTCAACGCGGCTCTCTATAACCACTCGTCTCAAATCCGGCAGGTGCCTGGACGCTAGGTGGAATATCCTTTCTACCGCCGTGAAGGGAATCTCTTGCTCCTGTAGGAAAGACCCAGCATTGTACAGCCCCAACACTGGGTACCGTTGCAAGTCAAATCGATTTAACACATTCTGGAATTGGTTGACGAATGCCTCCACAGTCACAATTTCACGTCCTCGGGCTGTCTCGTTCCAAAAGCCACACATCGTGCAACCACCGTTCGCTTTACACCACAAACAGCCATTGGAACGGAAATGGACGATAAACCGCTCGACCTGTTTTCCGTCCAGGTGTCCAACGCGAACGTCGTGGCAGGCGATTCGATTGTGGTCAAACTGTTGAGGCGCTGCCCTCGCTCGCAGACCTCTCATCAATTTCGATATTCTGCCTCGTATCTCTCTATCGTAAGCCATCTGACAACCTCCCTATTTGGAAGTTATGCTCCCTCCTCACATCCCGAAGGAAAACATGGCCAGCACCATCAACACCAGGAGATGGAGCGTTTGATCGACCACCACGCGCACCCACGTCAGATCGCTCTGCCGGAAGAGGTGCATCCAGCGCCCGGCGACGTCCCCGGCGTCGATCAGCCAGTGAGAGACGAAAATGACGAGCCCTGGCGCGAGGCAAAAAGACGGATCGTTCTGCCCAGAAACGACGAGGGCGCCGAAACTGGTCGCTGTGTAGATCGCGAAGTGGGCCAGGCCGCCCGGCGTGACCCATCCCCGTCGCTTGTCCTTCGCCATCCAGTCATTTTGCAGCACCCAGTCTCCTATGAGGTGACCCATCAACAACCAGGTAAACGTATTCATTCTCGTGCCTACCTCTAACTCGAACGATAGCTACAACGGCGCTTGCCTTTAACATTATTTTATACTATGATACCATAGCCAGCGGGAACTATCTATACTTAACAACACAGAGACACTGTGTTCTAGTTAACTTCTGCCAAATTTTGGCTGACCAACTGGTGAGAGCAAGGAGATCGGAATGAGTTCATCATCCTCCGAGGATCAGCTATCCCGGCAAATCACCTTCTTGAGGAACGTCCCCCCTCTTGTCGAGTTGGGAGATAAAGACCTGGCTAACCTCGTCGAAGACTTCCGTCTCAGGCGATACGACGCGGGTACGGTCATCTTCCACCAGGGCGATCACAGCCGTGATCTGTACATCGTGCTGGATGGCAAAGTTCGCATCTTCAAGATCAGCCCTTCTGGCGACGAAACCTCGATTCAAGTCTTCTCCACCTACGACGTCATCGGTGAATTCTCCACTATAGATGCTCGACCGCGCTCCGCCACGGCCAAAGCGATTATGGATTGTGAACTGCTGGTCATCACCCATCGGCGTTTCTTGCAACGTATGCGGGAAATGCCCGATCTGGCGATCGGGGTAGCCAAACTGTTGACCAGCAAGGCGCGCTGGACGGCGGCCTACGCGGAAGCGCTCGCCCAGTTCGACGCCGCCGGCCGTTTGCTCCACATTCTGTTGCTTTATAACGAACAGTTCGGTCAAGCGTTGGTGGAGGGCAAGCGCTATCTGCTGGACCTCTCCCTAAACCAGAGCGAGCTGGCTTCGCTGGTCGGCGCCCGCCGGGAATGGATCAATCGCATATTGAAGGATTGGTGCAAGAGGGGGTTGGTCGAGTATGATGGTGGACGAATCATCATCCTCGACTTGCCCAGAGTCAAGCGGGAACGCGATAGCCGGATCGGGGCGATTCGTGATGCGATGGAGTGGTAGGGAGATTAAAATGAGAAATCGACGTATTCAGATGCAATGCAAAATTGATAAAGGCGGTCATGCTCGATGGCTACTGCTGTTTGTTATCATATCTTTGATCCTTCCGACTGAGCTGGGGAACTCCCTTGTGCTGGCCGATGATGCCCCCTCATTTCTCAGCAGTAGCTCCTTTGGCACAGGCGGTGATGACTCCCGAAATGTGATATTGGGATACATAGATGGTGATAACTATCTTGATCTCGTTGTTGGCAATTACAACGGGCCAAATGTAGTCTACCTGAATGATGGAGAGGGTAACTTTTATTATGGTCTAGTGAATTGTGATGATTCCCAACACAATGTTCGCTGCTTGGGCTCAAGTGTGAACCATACTGAAAGTGTAGCTGTGGGGGACATGAATGGCGATGGTTATCAAGACATTATTGTGGGTAACGATAAAGAGCCAAATGTCGTTTTTCTTAATGATGGAGAGGGCAATTTCTACACCGGCCCTGTGGACTGCGATGAATCGCTTAATAATGTGAGGTGCTTTGGATCAGACACAACATGGACGGCAAGTGTGGCTGTGGGGGATATGAACGGTGATGGTCACTACGATATTGTAACTGGTAACCGTGGTGCGCAAGATGTGGTGTATCTGAATGATGGAGTTGGCAATTTCTTATCTAGCAGCGCCCGCAATTTTGGCCCAACCTTGAGCGCTACCAGGAATGTGACTGTAGGTGATATGGACGATGATGGTGATATTGATATTGTCGTTGGCGACCTGGGCGATCAAAACGCAGTTTATCTGAATGATGGTAGCGGTAATTTTTATGTCGGTTCGGTTAATTGTAGCGCGCCTAATGTTCGTTGCTTGGGAACCGGCTCCGATGCAACGGAGAGTATAACTATGGGAGATGTAGATGGGGATCAGAGCCTTGACCTGATCATCGGCAACCGAGAGGAGCAAAATGCCGTCTATTTGAACGATGGCTCTGGAAACTTTCACACGGGTGCTATGAATTGTGCTGTGGATAGTGTGCGCTGTTTTAGCATCAGCCCGAATCATGTCACTGTGACAACAGGGGATGTAAACAGCGATGGATCGCTTGATCTCATCGTTGGTAACTGGAGCAGTCAAAATGTGGTTTATCTGAATGATGGGAATGGTAATTTTGATTGGTACGGCGCTGACCACGACTTCGGGACGGGCTTGGATGCAACCTGGAGCGTGACGGTAGGAGATGTAAACGGCGATAGTGCTCTTGATCTCAGCGTTGTCAACTACGCAAGTGATCAAAACAGGGTCTATCTGAATGACGGCGTTGGCCACTTTCCGGCAGACAGTCAACATTTCTTTGGTTCGGATTCAGATGGTGCTCACACTGTAGCACTAGGGGATATCAACGGAGACGACGTAATCGACTTTATCATCGGTAGCCGTCGGCAAAATGTGGTCTATTTCAATGATGGGAATGGGATATCTTATACAGACACCATAGATTGTACATCACCGCCGGATAATGCTCGCTGCTTTGGCTCAAGTATAGAGTGGACCGAAAGTGTAGCTGTGGGGGACATTGATGGCGACGGGGACCTTGATCTCGTCGCTGGCAACAAAAGATTGTCAAACGTCATATATCTGAACGATGGAGAGGGTAATTTTTATACGGGACTTGTAAATTGCGCCGATCCCCCCGACAATGCCCGTTGCTTTGGCATAGATTCAGCCTGGACAATGAGCGTTGCGCTGGGGGATGTGGATGATGATAGCGATCTTGATCTGGTCGTCGGTAATTGGGAAGCACAAAATAAAGTTTATCTTAACGACGGGGGCGGCCATTTTTATGTAGGTGACGTAGATTGCAAAGCTCCGCCTGACAACGTCAGTTGCTTAGGGCCACATTCAGACGCGACGAAAAGTGTTGCGTTGGGGGATGTAGATAATGATAGCGATCTTGATGTTGCTGTCGGAAATGATAATGAACAACAGAATGTCGTTTACTTGAACGACGGGGCAGGGCACTTTGACAGTGATGAAGACCGCAAATTTGGCACTGGTTTTGATGACACACAAGATGTTGTTTTTGGGGATATGAATGGTGATGGAGCCATTGATCTCGCCGTCGGAAACGCAGTGCGAGCTCAGAATATGCTCTACGTGAATAATGGGTATGGACGCTTCGATTGGTCTGGTGCCGCTCAACCTTTTGGCACAGGGTCAGATTGGACAAAAAGCTTGGCTACGGGAGACATAAATGGTGACAAGCATCTTGATCTCATCGTGAGCAATGACGGCCTACAAAACAAAGTTTATCTGAATGATGGCTCTGGCAATTTTCCTACTAATGCCACTCGCGCTTTCGGTCCAGAGGCCGATCCAGCCTCAGATCATACCAGAGGAGTTGCTGTAGGAGATGTAAATGGCGATGGCGTCACTGATATCGTGGTCAGCAATCTATATGAACAAAATGTGGTCTATCTAAGTCGCTATCGATTAACGGATCGCTTGGTCAACAATTTACCTCATTTGACAGTAATCCGTCCGGTCACCACGACCAATGCTAACTTTTATTCTTCTCCAGTCATTCAAGATCAAACGGTAATACCTATCACTTACACTTTGTTTGATCCCAATGGAGACGCGGGATGCATTGCCGCGCACTATTCCCCCAATGGAGGCGGATATTGGTTGCCGGCGATAGCAACGACAGACACAGTGACCACCGACCTATCAACCTCATCCGGGCCAACGGGGACTTCCCACACATTCTGGTGGGATACCTTTACCTCTGGGTTGTTTGGTCAATGGGATAACGTCGTTTTCCGTATTGAAGCTTATCCCAGTCTGCGTCCTTACACCAAGAGTGTGCCCGGTCCCTACCAATGGCCCTATGCTGCTGCGCAAACCTACCCCTTCCGAGTGCGCGGCACCCAGGTGCGCGTCCTGAGTGACACCAAACCCATCTCCAACGCGCTGGTCTACAGCTTGCCGGCCGATCAGCTCGCCGGCGGCGCCCCCTACACCGACAACAGCGGCGTGCCCTTCCGCACCGACGGTCAGGGCTACCTGCAAGGCCGAGGGCAAATCGACATCGGCGACCGCTTGCTGGCCATGACGCCCGTCTACACCGCTCCCTTCGGCGGCTACACCGTCTACCACACCAGCGGCGAGCCGACCGAGGACGGCCTCGCGGCCTTCACCGTCACCGAGCCGGGCGTGCAGGTCCTGACCGTCACCGCCGAGAATCCCCTCATCTTGTTTAACGTCGACCTGTCGCTGGAATGGGACGCCAGCAGCGACCCGACTTATCTTGACCAACTGACCTTCGATCTGAAGAAGGCCTCGCGGCATCTGTACGACTTTACCGACGGGCAAGCCGCCTTGGGCCACGTGACCGTCCATCAGAATGGAGACCGCTGGGCCTCCTCCCACGTCTTCGTCCAGGCCACCAACCGCCTGCGCCCCCTCGCTGCACAGGGCGGCATCGTCGTCACGTCGACCGTCGATCCCCAGCACGAGGACATCACCTATGAAGTCGGTCAGGTGCACATGGGAGCCACCTGGAACCGGTACGGCGACCCAGGCCAGACACCCGGCGGCGATTGGCCGCTGGCCCTGGCCCACGAGTTGAGCCATTACGCTCTCTTTCTGGACGACGTCTATCTAGGGCTGAACGAGGATGGCCTGTTGATCCCGCAGGATACCTGCACCGGCAGCGCGATGGGGGATATGTACGCCCCGGACAACACCGAGTTCATCTACGACCCCGACCATTGGCAAACGTCTTGCGCCGACACGTTGGCCAATCGAACGCTGGAGCGCACCGAGTGGGAGACGATCCGCTTGTGGTACCCCTGGCTGAACACGCCCACCGCCGCTAATCCCGGCCCCAGCCTGATGCCGTTCGACCTGACCACGGTCGAGGTGCGAGATCCGCTCACGCCGACGGGCGCGCTGGCCGACCCGACCTTTTACATCGACTATGAGGACAGCGCGGTCAGCTCATCAGAGGCACGGGCCTTCATCCTGCGGGATGAGGATGGAGACGCGGGCGCCGAAGGATACGAGCGCGTCATCGACCTGGGCAGTCCCATCGGGGGGCAGAATCGGGTGCTGGCGCGAGGCGCCCAACCGGGCGACCGGCTGTGTGTGTTCGACCAGCCGCGGCAGCAGTATGGTTGCGAGGTGATACAAAGCGGCGACGAGCGGCTGACCTTGGAGCGAGACGAGACGTGGTCCCCCGTGCTCCAACTCACGCCGGTGACCTCGCGCACCTTCATCCTCCAGGTCAGCAATCTACCCTCGCTGCCCCTCCGCGCGCGGCTCTATCCCGCCCAGATGAAGGGAAGCGAGGCTATCACCTTGACCCAATCCAATAGCATCTATAGCGGGACGCTCCACCACATCTGGACGGACGATCCGGCGATGAGGGGGCACGTGCAGGTCTGGGTGGACGAGGCGGCGACGGAGGCCGATCCCCGCCGCGAGACCATCGTGGCCTACACGATGGGCGGCGACCCCGGTCCGTTCTCCCGGGGACACGGGCCCTTTTCGCGCGGGCATGGCCCCTTCTCCCGCGGCAGCTCTGCCCCCTTGACCTCCCCCGGCGGGCAGATGATCTTCTTCACCGAGAATTCGATCATCTTTGAGGATGGGGATCTGTACACCATCCAGAGTATGGCCAGCTCACCGCCCTTACCGGAGGGAAAAACCGCCATCGGACAGGGCTACAGCCTGGTGGCCTCACCCAACGTCACGCGCGTGATCACCGGTTCGATCAGCTTCCAGTACTTGACCCGGGATGTGCTGGTGGAGCAAGCGGACGAGGATGAGCTGGGCATCCACTTCTGGAATGGTCAAACGTGGCGCGCGCTGAGCACCGTCTCCAATGCCTACTACAATATGGCCTCGGCGCCCAGCCATGGCGATGGGGTATACGCCCTGTTGGCTGGCTCCACCACCCCACACGTGGCGGAGGTAACTCCCTCGGCGGCGACGAACGACGTCACAAGCACACTGACGATCCAGGGCGGATATTTCCTGCCACCGGTCGAGGCTGTGCTGATCGGCCCCACGGCGACCTATACCCTGCCCCTGGTGTCCGTCAGCCCCACGTCGATCACAGCGGCGATCACCCGCGGACTGCCAGCGCGGGAGTACCAGGTGTCCGTGATCAACCAGAACCAGCCCGGAGGCTCGGTCACCTCGCCCACGCCGGGCGCCTTTGCCCTGTACGCGCCATCCCCTCCGGACACCTGCTTCTACGATTTCTTCGAGAGCGGGACCGGCAAATGGGAAACGGGCGGCGATTGGGGCATCGTGACCTTACCCAATGGTGAGCGTGTGATGACAGACAGTCCGGACGGCCCCTACAAAAACGCCGTGGATTATGGGGCGGAAATTATCACCCACACTACTTGCATCACGTCCGTGCCCTTCAGCCTGGCTGGGTGTAGCTTGCCTTTGCTGACGTTGGATCACGACTACGTGATCGCTGGCGGGGAAACGCACCAGGACGTGGGCTGGGTAGAGGTCTCGAACGACGATGGCCTAACCTGGGAGACGTTGCAGGGCTACACCGGCGGTGGCGTCTTCGAGAATCGCATCTTGCCATCTGCTTTTTCCCTTTACCTTTTCAAACAGGAACAGGAAACATCGGAATGGGACGACGTCAACTGGCGAACGGTCGAGCTTGGTTTGAGCAGCTTCACTGACACGGTTCGATTGCGCTTCTGCCTGGAGGTGGATCGGAATGCATCGGACCGGGGCTGGGTGATGGACAATGTGCTGATCAGGGCGGGAAGCGTGCTGACAACGGACTTGCAGATCGACTTGGCGCGACAAGCCGTGCCCGGGGAGGAAAGCGATGAGGTGCGGGCCGGCGATTCAATCACCTATCAGCTCACCATCACCAACGCCGGGCCGGACGTGGTGGACGCCGTGGCGACGAGCCTGTTCTCCTCCGATGGCGTGTCTGCGGTCAAGGGCTCAACGCTATGTTGGGCGAGTAAGAACAGGGCTTGGTCCTGCCACTTAGATGACCTGACCCGCACGCAGGCCTTAACGATGGTGCTAGCTACTCAGCCCACTTACTCAGGCACACTGACCACACAATCGATCATCACGCCCGCCTACCCCTACGCCGTGGAGACCGACCCGGAGAACAATCAAAGCGATGTGCAAATCGTCGTGCGAGGAATAGGAAACCGAGTTTACCTGCCCGTGATCCTGCGCGGCAGATAGCCAGTCAACGACGATTCGCTCACTCGCTCGCTTTATCGCTACCTCGCTGACTCGCCGCATACGCCCGCACGATCTGCCGGTTGATCAGCACCCGTTCCAGGAATGACCGGCGCAGGGATGGATCCGCGATCCGCTCTGCCTGCGCCATGGTCAACTTGTATGCGGATTGTAACGCATCCTGGGCGGCTTCCTCCCGCCCGACGGCGGACAATACCCGGTAGCACATAAAATAGTCGTGGTGCGGAAACTCCGGCCCCTCGCCACCGCAATCGTCCAGGATGTTTAGAGCCTGCCGAGCGTAGCCCAGGGCGGCGTCCCCATCGCCGGAGGCCAGATGAGCTGCGGCCAACGTCGCTAGATCGGCCGTCGTCCATAATTTCAGATCGTGCTCCCGTCGAATCGTCAGCGCCTCGTGCGCCTGAGCGATTGCCAGCTCTTCTTTTCCATCCAGCAGATTGACGCGCCCCATGTGACTCAGAAAAAGCGACGCCAGGTGCTGGTCCTTCTGCTCCCGCGCCAGCTTCAGGCCGCGGGACAGCAACCGGCGGGCTTTCCCCAAGTCACCTTGCTCGCGCACGACCAGGCCCAAGTTGCCCAGGAAGTAGGCCTCCCCTGCCTCATCCCCGATTGCCCTGCTCAGTTCCAGGCTTTCCTCGAAACAATTCCGCGCCTGCGATAGATCGCCTGCCAGAAGATAGATGACGCCCAAATCGTTCCAGACGTTGGCCTCGTCATACCGATTGCCGATGGCCTGCTGGATGGTCAGTGCCTCCGATAAGTACGATTGCGCCTGGTCGTAATCTCCTGCATCGCGGAGGGCCAGCGCCAGATTGCCCAGGCTGATTCCCACGCCAGCGCGGTCGCCGATGGCGCGCCTGATCTCCAGCGCCTGTCGGTGAAACGTTTGCGCCTGGTCAAAATCGCGTTGATAGAAAGCCGTAACGCCCAGATTGCTGAGCGCTTTGGCCTCTTCTATGCGATTCTCCTCCGCGCGACTCAACGCCAGGGAGCGCTCGTAACACCTTCGCGCCTCGTTATATTCCCCTTGCTGACGATGAATCGTGCCCAGGCCGTTCAGGGCTGCGAGGTGAGCGGATGCGGAGGCCGTCTCGGATTTCGCGCGGTCGGCGTCCTGAAGCAACTCCAACGCCTGGGTATAGCTCTCCTTGGCCCGGTCATAGTGGCCCCGCTTACGGGCGATCAGGCCGAGTTTGACCAGGCAGCGCGTCTTGTGCGGCAGATTCTGGATGGAACAGGCGGACAGCGCCCACTCAATGTTGGCCCGCGCGTCGGAGTAGTCGCCGATGGCCTCGTAATACCGGCCCCATAAATAGGCCACATCGAACGACGGCGTTTCGGGGATACCATCCAAGGCGGTCAGCGCCGTTCGCTCATCCTCGCGCCTTCCCAGAATGTGCAGCGCCTCGACCTTGCCCCGGTACCGTTCCCAGTGCGTCTCTATCGCCAACGCCTGATCGTAGTAGTTGATCGCGGTCTCGTTTGCGTATTCGGCCTGGGCTTTCCGCGCCGTGCGATCCAGGTAAAACAGCGCTTTTTCGCGCATCCCGCTGCGGCTGTAATGATACGCCAAACGCTCGACCGCTTGCGGTTGCGCCTGCTCCAGAGCCCCACCCACGGCCCGGTGGAGCGCGCGCTGCTGATCCTCCAGGAGGGTCTGGTAGACCACTTCCTGGGTGATGTTGTGTTTGAACACGTACGTCTGTTGTTGGGAAGGATGAGTGACCTCCGGTGGCGCGTCGGAGCGGATAAAGTCGCGTGTTTGCAACATGTCCATCTGCATCGACAAAACCCTTCGGTCAGGATGCATCGGATGTGCCCCCGCCAGCAGGTCGAGTTCAAACGCACGCCCGATGACGCCAGCGACTTTCATCGTCAGTTTGTGTGGCTCTGGTAGCCGATCGAAGCGCGCCAACACGGTCCCGTGGACTGTGTCGGGGATACCTAGATCGGCGACTGACAGCGGCGCGCTTTCGGTCAATCTCCAGCTTTTCCCTTCTTGTTCCAGACAATTGGCAATCCGCAGCTTCTCGAACAGCGGTTCCGAGAGCACCCACCCGCCATCATCTTCGGGCTGCAAGGCTTCCGATTCGCGCAAGGCGGTCACCAACTCCTCGACGAAGAAGGGATTGCCCTGGGCTACGGCCTGGACGAGATCCAGAGTCAAGGTCGACGGCGCGCCGTTCAGGCGTTCTTTCATCAGCGCTGTGACTTCGGGAGATGATAGCTCCTGCAGATCGATGTGGCGATAGCTAGGTAGCCGGTTCAGGTCGGGCAAGAGGGGACGGGTCCCATCGGCGGCCGGACGGTGGACCACCATCAGCAAAATCGGCGTGTGGGCCAACGATTGGGCCAGGGCCATCGTTAGCCCCAACGAAACCTCGTCCATCCAGTGCACGTCCTCAATGAACAACAGCAACGGTTGACGGCGTGCCAACGCTTCCATAATCTCCACCACCAGGGCGAATAGCGATTCTTGCCGCAATTGAGGGTCGAAGGCCGCCGTGATCTCGTTATCCGGAATCGGCAAGCCCAACAGATCGCCCAGCAGGGGCACACGCAGGAGCCAATCCGGATTCAAATCACTGACCGCGACTTTAACTTGGGCGATCTGCTCCCCGATTGGTTGATCCATCAACCCAAACAGCGCCCGAGAGATTTGTCGCCAAGGGGTGTAGGCAATGGTCTGACCGGTGCTCTCGCAACTGCCCATCGTCACCCGGAGGCCGTGATTGGTCGCCCGCTCGACAAACTCAGCCGCCAGGCGACTCTTGCCGACGCCAGCTACGCCCCTCAAGCGAAGTATCCGCCCCGCGCCAGCCTCGACCGATTCCATTATCCGCGCCGCCTGAGCCAGCTCGTCATCCCGCCCAATCAAAGGGGTGGTGAATGCTGTCGCCAGCCTCGGTGACGACGGTAACCGCTTGCCCAACGGAGCATATACCGGCAGCGGACTCTGGCACCCCTTGAGCATCGCTTTTCCCAGGGCTTGGAATTCATATCGCCCCGCAGCATCGGCGATGCGCTTGCTGACCAGGATTTGACCCGGCCCGGCTCTCCCCATCAGCCGCGCCGCGACGTTTACCTCGTCGCCCAGGACACCGTAGGTGCGGCGCGTGGGGCCGCCATACGGACCGGTTCGCATACGCCCCTGGCTGATGCCGATCTGCACATCGGTGGGGGCAAATGGTACCCCTATGGCATCCGGCACCGATGGAATTGATTGAAGTTCAAGCGCCGCCGCCACAACCCGATCCGGATCGTCGTCGTGGGCCAGCGGCGCGCCGAACGTGGCGTACAGATAGCTGCCCTTGTCGCCGGTTGTCAACTGAATCAAGTATCCTTCATAGAGGGCCAGCACGTTCTGCACTCGGCGAATGTACGCATCCAGCTTCTCGCCAGCCGCGTCGTCACGGTCGTAATCCAATCCGCCGAATTTCAAGAAGAGCGCCACCGCCGGGCGCAGTTCAGCCAGAAACTGTCCCTGTCCAGCTCTGATCCGTTCGTAAACCGGCGGCAGAAGCCACGGTCTCACCTGCTCCTTCGTCAGAGCAGAGGCGCTGGGCATTGCCCAAGGCGCTGCCTCTACCGGGACGACCAACTTTTCCACGACGGCAAAGCGCTGGTCGGTCACCGCGTTCTCCCGCCAGGCCGAGATGGTCACTCGGTCGCCCAGTTGCGAGGCCGTTCGAGAGTCGATAACTACGTCGCCTTTCCGCGCGAGCTTCTCCGCCTCGGCCATACGGTCTAGGGTGGCGCCAGCCGCTACATCGATAAGCTGTATCTGCGGGTCGCCGACCAGGAAGCGCCGAGCCGGGCCTGTGGCTACTGCCGCCTTGACGGTCAACGGCATAGCGCGTCCGGGGCCGACCTCCACATCTGTGAACCGGCCTATAACACGCTGCATAGCCAATGCGCTGGCTACAGCCCGCTGCCCGTCGTCGTCCTCGAACCAGCAGGTGATGGCATCGCCGCTGAAACCGACGACACTGCCGCGATACTCATGTGCCTTGGTGATCAGAGCATCGTAGACCATGTTGAGATGCTGTGTCAACGCCTCTGCGCCTCGCCGGTGACCGAGCGTCTTTATCAGCATCTCGGTCAGCGGCGTAAAGCCAGAGATGTCGGCGAACAGAACCGCTCCTTGTATTCGATCGGGCAGGTCTTGGCCCGCTGCCATACCTTGGCGGCGGTCTATGGGGATATAGGCGGTCATATTGCTTTTTACGCTGCGCTCGTTCATAGGTACAGTATCACCAAGCCTTTATCGTCTAATTAGCACGGATTCATTACCCGACATCGGAAAAAATGCGTATTCCGATGAAATCGTCCACGTGTTCCGATCATGCCGTCCACTGCCGGAGCGAAGCGACGTCAGCATTTATATTATACTTTGAACGGGCTAAATTTGAACTTTTAGACTAATGAGTTATTATTGCCCCCATCCGAGGACAGCGCATAGTAGGAGGGTATGATGATTATTATTGAGTTCACGCAGGAAGACATTGACGCACT
>DAOTUB010000110.1:0-8864 GCA_034437455.1 Anaerolineae bacterium | reverse complement strand
GGGGGGTTTGCCATAGCAGTGGAACGGAAAGTAGAAAGTGAGGCACAAGAAACAGGATGCGGAAATATACAGGAGGAGGTAAATGAACAATGAATCTATGAACAACGAGCAAGTGTATATGGCTGCGCTGGCGGGTCTATTGCACGACATAGGCAGGTTTGCGCAGCGGCGAGGAGAGCCGGAAGGTCACGCCGCCGTCGGTACCGGGCTATTGAAGGAAACCGGTCCTTTGGGCCACCTGATACCTTTGGCGTGGCAGGCTGACGTAGGCGATGCCGTAGCTGATCGCGGCAAGAGGGCTATGCACAAACCAGTAGTACAGGTTGTGCAAGTCGCCAGCCGGTTGGCTATGTCGGATCGCATCACCGGCCAACATGAGCGAGGAACGCCAGCAGAGACGCCGCTGATCCCCATCGTAGCGCAGGTTTCACTGAGCGACCCGCCGGCAGACGAGGGTTGGGGCTATCCTCTGGGTGAGGCCGTGGATGAATTTGTGGTTTTTCCACAACAGAATGTCCAGGTCTCACTAGCAGACTATGACAATTTGTGGAAGGCACGGTTCCTTTCCCGCGTCAAAACCTTTTCTGGGCCGGTGAACTCCTTTAGTCGAATGGCAGGGTTGATGGCTCTGTTGGCCGATACTACCATCTACATTCCATCTGCTACACCCTGGGAAAGAGACCCGGAAGAACGCGCTATTCCCAATGTCCCTCTCTATAACCACCTGCACCTTACAGCGGCCATCTCCGTCTGTTTAATGAGCCTTCCTCTCGATGACTTGGGAACGCTGTACCAGGCTGGAGACAAGGTGAGAGAGCAGGACATCATCGTTGCTCATCTGCTCAAAGTAGACTTTTCTGGCATTCAGGATTTCATCTACCGCATCGCAGAACCAGCCGACGAGCGCACGTTCCGCCACGCAGCCAAGCGTCTGCGGGGTCGCTCCCTCCACCTCGCCTTGCTCAACAGGATCATCGGCGACTGGTTGGCCCGACGCTTGGAGTTGCCACCGACTAATATCCTTCTCACTGGAGGTGGGGTGTTGGAACTGCTGCTTCCTCCTGCTCCATCGACCAAGCGGCTCGACGCAGCTCTGGGCGAAATGGAGACGGCTATGTGGAAGGCATTTGGAGGGAATCTGGGGGCTGTCTGGGCCACCATCCCGATGCAGCCTGCCGATTTTGCCGGCGTCCGGCAGCGGCGGATAGAGCTGGAAGAAAAGATCGCCCAGGCCAAGAGTCACAAGTGGCACACCCGCTTGCAAGAACCGGATTTCTTCCAGTCTCGGGAGACGTACCACACCTGCCCGGTCTGTCGGCTGACGTCGGTGAACAACGAGGGAAATATCTGCCATCTGTGCGCGCTTCACGAACAGATCGGGGCAACGTTGCCTCACGTGGAGGCGCTTTTGCATGTCACCGAGCAACCGCCACAAGAGAGCGGCGTCACGCTCGCTCTCCCTGCGCCGATGAGAGGGTATGTGACCCTCAGCAGGTCACAAGAGGTCAAGTCCACCCTGGAGTGGGTTGAACAGGAGGCTCATTCTGTGCTGGTGGAAGGCGTGAACACTTTCCCCAAGGTTTCAGGTTCCTGGCCCAGGAAAGGTGCGCCGGGAGCGTGGACGGCAGCCAACGCCGCCCCCATCGTCGGCGGCAATGTGTTGGACTTTGAGCAGATCGCCGATTTGAGCCGCGGGACGCCGTTACTGGGAGTGCTGCGAGGTGACGCCGATCTGATGGGGCTGAACTTTAGCCACGGTCTCCGCCATCCCACGTTTGCCCGCACCATCGCCCTCAGCCAGACAGTAGCCCGCTTTTTTGGCCCCTACCTCAACGAACTGGCTGTTACGCTGACCGACGAGTGGCGAGGAGGACTGGAAGACGATTTTTGCAAGACGTTGGAGCGGCGAGGGCTCAATACCCAGGTAATCAAAGACCTATCCAATCTCTTTTACATCCTTTACGCCGGAGGCGACGATCTCTTTGTCATCGGCCCCTGGGATCAGATGATCGCCTTTGCCCTGCGCCTGGGCGCGGCTTTCCAGGAGTATACTTGTGGGAAGCTAACTCTTTCTGCCGGCCTGGTCCTCGTCAAGCCCCACTTTCCCATCCACCAGTTTGCCCGCCTGGCCGGAGAGGCCGAGCACGAAGCCAAGGATGCCGGTCGAAATCGTTTCCACATCTTTGACATATCCCTGCCGTGGAACCGGGCTGAACGGCTGATCGAGGTGGGAAAAGGCTGGGTGCAACAGATCGAGACAGGAAAGATGCCCCGTTCTTTGATCCACGACCTGGGACGAGAAGCTCAAAAGAGGGATGGTATCTTTACCCCAACCCTTTATTACACGCTGGCCCGCCGTCTGCGCGGGTGGAAATCCGAACAGCGCCAAACATTCGCCCAAGAGGTTCTGGACGTTCTGCCGGACATTGTTGTGCCGGTTTCGTATGCCAGTCTTATCACCAGAAAGGAGTAAGAAAAATGGAAACTGTGGCCGAACTCAAACAACGCTTGCAGCAAGCTGGAACGTTGACCGAATTACTGATCCCTGCTGACTTTGCCGGAGAGGAGCAAGTCGCAGCAGAGATCGCTCGCGAGCATCAGAAGGACCTTAAACCTACTCAGACCCGGCGTATTTTTCACACGATCAAGCAGATCGAGCGCCGTAACCGACGGGAGACAGACGACGAGTCTCTCTCTGATGACGACCGGCTGCGCCTGACCCTGTTGGCCCCGGAACTGGCCTACGCGGTTGGGCGAGAGTTGATTCCTCGCGAGTTCTATGAGGCGCTCAAACTCTGCCTGCAGAGCGACAAGCTGAAAACGGTGGGCGACCTGCGACGATTGGTCCAGTTCATCAGCGCAGTCGTGGCCTATCAAAAGTTCTACAAATAAGGAGAAGGATAACGATGACACACCCATCTGAATTCAAAGGAAAGTACATCATCCAGGGAAAAATCCACTGCCTGACCGGACTCCACATCGGCGGGAGTGACACAGGCATCGAGATTGGCGGACTGGATAATCCCGTCATCAAGGACCCTCTGACCGATCTACCTTACATCCCTGGTTCCTCGCTCAAGGGTAAGCTGCGCGCGGTGACAGAGTGGAACCTGGGATTGATCGGGAAACATTCGAAGCACGAGGGGTACCCGGCCTACGAATGCCAGGAATTGAAAAAAGAACGCGGCCCAGAAACCAGCACCGTGGACGACGGAGAAGAGACCGCCGCTGCCCAGGAATCGCAGGAGGAGCAGAATCAGACCGTCGATCCCGCTCTTTGGGACGCCGCCTACACGCTGGCTCGCATTTTTGGCCCGGCCTCGGACGACGAGACGGTTCGCGCCCAGGCCGGTCCCACCCGTCTCACTGTGCGCGATGCTTTCTTGAACGACCGCAGTGTTAAGGAATTGCAGCATATTCTGGGCACCGACGTTTTTACCGAGGTCAAGACGGAGAACGCGCTGGATCGGGTGACGTCGGAGGCCACCCCCCGGCCCATCGAACGCGTGCCTGCCGATACCGAGTTCGACTTTACCCTCATCCTCGATGTCTACTTGGACAAGGACAAAGAACTCTTGCGCACCCTCTTTGCGGCGATGGCGCTGCTGGAGGACACGGCGTTGGGAGGCGGCGGCTCGCGAGGACACGGGCAGATCGAATTCCACGATCTGCAAGTCGTATGGCGATCCAAGGAATATTACACAGACGGCCAGGTGGAACAGCACATCACGGCAGCGCAGGGCAAGAATGTGCGTACGCTGGCGGCCACGTTTCAAAAAGGGGACTGGTGAGATGCAGCGGCGCGTGATATTGTTGCGCCCTCTAGGGCCGCAGGCCAGCCCCATCCTCTCTCACACTCTCTTTGGGGCCACCTGCTGGGCCTTGGCGGCCCTGGGCGAAGACGTGGGCGCAATGCTCTCTGGTTTCGGAAACGGGGCACGCTTTGCGATGAGCGGAGCCTACCCCTACTTGCGTGACCGCGCCGGGAAGCTTTATTTGCTCTTGCCCCGCCCGCCCTTTCGAATTCCGTCCTCCATCGTGGAGGCCTATCCACAACGTCCCATCGCAGAACGGGTAGATATAGCCAAGAAGGTACAAAAGGCTGCTTATCTCTCTCCCGGCGTGGCCCAACGACTGCGCGATGGAACCTGGAAGCCGGCGGAGCTTTTCCGCCAAGTTATGCAAAAGGGAATAGAGATTCATTACAAAACCCTCTTCCTGGCGTCAGAAGCGCAGCAGATCGCAAGACAGAATAAAACTTGCCGCCCTTGGCATCGAGTCATCGTCCAGCGCAACAGCGTGGATCGGCTAGCCGGGGCGACGGCGGGAGGGTTGCTTTTCCACCAGGAGGAAACCTTTTACGACCGGGGGTGGGCCGGACTTTGGTTTGCCGTCTGGAGCGACGATGATCTCTGGTCCAAACTCTGCGCCGCTTTCCGCTTTGTCGAAGATACCGGGCTGGGAGGCAAGCGGAGTGTGGGCAAGGGACATTTTCGCTTTGAGGTTGATCCGCCACAACTGTGGGATGCTTCCTTCCCGCCGCTTCGAGGGAGCAAACGTTTTCTCAATCTCTCCCACTACATCCCTTGCACGCCTGACGAAACCGTACCCATCGTCTACACCCTCGGCGTGATTCGCCAGAAAGCGGAGAATCGTTATCCTCAGGGTCGGCAACGAGTCTACGTCGCCACGTTGCGGACCTTCCAACCAGGCGGGCTTTTCGAGGCGACGGGAACGCGCGACGATCTCTATGGTCGTCTCTTGCCGCTCGGTTCCATCGGCGAGCGTACCGTCTACTACGATGGCTTGACTATCCCCTTGTGGGGCGCGTGGGAGGTGTGAGATGACAAACACGTATCGCCTGGAAATCACCGTGCTTTCTCCACTTCACATCGGCTCCGGCGAACGGCTCGGTCCAAAAAGTGTCTGGGTCGACGACGGCAGAGCGTGGGTGGTGGATGAGGGCGCACTGTTTCGAAAGCTCGCCAGCTCTCCACGTCTCCTGAGTCAGTTTGAAAGGTTTAGTCTGGATCGTCGCCGCTCGCTGAAGGATTTCTTGCAGGACGCATACATCGATCCCGTGGCGGTGGCGCTCTACGAGCTCGAACACTTTGGCGGAAGACCCAATCGCTTCTACATGTCTCATATCAAAGCGCCAGGGCGTCCGCCGCGTCTTTACATTCCTGGTTCTTCGCTCAAAGGCGCGATACGCTCCGCTTTGTTGCGAGCGACATTGATCCAGGATTCGGCGCAGCGTCAGCAGGCTGCCAGACACGTGCGCAGTCAGATACACGGAAGCCAGCCCAACCGCAAGCGGGCCGACGACGCCCTGGAACGGGCTGTCTTTGGCCAGGATCAACATCACGAGTGGACCCGGCTCTTCCAAATTGCCGACACGCAACCGGTGGCGATCGAGAAGAACCTGCAATCTACCGAGGCCCGCATCCTCTCGGTGTGCAACGAGGGGACTGGACGCCTGGTGGAGAAGAAAGGACGTCGTGGACAGCCTATCTCGCTCTATCCAGAAGTCATTCGACGGCAGATCAAGCTGCACGCCCGTCTCACAATCCTGGATGAACTGCTCTCTCCCCTTGCCGCCAAGGAGCTAGGCTTCCCGATGAACCGGAGTAGAGTAGGGGCGCTTTTGGAGGCCTGTAATTGCGTCGCCGAGGAGCAAATCCAGCAGGAACATACTTTTGCCACAAAGACGCGCTGGAAGCTTGGAGAATTGTTCTATAGCCAACTGAAAATCCGGTTGGAGGAGGCTATCGCAGATGGCGCTTGTCTGTTGAGGCTGGGTTGGGGCGCGGGCTATGACGACAAGACGATCACGGATTTGCTCGACGACGCCACTTTTCGAGAGGTGCTGGATAGCTATAGATTAACGGTCGGACGTCCCCATCGCAGTCTGAGAAATCCACCGTTGCCCAGGCCCTTTGCTCCAAAGAGCCGCACGGTGGCGCTTAATCGTCAGAATCAGTGGGTCCCGCTGGGTTGGGTCCGGCTCCAGATCGCCCCAGCCAAGGTGGCGGAAGAGCAAGCCCACCCGCCAGTGACCGATCCGCCCGCGCCCGTCGATCCGCCAGCAGAACCGCCGCCGCCCACCATCGTCCCCGGCCCGCATACTGGCGTCGTCGTTTACTACAATTTCGACCGTGGTCGCGGCGCCATCCTGCCAGACGGGAACGAGGCAGAGCTTGAAGTACGGCTCGAGCAACTGCGCGAGGGCGTGCGTTTTCTCGTCAAAGATCAGAAGGTTTCCTTCACTGTCGTCTTGGACGACGCTGGGATTCACCTGGAGGATGTGAAACCTGAAGGAGGTTACGTGTGAAAGCCATATCCTTTCTGGGTCCAACCAATTATACACTCGCCACGTATGTCTACGATGACCAGGAGTTTGAAACCCGCTTCTTTGCCGAGGCGCTGCCCCACTTTTTCCCTGAACTGGAAAAGCTCCTCGTCTTTGTCACGCCGACCGTGCAAAAGCACGAAAATCTGGCCGAGTTGCAGCGACGGTTGGGAGAGCTTTTGGAACCCGTCCCCATCCCCGAAAGCCATTCTGAAGCCGCGCTTTGGGGAATCTTTGACGCTCTGACTGGAGCGGTGGTGGAAGGCGACCGGGTGCTCTTTGACATTACAAATTCTTACCGCTCGCTTCCCCTGCTCGTCTTTCTGGCCGCTGCCTATCTGCGCGCAGTTCGGCGAGTGGATGTGAGGGGCGTGATCTATGGGGCGTTCGAGGCGCGCGACGAAAAGACCAATCGCTCGCCTGTCTTTGACCTGACCCCCTTTGTGGGCTTGCTCGACTGGCTCACCGCCTCGACCCGCTTTATCGAGACGGGAGATAGTCGCCCACTGGCCAGCCTGTTGCGCGAGCGTATGCCACCGGGCCTGACAATGCGCGACGATCTGGATGCCCGCGCCCTGGGCCAGGACTTGAAAAAAGCCGCCTCTGCCATTGAGGGCGTGTCGCTGGCGCTAAGCGTGACTCGCCCTCTGGAGACGATGGAGGCTGCCGGGCAGCTCGAGAGCGCCCTGAGCCAGGCCCGCGACGCCGTGGCTGCCCGCGCTCATCCCTTTGCTCTGCTGACCGAGCAGGTGCGCAACTCGTATGCCCCGTTCGCCCTGTCTATGCCCCTCGAACGCTCCAACTGGGCCGCCAACTTGCGCCTGCAACTCGCCATGATCCGCTGGTACTTGGACAAGGAACAGATCGTGCAAGCGGCTACGCTGGCGCGAGAATGGCTGGTCTCGCTGGTCGCTTGCCGGGTGAGGGCTATCTCGTTGGTAGATCTGGATGACGAACGGTTTCCCATCGAAGGGGCGTTGAACAACGAAACCCGTCGCCGCGCCGGTAAGGTGGTAGACCGATCTTCATCCTACGACGCCGACCTAGCCAATCTGCCAGATCTCAACGAGCTGATCTCGATGTGGAGCAAGGTGACGGACTTGCGCAACGACATCGCCCACGTGGGGATGAATGAACAGCCCAAGAGCGCGTCGGATTTGTGTCGCAAGATGGCGCAAATCTATCCCCAACTGGAACGTCTGGCCCAGTCACTCTTGACAGATATCCCGGATGCTGCCCAGGAGGTCGTATGATCCTACTCAACTTTTCTCATCCTCTCACCCCAGAACAATTGAGCCAGGTGGAGACGCTCGCCGGACAGACCATCGAGCGGATCGTGGATGTGCCGGTCGACTTTGATCACGAACAGCCCTTTCCCGGACAAGTAGAATCTCTGGTAGACGAGAGCGGGCTTGCACCACGAGAGTGGGAGACAGCGCCGCTCCTGGTCAATCCCTCCGCTTTTAACTTTATCGCCGTGACGCTGTTGGCTCACTTGCACGGGCGTATGGGCTACTTTCCCACCATACTGCGCCTGCGTCCCGTTCCTGGCTCCACCCCGCCCCGCTTCGAGGTGGCCGAACTGGTGGATCTGCAAGCCGTGCGAGACGCGGCGCGGAAGAGGAGGAGCGATGAGACAACGAACTAAATTTTCGATCGCCTTTTTGCTTGGTAGTGGTTCTTCGCCAGAGTTGATGGGCGCTTTTGCGCTGGGGTTGTTTGTGGTGGCTATCCTGGGTAACCTGGCCTACGACCTGTTGATGGCGCCGGCAGATAGCCTGGCTGCCACCTGGCGACCGGTGATCGCCGCGGCGTTTCTCACCGCTCTAGCCTACTGGCTCTATTGGCGGGACCGGCAGCGAAAACCGGATGTGCAGGTAGACGTGGACGAGAGCCGCCTGGCCCCGCCTCACGCTGGCTTGATCTGGCTTTTCGGGCCGGGCCGGTTCGACCATCTGCTGTTCGCCCTGGAGCATCACCGGGAGCGCGGCGGCGCGGCTCACTGCTGGCTGGTGATGCAGAACATCGAGCCGGTGAGGGAGGCGTATGGTCAGCTTTCTCAGCAGTTGTTGGGGCAGGAGACAAAACTGCATCCTTTCTACGTCGAAGAGTTGGATGTGCAGGCGACCTACCAGGCGGTGCGGACGATCGTGGAGCGAGAAGCGACCGAGGCGGGCTTGACGCCAGAGCAGGTCATTGCCGATGTCACTGGCGGCCCCAAGCCGATGACCACCGGCATGGTGCTCGCCGCTCTCACCCACGATAGCGCGCTGGAGTACGTGGAGAGCGAGCGGGACACCGAGGGCAACCCCATCCCGGGCACCCAGCGCGTGGTGCTGGTGGATACGACGTTTTACGTCACGAGAGGAGAGTGAGCATGCTCATCGCCGCCGTCATCACCCTGAACGCCGACGAACCCGCCACCGTTCCAGCCGCGCTGGGACGCGCCGTCCACGCCTGGTTCCTCAGGCACGTCGAGGAGGAAGTGGACGCATCTCTGGCCCAACGGCTGCAC
>DAOTUB010000109.1:0-8311 GCA_034437455.1 Anaerolineae bacterium | reverse complement strand
CCTCGTCCTCATCCAGCACGATCAGCGTCTTTTCGATGCGCTGCTTGGCCATTTTACACCTACACAATCTCCCGCAGGGATTCGACGGCGTGGCGGACATCCTCAGCAGTGGTGAAATAGCCGGGGCTAAAGCGCAGCGCGCCGTAATCCAGCGTCCCCGCCGTGCGGTGCGCCTGGGGCGCGCAATGCAGGCCTGCGCGGGTGGCCACGTCGAACACCTGATCCAACACGGTCGCTAGTTGGTCGGGCATATAACCCTCAACGGTGACCGAGACGACGGCCGTGCGCCGCGCCAGGACTTGGGCGAGTTCGGTCGAGTTGTCATCCGGTCCCAAAATCGTCAATCCCGGTATGGCCTGCAATTCCTGAATCAACAGCCCGGTCACCGCCATCTCGTGGGCGCGGATGCGCTCCACTCCCTGTTCCAGCACAAAGCGGACACCCTCCAATAGCCCGGCGATGCCGGCCGCGTTCTGCGTGCCCGCCTCCAGCCGTGCCGGCAGCGCTTCCGGCATTGTCTCCGAGGCCGACTCGACGCCCGACCCGCCCTCGACCCACGTCTCCAACTCGATGCCAGGGCGCGCCACCAGGCCGCCCGTGCCATGCGGTCCGTACAGCCCTTTGTGTCCGGCAAAGGCCAGCAGGTCAATCCCCATCGCCTGCATATCAATCGGATACGCCCCGGCCGTCTGGGCTGCATCCACCAAGAACGGGACGCCTCGCCTCTGGCAGATATCGCCCACCGCGTCGATGGGCAGGATCGTGCCCAGCACGTTGGAGCCGTGCACCATCGCCACCAGCCGGGTGTTGGGACGTAGGGCTACTTTGACGTCGTTCGGGTCGAGTGTGCCGTCGCGGGCACAAGGGACGGCGGTGATGTGCACGCCCTGCCGCTCCAGCGCCTTGAGCGGACGCCAAACGGCGTTGTGCTCGATGGACGACGTGAGCACGTGGTCGCCGGGCCGCAGCAGTCCCTTGAGTGCCATGTTGATGGCCTGGGTGGCGTTCATTGTGAAAACCACGCCCTGTGGGTCGGGGGCATTGAATAGCCGGGCCAGGGCCTGGCGGGCCTCATCGGCGATGCGCAGCGCCTCTTCCTCGCGCCGGTGACCGCCTCTTCCGGGCGTCGCGCCCACCTGGCGCATAAAATGATCCACCGCCTGGTAGACGGTTTCTGGCTTGGGCCAACTTGTGGCCGCATTATCCAGATAGATCGTCATTTCGCTTCCCCTCACCAAATACGTGGGCTACAACGCCTGACAATATGCCTCGACTATACTCGCAATATCTTTCCGAGTTCCATGATCCGCTCGGAAAGCCTCTTGGCTGCTTGTACCGCTTCCAGATCTTGTTGTACATCTCTTGGATTGAATGCGATGCCGCAAATACCTCTATTCGCCGGGATCATCTCATGCTTGAGGAAAAATGCATTGATCGCCATGATGGCGCTTTCGGCACCGTATTTTCTTCCCACCACGACGGCGCCACCGATTTTATTCTTGAGCTTGCCTCTGAGGGACCAACTGCGATCGATAAAAGCTTTGAGCTGCGCAGAGACGTTATTGAAATATACCGGGCTGCCCAAGACGACCGCGTCGGCCGCAAGGAGCATCGGTATCAGAACGTTGCTCATGTCATCGTCAACCGCGCACTCGTCTAACCTCAGGCAAGCCCAACAAGATTTACATGGTTCGATTTGATAATCGACCAGCTTGACAAACTGGCCACCGGTTATGGACAACATGAGTTCCAGCAGATAATCCGTGTTGCTCTTTTTTCTGGGGCTTCCCGAAACGTACAAGACTTTCATGCAATAACGCCCGATACGGTACAGATCGTCTGATGTTGCGACATATCCTCAGCACTCCTCGAGTTTTTGAAAAGACGCGTCGATGGCAATCCCGCGCCGCTCGGCCGCCCGCCGCACGCGCGGCGCTACGACGCGTTGGAAAAACGCTCTCGTTCCTCCCACGTCGCGGTCCATTATCACTTGTTTCAACTCGATAATCTCTGATCCCTCCAACGTCAGCCACAAACGGCACGGGTGGGATGATGGTTCTGTTTGGGTCAACGCTATGCTCCTCACTGTGTCATTAACGGCAATCCGTCTGCGTGCCATGCGGCCATCCCGCCGTCCAGATGCCACACGTTGCTATAGCCGGCCGCGACCAGTTTCTCGGCCGCGATGACGGACCAATTGGCGCTGCGGCAATACAGCACGATCTTGGCGGTCTTGTCGGCCGGGTAATGGTGCAACCACTGACCGTCTTGGTCGAGCGGGATATGCGCATCTGTCTGTTCGATCTCGAAACCATACGGGGCATGGGTGTTGATCAACAGAAAATCCTTGTCCTCCAGCATCAATGCCAATTCCGACGGCGTGATGTGTACGTACCCGTCATCGCGCTCTCTGGCGTTGTCTTGGGCGTTCGCTTCTGTCTGTGTCTGATTGACCGGCAGCGTGGGCGTGGGAGAGGGAGGAGGAAATGTATTCACAGGCGTGACGTCCGATTGTAAAAGTCGGGGGCTGCACGCCGTCAACAAAACGCAGAGCAGCACAACCAACTCTCCGCGCATCACTCTAGATTCTTTCATATTTACCCGTCCTGTCATATCACATTGCGTCGCTTGTGCGAGCCGGCACACCGTCAGGCGATCCATAGAAAGTACAGGCCCACGCCCAGGATGATCACCGCGCTGGTTTTTTCGATCACTTCCGACCAGCGGCCCAGCGAGCGGAATTGCTTGAGCGCGCCAGTAAAGGTGCCAGCCAGCACGACGGGCACGCCGCGCCCCAGGGCGTAGAAAAACAGCAGCGCCGCGCCGTAGACCAGCGTCCCTTGCCGTGCCATCACATAAGTCAGAATTGCCGCCAGCACCGGCGTGGCACATTGCGAGGCCACCAGCCCAGAGACCAGCCCCAGCGCCAGCGCGCCGACAATTCCCCGAAGTTTGACGCGTTCTCGCAGGCGGGCCAGGGCGGAAATTTCTGGCAGGCGAATCGCGCCCCAGATGTGCAGCGCGATCAGGATACAGACCCCGGCTACGACATAATACCATACGCGACTGGTACCGCCAATCAGTCCGCCGGCCAGCGAGGCCGCCACGCCCAACGCCATAAACGTGAGGGCCAGGCCGATGGCAAAGGTCAGCGAGAGCGTGAACGAGCGTCGATGCGAGAGGTCGCCCGCCCCGCCCATGTAGCCGATAATCAGCGGAATCATCGCCACGTTGCACGGACCGATGCTGGTCACCACCCCGCCCAAGAAGACGAGCAGATAGGCCAACAAAGAACCATCTTGAAGCGCTTGATTAAAAGGCATCACTCTATTCCTCAGACAGGTCCTCAGACAGGGCTTGCAACTGCTCGCGCAACACCTGTGATTCCATCACGCCGATATGCCCCTGGGCCTGACCTTCGCGGTCGACAAAGATCAGGGTAGGGATGACGCGGATATCGGCGCGCTGTAGCAGATTTTGATTCCGCTCGTCATAGACGTTCACGTCAACCAGCGCGACCGAGTCAGAGAAGTCGGGGTAGACCTGTTCGACGATCTGGGTCATCTTGACGCACTGCACACAGGTGTTCGAGTGAAAGAACACAAACACTGGCTCTTTGGCCGCCAAGAGTTGATTGAGCTGCGCCTCAGGCAAGAGTGCCGGCGTGGGCTGGGCCGGCAGGGCGGCCGCCTCGGCGCCGGATGGCGTAGACTCGATTGGAACGGCCATCTCGACGGCAAGTGGCGTAGGTTCGATCTCGTCTTGAGAGACCGCCAACCCGGTACTTGACCGGTACGACTTGAGGAGAAGCACGGCGCCGATGAGCGCCGCCACTCCCACAATCACTCCCCACCGGATGGCGGGCGTTTTCTTTTTTTTCGATAGTTTTTGTCGTCGCCGTTGGCGTGTCATCCATCACTCCTAGAGCCTTGTTGCCTCATCCATCAGATCAGTGTGATTACCACCCAGGCCAGCCGTGGGAACAATCCGGCTGTGTGCCGGTGGAGCAGTAGGCCCACTTGCACGGCCTTGTCGGGCCAGATGACGGCCGGCAGCGCCCGCTGTCCCCCATTGAGCGCCAGTAGCTCTTGCAATCGGACACGGTCTTGCCTCACGTCGCACGCGACGTAGGGCGTACCATCGTGCTCCCCTTTACCACATGCGCCGGAACGAATCTGCCCAGGCATATCAACCGCCCCCTATCACGGCGATCAGTTTGAGTGTCTCTTTATCTTGGGGGCGATAGTCCAGAGACACCATGTGGTCGTCCTGTAGCACCGCTGCTACCAGTGCTGGCTTGATGCCGGCGTCCTCCAATATCTTGGCCACGGTGGGGCCGGCGGCCGCTTCCACCCGTTCCCTGCCGCCGGCGTATTCTTTCAAGCCCCCCACCAGGATCAGCGTCACGCTCATGCCAAATACGTCTCCACCAACTCGGCCAGTCCCATCCGCTGCAACGTCTCGGGCGTCGGAATGCCGCTCTCGTCCCAACCTCGCTGCTGGTAATAGTAATCCAGCATTTGCTGAGCGGCCTCCGGCGGGGTGAATTGGCCGTCCGTGGGCCCGCCGATGGCCGGTTCCTCGACAAAGCGCGGCGCCGGTGCATCCCACTCACGCCCAAAGCCCTCCACCTCGCGCACCCAAATCATACGGGTCAAGTTCCACACTCGCTCCGAGATGTGCAGCAGGTCCTCCCACGCGTACGCGACGCCGGTCAGTGCGGTCATCACCGGAGCATAATAGTCGAGGGACATGCCCAGTTCGACCCATTGCAGCCGGCAGCAGCCCAACACGTCCATCAGCGGGCGGATGTGCTGCAGTTCGATCACCTTGGCCGCCTTTGCTGGGCTCACCTCGTCGCGCCCCTCGGCGATGTCGTAGGTGATGGCCCAGGCGCGGTTGTGATGCGCGCCGACATCAGCCGTCATATAAGCCAGCAGCATTGAGGTAGCGCTGTGAGTGTCATAGGCGCTCTGCTCCATGCCCTTGACGTGGACGGCCCACTTTTCACTGCCCTGGCCCACCTCGGCAGCGGCGTGCTTGACCCCCTCGGCCAGCAAATTGCCCAACCAGCCCTCGCGCCGGGCGATGCGTTCGATCAGGGCAAAAGTGGCCTCGGCGTTGCCAAAGCGCAGGTCGAGCCCGGCGGTCTGCTCCTGGTCCAGGACCCCTTTCTCATAGCACTCCATGGCCCAGGCGATACAACCGCCGGCCGAGATGGTGTCCAGGCCCAGCTCGTCGCACAGTTGGTTGGCTTTGGCAATGTCCTCGATGTCGCTCAGCCCCAAGTCAGAACCGAGCATGCCGTTGGTCTCGTACTCTGGCCCCTCCACATAGATGTCGTGCTTTTTAGAGCGCGAGTACTTGCCGCATGGGCTGGGGCAGCCAAAACATCCCTTGTCCGTCACCACAATGGTGCGGCGAAAGACCGGCGCATAAATGTTGGTCGCCTCTTTAAACGAGCCGGATTGAAAGTTACGCGTGGGCAGTGCGCCGTTCTTGTCGCACCAGGACGTGACGATCATTGTGCCATAGCGCGTCCAGGCCTTGAACCCGTCGGCCTCTTTGCAGGCGCGGTAGGCCTCCTTGCTCAGGCGGGTGAACTCTTTCACGTCGGCGATGGGAATGCCGCCGGTGCCGCGCACGGCGATGGCTTTGACCTTCTTGGCCCCCATCACCGTCCCCACGCCGCCGCGTCCGGCCTGGCGCCCGAAATCGTGGTTGATACAGGCATACTTGACCAGGTTCTCGCCGGCCGGACCAATGGTGGCAATCTGGAATTCTTCGCCTAGCTCGTCCTTCAGGTGCTTCTCCAGCGCAAAGGAGCCCATGCCCCAGTACGCGCTGGCGTCGCGCAGCTCGACCGTGTCGTCGTCGATATAGAGATAGACCGGATGGGGACTGACCCCTTCCAGGATGATGGAATCATAGCCGGCGTACCTGATCTCAGCGGTTAGCATGCCGCCCATGCTGGCGCCGGCATAGCCGCCGGTCAGCGGTGAACGGGTAGTAAAGTCCATCTTGCCCGCACCGGGGAAAAGCGTGCCCGACAGCGGCCCGGGCGAGATGAACAATTTGTTCTCCGGCCCCAGCGGGTCGGCGCCGGGCGTCGTCTCGCTCCACAACAGAAAAGCCCCCAGCCCCCGCCCCCCCAAAAAGTCCCGCATCACGTCTTCCGGCGTCGGTTCTGTGGTGATGACGCCGGTGCCCAAGTTCACGCGCAGTATTTGTCCTGCATAGCCATTCATCATCATTCCTCCTCGGTTACTCGGCGATCCACAAAGCGTCGGGACCGCAGACGTCCACACAGTCGCCACACGCGTCACACTCCCAGACATAATCCGTGTCCGAGCGGGAAAAGACCACACCCTCGGGGCATTCGTCCACGCAAAGCATACACAGCGTGCATTCGTCGGGCTCGACATAATAGGCGCCCTGCTCATTCTGATGGATGGCGCCCACGGGGCAGACGTCCGCGCATTGACCACATTGGGTACATACTTTTACCTCAAAGGTGCCCGGAGCGGGAAAGTGTGGGACGATGGTCAAAGCGGCCTTTTTGGGATTGTTCTCGCCGAACAAGTGAAAAGAACATGCCACCAAGCAGGCGCGACAACCTGAACATTTCGCGTGGTCAACATAGAGCCTCATCTATTTTCCTCCTTGATTCTCGAGTTATACCGTTTGTGCCCAGTCACCGATTTCGAGGTCAGAGCTTTGGTCTCTACGTCCCCCCTGCCGGCGCCGACAGCGTCTGGCAGTAGCGGTGACGGCTACTCGGGCACCGATTCCATCTCTGTGCCGATATAAATGCCCAAGCGCGGCAGCACATGGCGATGCACCAGCAAGATCAGCATCGCCGCGCCCAAGGCAACTCCAAAGACGATCAATGTGGCGCTCATCGTATTCATCAGCGCCGGATTGACCAACATCACCATGGCCAGGGTCAACATGAGCGTGCCGCCGATGAGCTTGAGGATACGCCCATGCTTCTCCTCCAGCTTGTTGGCTCTGAGGGTCAAGACAGCGACCATGAAAATCGCCATCTCGTCAATCTGGTAGATGATCATATAGAGCGCCAGCAGCAGCACAAAGGTGAGCCCACCCACGCCTTGCGCGGCGACGAGATTGGTCCACAGCACCGGGAAACCCGCCGTGCAAGAAAACTCGACCAGCGAGACACCCGCCGCCATGACGACCGTGGCGGTCATCATGGCCCACAGCGAATCGGCGTTCAGCACCTTGCGCATGTTTTTATAGAGTCCGGGCTTTTTTTCGTCAGTGATGGTAAAAGAGAGCCCTTTTTTGTACCAGAAGTAGTCCTTGATGTTCACAATAGCGAAAAAGAGCGCCAGCAGCGCCACCACTACCTGAATCCAGCCTATGAAGCTGATAAAGGTGAATATTGTAAACAACCCGGCAATAAAGAGCACATAGATCAGGGAGGTCACGCTAAGAAAGACAAAACCGATGAGAAAGATTTTTTTGCGCGAGCCGGTGCGCAATGTGAGAGAGATGAGAATCGAGAGCACCCACAACGAACAGGGGTTAAAGCCATCTACAAAAGCGATAATGGCCGTGCTCATCGCCAGAGACTGGGTCCCCAGGTCTATGGCGCCGATGAGGGGAAGATTAAGGACGCCTGAGGCGGGATCGGCAGGCGCCGGAGATACCTCTGGGGGATCTTGAGTAGGAATGCCCGTAGGGGTCGGCACGGGCGTCGGAGCCAGCGTTGGTTCTGGCACGACGGCTTTAGGCGCAATACCCACGCCGGCATCCGCGCAGCCAGAGAGGCTACACGCCGCCACATGTGCTTCGATCTCTTGCGCAATGTTCTCCGAATAGCCTACCCAATAGCGCTCGCCGATGATGGTGGTCGGCACACCCCGCGCCTCAAAGCCCAGCGCCGTGGCCATATCCTGAAAAAGGACACGATTCTCCTCGACGTGATAGATCTCGTAATCCCGCACTTCCAGGTTGGGGTAGCGGCGCTCTAGTTCTTCCAGAAAAGGTTTCTGGTGCGCGCAGTGCGGGCAGCCGTCCCCCCAGAAAAAGTAGAGCACGACCGGCTGTGCATCCTGCATCGCCGGGGTCGCGCTGACCGCAGGGATGGTCAAAACCAAGCTGCTCAGCAACAAGAATAAGGTCCAGGCATAGAGCCATGTGTATTTGGAAAACTTCATCTAGCCACCTATCACTTTGGTACATTAAAAGCGGGAAAGGTTGTGGAACGCTCCTGATATAATAGAGTAAGAACATCTAATATCAAGGAGGCGAAAATGTCCCACAACCTTCAACTGTATTGTAAGGT
>DAOTUB010000108.1:0-22979 GCA_034437455.1 Anaerolineae bacterium | reverse complement strand
TGCTCTCAACATCACATGGCGTCGAGTATGCCCTGACTGGAACTATCAGATCAAACCACGCTGTGCAACCGTATGAGTTCAGTTGTAAAAGTACGAAGTTGTTTTTGGACGACTCCTAAGTAGTCTTATTCGGTTGAGATACTCTGTTACAGACCTTTGCGAGTTTCTCGGCGACCTCTCACTGGAATCTCTTTTAATCGAACCAGCGCCGTGTGCAAGAGTCGCTTGAATAACTGCACATCTTCCTCAGGGAAAGCCTGGGTGAGCGTCAAAACACTTGCATAGATAATCAGACCAACTAATGCAGCGACTGGCGAAGGGAACGGGCTGCGTTTGAGCAACGAAAGGCCAACGCCTAAACTAGCCGCCGACGCGACGAGAGGACGAACGATCAATGGAGAAAAGTTGATTCTCACAACATTGCGGTGCACAAACAACGTATTGGCCAGGAAAAAAATAGCCATAGAGACGACCTGTCCCGCCGCCGCCATTTCGAACCCCAGGCGAGGGATAAGAACAAGAGTCATGATCAAATTACCTGCCAATCCAAGCCCTAAAAACAACGCCAGCCTTCTTTGGCGATTCACAATGATCATGGCGTGGGAACTGGGAATGTTCACGAGACGGAAAATGATGGAAATGACCAGAATTTGGAAACTGAGCGTCGCCGGCGCAAAGGGTTGTTTATAGAACAAGATCATCAGGTCTTGAGCCATGGTGATAGCACAGGGAACCAATCCCAGAGATACAATGGAGAGATACAAAAAAGACCGGTGATAAAGCAATTGGAACGAATCTGTGCTATGCGTATGTAATCTGGACATGGCCGGGAAAATCGCCTCTCGAAACGCTTGTGGGATCATTTGCAGTGCAACCACAATCGTCATCGCAGCCCCATACAACCCTACTTCTCTTTCGGTTCCTAAAACGGATATAAGAACCATGCCTAGTCGGGCTTCCAGGGTAATCAAACCGTTAATAAACACAAAAGGAAAGGCCCACACGATGCTGTGTAACCACAGAGTCAGGTCTATGTCGAACGTGACAGGAGCCAGTTTCCTAAAAACAAGCCAGAAACTCGTGAGACAACGGGCAATGCTGGCTACCAAGAATACCCAGATCATGGTTCCGACGGCGACGTTTCCACACCAAACGACGACAGCAGCCCCCGCCAGCCGAAACAAGGCCAGAGTCAGCGACGCCAGAGGAATATAGAACATCTCCTCAGTGGCTATGAAATAGACCCGACAGAGATTGTCCAAGCCATCGGGTATCAGGGTCAACCCCATTAACATGATGAGTTTGATCGTGTCAGCAGGGTACTTGTCAAGCACAAGTAGAAAAATGTAAAGAAATGCAAGGGCGGTACCCGCCAGGAGCAGGCGAAGTAGACCAAGATTGATCCAATACTTTGCCGCCAGTTCCCGCTCCCGAGATACATCCCTGATAAAGAGTTGATCAAGCCCCCAGAATGATAGGGATAAAAAAATCACCGTATAGGTTGTTGCCAAAGTATACACCCCGGCAGCCTCCTCCCCCAGTCTCCGCGCAATCACGATGAATAAGGCAGCTGACGAGAGTCGAAGAATCAGGGTGGAGGCAAGTGAAAAAATAGAGTTCTGCGCCAATCGACGGATCGTGTTCATTTTGGGCTATGCACCTGGTTTGATGCAGTGGCAAGTGTAACCCAGAGTTTGGTCTTGGCGCTTGTCTAGCTTGTCCAGGTAATAGAGAGGGAGAGGTAGCAAGAAAAGAAAGAACACCCGTATAACCACCGTCACAAATATCCGAACCAGACGAGCCGTTGGACTTTCTTTGGGATCGGGCGGCCACAGCCAGAAATGGAGTCTTTGAAGCTGAAACGAGAGAAACCAAAAATACCCCCCCATAGGCTTGATAAACTGTGGTTCCAGACCGCTCTGAGCAAACAGGTGAGCCAGTGCAAAGGAGGTGAACCGAAAGTAATCGTGGGGTTTTTGATGCTGATACCAACTCTGAGGAGCAGACAGGAAGAGTTGTCCGCCTGACTTGAGCACACGGGCCAGTTCTTTTACCACCCGCAGGGGATCTTTGACGTGCTCCAGTGTCTGAGTGCAGATCGCCGCGTCGTACACACCATCGGCAAAGGGCAGGTGCGCAAGATCAGAGATAACGTCCAGATTGCCATAATCCCAGGCTTGATCCCCCACGGCAAGGTCCACGGCAGTGTAACGGGTGTGGGCAAAATAAGATTTGAAACGTCCCTCCCCTGCGCCTGCATCCAGCAACCTGTCTTCCGCTCTCACACGCTGTGAGGCGAATTCCATTAACTCTTGGATTTCACGGACGTTGACCTCAATGCGTGTTCTTAGCCACGCTGGTAAAAACCTGGGGACTCGCCCTTTCCATACCTCCTGTGTCCAGGTACTCGACATATCCAACGCTCTTTTCAGGCACCTGCTACTTTTTGAGCATATACAGTGACAATCGTTCCTCTGCCCAATTTGTCAATGAAAAAAAAGTAGGGAAGAAACAAGAAACGCCACAGTGGGGCAAAGAGTATTCTGTCCAACCACGTTCTGGTGCGCTCACTCTGCACCCATTCACGCAACACGAGTCTTACACTTAACGCAAAAGCCGTGTAACGTCCATAGAAACAGAAAAACTTTCGAGGTTGCAAGCACCCAGCCTTCAACATCGCAGACAGCGTACATCTGGAGTACACGTAAAGGTGCCTGGGAGCATCCAGGCCTATCCAGAAGCGGCCAAAAAGTTTGGCATCTATACTGTCCAGATTCGGCACGCTACAGATCAAGAATCCGCCCGGTTTCAAAATTCGCCAGATCTCGGTCAGTGTTTGCCGAGGATCGTGTAAATGCTCGAGGACATCCCACAGGGTGACGACGTCGAACTGATTATCTGCAAGATTTGCCTCAAGTAAGTGACCGTGGAATATGTCCAGCTTCAATTGTTCTCTTGCGTAGCGGGCAGCCCATTGATTCGGCTCAACTCCGAATACCTGCCAGTTACCATACCGCTGCATCTCGGCCAGAAATGTCCCAGTGGCGCAACCCACGTCCAACAATCGGCCCTGCTTACAAAGTCTAGTCACTGCAAGGCAACGATTGCGGAGCTTGAGCCTCTGGTGAAGCTGTTGAATTTTGAATCGCGCCTCTTCTGGCGACTTCCTATATGGCTCATAGTCCGAGGGGTAATAGTAACCAATTGCATGAGGAACCGGTCGGGGATTAAGATATACCAGGTTACAATTCTGGCAACGAACAATGGGAAACCGGCCCGGCTTACCGTAGGCGCGATCCTGTCCCAGATACAACTGCTCAGACTGATCCTTGCCACATAATGCGCAAGGAACGTACTCCATTTCGACAGGCGCACATGGCAGATTCGCGTCACCCAAAGCGGGCCTGCCAATAAAAGACTGTGGATTTCTCAATTCTTTCTCCAGGGCTAGTCAGAGCTTGGACGAGGAAGGAGCGCTTCCCCTACTCCTCGAAAATACCACTTGACCACATCCCACCTCAATCGCCCCTTACATATCTGCTTCAGTGTGACCCATCCGGCGTGACCAATTCGCAAGGTCATGTTGATCAAGAACCACAATCCGCGAGTATACTTTCGGTAAAAAAGCAAACTGCTTTTTACCTGGTAGTATTGTTTCATAGGCGACTCGATGCCTCCGGTACTGGCCGACACACGATGCCACATCTCGGCTCGAGTAGCCGTCGCCAGGCGAAATCCAGCCTGCCGAGCGCGAAGGCAAAAGTCCAGATCTTCGTAATACATAAAGAATTCAGGCGCAAACAGCCCAACGGTTTCCCATACCTCTCGGCTGACCAACATCCCGCATCCGCTGACAAAATCAACTTCTTCCATTGGCTGCAATGGATGTTTCAGATGAAGTCCTCGCTGAACAACGTAAAGTTTAGCCTTGAAGCGTATGCCAGCAAACCACACGTCATCTGGCCTATCGGTATAATAGATCACAGGGCCAGCAATATCAAATTGGGCATCACTACGCATGGCTTGCATCAGTTCTGACAACATACTAGGGGCTACAATCGTATCGTTATTGAGAAGCAACGTATAATCGGCTCCGCGCGCCAAAGCCTCTTGAATGCCGCGATTATTGCCTCCTCCAAAACCCAGGTTGGTCTCACTTATGATCAAATGAATCTCATCGTGGAACTGCTCACTTAATCGTTGTACCGAGTCATCTGTCGATCCATTATCTACAACAGTGATTCGATAATTGGCATAATCTGAACAAAGAACCGAATGAACACACTCGATGGTGTCCTGGGGTAGATTCCAATTCAGAATAATTACGTCAACCAAAGGATTTTCTACAGAACTTTTCTGCATCGTCAATCGAGTCTCCCGGGGTCAACACCTAGAGATACCCCAGATCTTTTAGACGTTGCGATATCTTTGCCGTATCCTCGTCTGTGTAGACGAATTTATCGAGAGAGGATATATCCAACGTTGTCGTAGATGCTATCAGACTATCGAGCGCGCCATCGGCAAATGCGTCCCCAAGAACTGCGCCATCCATATATGCGGGCACAGGCAGCCCCAAGATTCTCAACATAGTCGGCGTCAGGTCAGCAAGTTGCGCCCCTTCAATCTCCGATCCAGTTTTGACGTCCGGGCCGTTGATAATCAAGATGCCATCGGGCTGATGAGTGCCCGTTAACGGCAGCTCGCTATAGTCCATCGTCCTCCGGTCTTCAAAGACCGGCGCTGCCCAAATATCGTACCGCCCTCGTCCCCAGTACCGATAATCGGCCCACTCAATAATCAGATCTGGAGCTTGATCGAGAAGGGAGCCATGATATAACTCCTCGCGCCGCCAGACGCGGAGCACAATACACTGACCCGTTTCAGGATCTTGCATAGCTGCCAAGACGTCCGCCAGTTCATTTCGCAGCGTCTCATACTCTGTCCCCGGCTGCACGATACCCTCCGGTTCCCGTCCAGCGACGTTCAGGTAGATTTTCCCTCCTGCCCCCAGAGCGTAAGCTCTCGTCCTGGACCACTCGACGGCTGAAGCAAAAAGTGCGCTCTCCACATCTCCCTTGATTTGCTGAAACCGTTGAGCGCCAAGCCTGGAGCGAAACCCGACTCGCAGCGATGGCGGCATCCTGCGGTAAACATTGACCAATCTGTTGATTAATCGAGCCTGCCATCGTCCCATCGATCTGCTCTGTGATGGCTTAAAACACAAATATCCAGCTTCCGCCAACCAGCGATTCAGATTTACAACTCGGTGCAGTGGCCCGAAACCATGATCAGAAAGCACGATCACCACAGTATCTTTATCAACCCGTTCTAACAAAGAGCCAATAGCTGCATCTGCACTCTGATATACGTCTCGTATCGCATGCCGGAAACGCACATACGGATCGTTGTCTGATGCCGTCATGCAATGCCAGAAGGAATGCCCCACCCGATCGGTAGCCACAAAAACGACGACAAAGAGATCCCAGGGTTCGGTATCCATAAGATGAGCGGCTATCTGATGTCGATACATCAATCCTCGCTTCAGATCGCTCAAATATTTGGATAGGGGAGCGGGAGCTCCCTGGTCGTACTCCGGCGTGATAAAGTAGTCGTCAACCAAATCCATCAGCGTTTCGCCCAGCGCTGGTGGATAGACAAGACTGGCATCCGCTACCGGTGCAAACGGGCCACTGAATAGCACGCCATTTACAGGGTGAGGAGGAAAGGTATAAGGTACGTTCACAGCCACGACACGGTGGCCAAAGTGTCCAAGTAGATCGAACACCGTTGGTGCCGCGATGATAGAAGCGTTTGTCACCTCCAGGTTATAGCTGCCTTCGCGACGCCGCACAAAATCGTATACGCCATGCTGCCCTTGATTCACTCCCGTCATAAAAGTTGTCCAGGCTGGCGCTGAGAGTGGTTGGAGGGTAGATGCCAAACGACCACGACAACCATTGGACATCAGATGAGCCAAGTTGGGCAGGTAGCCTTCGAGCACCCAGGGATCGATCAAATCGAATGTGCCACCATCCAGACCAATGACCAATACCCGCTTACGAGATGTTGTCACAATGTCTCCTCACACACTTTGCCATCCATACTCAATCAGATCTACCAGACGCGCCCACGAACAGACATCCTGAGACCCGGCAGCTTCCCTCGCCACGATCGAGCGAGGGCGATCCGTCAAGAATTGAACAATCGTATCTGCCAGAGCATCGGTATCATCTGGCTTCACCAGCATAACGCTTTCATTGTCAGCAATGTCCTGCATCCCTCCTACTGCTGTTGTCACCACCGGCATCCCAAATCCTCGCGCCATCTGCACCACCGCGCTTCCTGTCACCTGGCGATATGGCACTACCAGTACATCGGCTGCCGAAAAGTAAAGCGCCACTTTTTCATTCGGGATGTAGCGATCCTCGATAATCACCGAATCGCCGATCCCCAACGACTCGATCATCTCCAGATAGAGCCGTTTGTCTTCCCAGAACTCTCCTGCCACCAGAAGAATCACCCTTTCCAGCCGCGCTCGAACCTTCGGCAATGCTGTCAGGAGATCCCTCAAGCCTTTGTATTCTCTCACAATTCCAAAGAAAAGCAAAACTGACACATCTACCGGTAATCCTAATCGTTTTCTGGATTCTTCTCTCGGCATCCGCTGATCAGCAAACATATCAAAGACTGGCAGAGGGATGATGGTAGCCTGCGCTCCCGGCAACAAAAACAGCAATCGCTGTTCTTCCTCTGCCGAATGTACGACGAAATGAACTCCCCACTGCAACACCACCTTGGTCAGCCAGGGATCCCACCAATGTATCTCGTGGGGCAAGACATTGTGACAAATGACTACCAACGGCCGCCGCAAAAAGATCTGGGTCAGCACTCCTACCACAAACCAGGCCGGCGCCCAGAACGTCGTCCACCATTGCAGGATGAGTATATCAGGTCGATGCCGATAGATACGCCAGACGGTCGTTAGCCAGGTGATTGGGTTCAAGGAATCAATCCAGTATCGAGCATCTTTTACCTTCAAAGGTTTCTTGCTAGGGTCTTTGTCGCTCCGCCCTGGGAAAAGCCACCGCGGATACTGGCGTTTGAACGAAACGAGGAGCACTTGATGTCCCCGCGTGCGCAGCGCCTGGTAGAGCATTGCTGTATAATGCGCGATGCCACCCCGGTAGGGATATACTGGACCGATCAGGACCAGTCTCAACCCTTCACCTCATGCACTCGCGGTCTCCGCCTCGATGGGCATCCAACACAATTACTCATTTCCTACCTTCGGGGTGAGAGCCAGGACCTCGATCACATCCGCTCCAGGCAGCGCGCGAGGGAGCTCGTGCATTGGTTGAGAGAAAGGCTTCTTGGCTGTAGCAAGGGATCTGGATGACAACTTTCATAATGGGGCCTTGCCGAGTTCGCAATTCACCCGAGGCGAATCCAGCGCAAGCATTCTATCATGCTAGAGAACGCCTGTCAAAAACTCCTATCCCTCCAGCAACTCGAGAGGGGCCAAGCTTGCCATCAGCCGCTTCCGACCAGCCTGCTCAAAGTTCACCGTCACGATCGCGTCGTTCCCCTGGGCACGGCTCTCGATCACCAACCCCTCGCCAAACGTCGCGTGCATCACCCGCTGCCCGGCGCGGAACCGCGGCTCGTCCTGCCGAACCACTTCTCCCTGCCCCCATCCCCACGTGGTCTCATGTTTCCTGCTCTCCGCTCTCCGCTTCTTGCCCCTCCTCTGCGAACTACCGAGTAAATCGCGAGGAATATCCTCCAGGAAGCGGCTGGGGATCGAAGTCTCGCTTTCGCCGTAGCGGGTGCGCCGGAAGGTGTGGGTCAGGTAAAGCCGATCCTCCGCCCGCGTCAGGCCGACATAGACCAGCCGCCGCTCCTCGGCCATCTCATCCGGGTCGTCGAAGGAACGGCTGTGAGGCAGCAGCCCCTCCTCCAGCCCGACGATAAAGACAACCGGGAACTCCAACCCCTTGGCGCTGTGCAGCGTGAGCAGTGTCGGCACGTCCACCTCTCCAGACAGGTTATCCACGTCAGAGACGAGCGCGACGTCGGCCAGGAACTCGGTCAACGACATCTCGTCCGGCAGGGCCGCGTAATCGGCGGCCACGTTGCGCAACTCCAGCACGTTGGCCCAGCGATCCTCGCCCTCCTCGCTGCCATCGCGGAGATAGTCGTCGTAGCGGGTATCCTCCAGCACGCGACCGACCAATTGCGCCACCGTCAACTGTTCGCGCGCCGCGATCCAACCCTCCAGCAATTCCAGGAACGCGGCCAGCGCCCGCCGCGCCCGCGTGCCCAGTTCCGACGCCCTCTGGGCGTGGGGTTGGGAATTGGATATCGCTTGGAGCACCCCGTAGACTGAAATCTTCCTCCGTCGCGCCACGTTCTCCAGCGTTGCCACCGTCTTCCGACCGATGCCTCGGCGAGGAACATTGATCACGCGGGTCATACTCACCCCGTCGTCGGGGTTGTGAATCAGCCGCAGGAAAGCGATCAGATCCTTGATCTCGCGGCGAGAGTAGAAGCGGGTGGCACCGACCAGCTTGTAGGGCAGTCCGGCGCGAATAAAGGCATCCTCGATGGCGCGGGACTGGGCGTTGGTGCGATACATCACGGCGCAGCCGCCGGGACTCGTCTTTCTCTGAGCAACCAATTGGGCGATAGTATCCACGGTGAACTGAGCTTCTTCGTCCTGATCGTAGGCCTCGTGGATGGTGATCTCTGGCCCGCGGCCTCGCTTTGTGAAGAGCGCCTTGTCGGTGCGGTCGCGGTTGTGGCGGATGACGGCCTGCGCGGCGTCCAGGATAGTCTGGGTAGAGCGATAGTTCTGCTCCAGCAGAAAAGCGAGCAGGTCAGGATGGTCGCCCCGCAGACGGTTGATGTTGCGATAGTCTGCGCCTCGCCAGCGATAGATCGATTGATCTTCGTCAGCGACGCAAAAGAGATTATGATGCCCCCCCGAAAGTTGCCGTAGCAGCACATACTGCGCCTGATTCGTGTCCTGGAACTCGTCCACCAGAACATAACGGTAGCGCTCCTGATAATTTGCCAGCACGTCGGGATTTTCCCTGAACAAGCGCACCGTCACCATCAGCAAGTCGTCAAAGTCAAGTCCGTTGTTCGCCACCAATAACGCCTGGTAGCGCTCGTAAATGCGCTTGACAATCTCGCCATAATAAGAACCTGGAGTGTAGGCTTCTGGCGGAACCAATTCGTTCTTGGCGCGAGAGATGGCAGCGTGCACCGCTCGAGGGCGATATTGTTTGTCGTCCAGGTTCAGGTCTTTGAGCGCCTGCTTGACCAGCTTTTGTTGATCGTCGGAGTCAAAGATGGCATAGTCGCGGGGAATGCCGGCGGCTTTTGCCTCGCGGCGCAGGATGCGGGCGCAAGTCGCGTGAAAGGTGCCCAACATGAGGCTGCGGGCGCGGGAGGAACCCAGCAACCGATCCAACCGCTCCCTCATCTCGCGGGCGGCCTTGTTCGTAAAAGTGACTGCCATAATACGCCAGGGAGCGACGTCCCGTTCCAGCACTAGCCAGGCGACACGAGAAGTGAGCACGCGCGTCTTGCCGCTACCTGGCCCCGCCAGTACCAGTACCGGGCCGTCAGAGGCCGTGACCGCTTTCTGCTGTTGAGCGTTGAGTTGGTTCAAAAAGGTCATGCCTTATCCATCCCGTTGTCGTATTCTCAAGAAGGGCCTGTCGGGAGCCATTATACCACAAAGCGAGCAAGGCACTATTGTCGGGCAGTCTGTTTGTGGTATAATCCATTTATATGGACAAACAAAACGATCCAGGGCAACCAGGTACAGCCAAGGTGCTGGCCGAGATAGAACAACGAAGAGCGACCCGCGAGAGGTTGGAGAACAAGAGCACCCGAAAGCTCGTCATCCTGGCCGATCGCTTCATTTTCTGGCTTTCCAGCCACTGGCTGGTCATCTTTAACACACTGGCTTTCCTCTACGTGGCTCCCTCCTTCCTGGCGCCGGTACTGATGCATCTGGGCGCCGAGGTGCCGGCGAGGATTCTCTACACTCTGTACCACGTGGCAGGGTGCCATCAACTGCCCCAGCGATCCTGGTTTCTGTTCGGCCCGCAAATCACCTACACGCTCCCAGAGTTTGGAGCGCAGCTAGGGGAGAGTATACTCTCCGATCCGTTAGCGTGGGGAGGGTTCACCGGCAATGAGGCATTAGGATACAAGGTAGCCTTTTGTCAAAGATGCACAGCCACGTATGGCGCGATCTTTCTTTCCGGGTTGGTGTATGGATTGCTACGATCTGTTTTAGGATGGGAAATAAAGCCGCTTCGCTGGTGGGTTTACATTGGCCTGGGGATCGTGCCAATGGGTCTGGACGGCGGCTATCAGTTCCTCTCTTATGCTCTCCCTCTCCTGATCCCCAGTATCCCCATCAGCCCACACGAGACTACAGCGCTGATGCGCGTCGTCACCGGCGTGCTTTTCGGCTGGGCGACAGTCTGGCTGGCCTACCCCTACGTCGAGGAGACGATGGATGACATTCGGTGGTCGCTGCAACGACGTTTCGGGTGGGGATCAATGATCAATGAACAATGAGCCAATGAACAACAGTGGCCGGGAGGAAGTATGCTGCGCGTGTGTGAAGACGGCGTCGTGTTGTATCGCTTCGAGGGGTTGAACAAAGCCAAAGGGCTAATTCACGCCGTTTTGACCCGCGTCGGCGGTGTCAGCCAAGCGCCCTACGCCACGCTCAACCTGGGTCACACGGTCGGCGACGACCTGGCGGCGGTGAAAGAGAACCACCGGCGGGCGCTGGGCGCGTTGGGGCTGGAGCCTGGACGTGTCGTCAGCCCTTCTCAGGTACACGGGGCGCATGTGGAAATAGTCGGGCGAGATCACCTGGGCGCCATTCAATCGGAAACCGATGCGCTGGTGACCGCTGCACCCGGCGCGCCGCTGATGATGCGCTTTGGCGACTGTACGCCGATCATGCTCTTTGATCCCGTGCGGCGCGTGGTGGGGATGGCCCACGCGGGATGGCGCGGCGTGGTGGCGGGCGTCGTCGAGGCGACGATCCGGACAATGGCGGAGCAGTTGGACTGTAACCCAGCCGACGTGTGGGCGGGCATCGGCCCGACCATCGGTCCTTGTTGTTACGAGGTAGGATCAGATGTCGCAGCAGAGATAGAGGCTGCGTCTCCACCCGAGGCCAGCGTGATACGCCGCGACAACGGGCGGGTTCACGCCGATCTGCCTGCCGCGGTGAGCGCCCAACTCCGCGCCGCGGGAGTGGAACAGATCGAGGACGCTGGTCTCTGCACCGCCTGCCGCGTGGACGAGTTTTTCTCCCACCGGGCCGAGCACGGGCGCACCGGCCGCTTTGGAACCGTGATAGGATTACTGGAATGACCGACATTGTACGCAATCTGGCACAGATACAGGAGCGCATCGCCGAGGCGGCGCTCCGATCCGGGCGGAATCCCACGGACGTTACCCTCGTCGCCGTGACCAAGACCTTCCCCGCCGAGGCCGTCGTCGCCGCCTACGAGGCCGGCGCGCGCCACTTTGGCGAAAATCGCGCCGAGGAGGGGGTGGGCAAGATCGCCGCCGTCCGCCCCCAGATCGCCGGTCCGCAACCAACGTGGCACATGGTGGGCCACATACAGAGCCGGAAGACGGGGCAAGTCGCGGCGCATTTCGATTACGTTCATTCCGTGGATCGGCTCAAGATCGCGAGACGGTTGAGCCGCGACGCTCAGCAGGCTGGACGGACGCTGCCGGTGCTTTTGGAGTGCAACGTCTCCGGCGAGGCAGCCAAATACGGGTTCGATCTGCAAGGTTGGGAGCGGGACGAGGCGCGGAGAGAAGCCTTCTTCGCCGCCGTCTCAAAGATCCTGGCCCATCCCGCGATCTCGGTGCAGGGCTTGATGACCATGCCGCCTCTCGTCGCCAACCCGGAGAAGGTGAGGCCCGTTTTCGTCAGCCTGCGCGCGCTGCGCGACGCCCTGCGAGAACGTTTCCCCTCCGCCGACTGGCGACATCTCTCGATGGGCATGACCAACGATTTCGAGGTCGCGGTGGAGGAAGGAGCGACGATGGTGCGCATCGGGCGCGCCATCTTTGGCGAGCGGGAAGGCCCTTGGGATGGGTAGATTAAGGGGGTGAAGATGACTCGGCAGATCGTTGCCCAATTGAAACGAGAATTTCATCCCAGTCAGTTGTTGCCCAGTCTCACCGCCGGTCTCGTCGCCGGGATTTTGGTCATCATCATCGAGATCTCTTTTGCGGCCATGATCTTTTCCGGCGATCTTTCCGAGCACATTTCCAGCGGCATCGGGTTCACCCTGTTCGGCGCTCTCGCCATCGGCATCGTGACCACTTTGACGAGTTCCTTCCCTGGCATAGTGGCGCTTCCCCAGGACAACCCGGCGGCCATCCTCGCTCTGATGGGCGCGGCTGTCGTCAGCAGTATGCCTGCCTCGGCGACGCCGGAGGATACGTTTCTCACGGTCATAGCCGCCATCGTGATCACGTCTTTCTTCACAGGAGCTTTTTTCCTGGTGTTGGGACTGTTCAAGCTGGGCGGCCTGATCCGGTATATGCCTTACCCGGTCATTGGGGGCTTTTTGGCCGGCACAGGCTGGTTGCTGGTCCAGGGGGCCATGGGCGTCATGGTAGACGCATCCTTCAGCCTCTCACAACTCCCTCACCTGCTCCAACCTGACGTACTGATCAAGTGGCTGCCGGGGCTTGTCTTTGCGGCGCTGCTGATGCTGATCTTGCGCCGCTACAGCCACTTTTTGATCATACCCAGCATGCTGCTGGGAGCTATCGGGTTGTTCTACGTCCTGCTGTGGCTGACAAACGGTTCCGTCGCCAAAGCCAGCGCCCAGGGCTGGCTGCTGGGGCCTTTCCCCGAAGGCGCGCTTTGGCAACCCCTAACGCTCTCTGCTCTGGATCGGATAGACTGGCCGGTGATCTTGAGTCAAGCAGGCACCGTAGGGACGGTATTGATCATCAGCGTCATTTCCCTCCTGCTCAACGCCAGCGGCCTTGAGCTAACCGCTCGGCGAGACATCGATCTGAACCGCGAATTGCAATCGTCCGGCGTTGCCAATCTCGTCGCCGGGCTCGGCGGCGGCCCGGCTGGCTATCACGCTTTGAGCCTCTCGGCGCTTGGTCACATGATGGGCTCAAACAGCCGCCTGGTGGGTCTCTTCTCGTCCCTGTTGTGCGGCGTGATGCTTTTCTTTGGCGCTTCTGTGCTATCCCTTTTTCCCAAGCCCGTGCTCGGCGGCCTGCTCTTTTTTCTCGGCCTGGCCTTTCTCGTCGAGTGGGTATACGACGCCTGGTTCAAACTCCCCAAAGCCGAGTACGCGATCGTAATCCTGATTCTGATTGTCATCAACACCGTGGGGGTTTTAGAGGGGGTCGGCCTGGGCATGGTTTTGGCCGTCATTCTGTTTGTCGTCAACTACAGCCGCATCGGTGTGAGCAAGCACACGCTTTCGGGGACCAACTTTCAGAGCAACGTCGTCCGCCCCCGGCTTTACCAGCAATTGCTGCGCCAAAAGGGGGATTGGATTTATATGATCGAGCTGCAAGGCTTTCTCTTTTTCGGCACCGCCAACAAACTACTCGATCAAGTCCGCCGACGGATAGACGATCCCGATTTACCAACCCCCCATTTTGTCGTGCTCGATTTTCGCCAGGTACGCGGCCTCGACGCTTCGGCGGCGTTGAGCTTTGCAAAAATGAAACAGGTTGCACAAGCAGAGCAGATCGTCCTGGTCTTTACCCACCTCTCGCCCAAGACACAGCGCCTGCTAGAGAGAGAGGTGCTCACCGCTGCGGACAAGGCGGTCTGGCGCACGTTCACCGACCTGGATCACGGTGTCGAGTGGTGCGAAGAACAGATGATCCAGATCTTTGAAAGCGTGGGACTTTTTGCAAAACCCAAAAGCGTCAAGCGTCAACTGGAAGAGTTTTTGCCACGGTCAACTCGGCTTTCCGGTCTGTTCGATGATTTCATTCGCGAGGATCAGGGACAGATAACCGATCGAGAGGGATCATTCCGTGTAGCCAGCCTGGAAAAGTATATGGAACAGATGGATGTTGAAAAGGGACATTATCTGATTCGCCAGGGAGAACCCGACAAGGGCCTTTTCTTCATCGAAACAGGCGGAGCGACGGTACAGATCGAATACCCAGATGACAGGATCGTGCGGCTACGAAAGATGGGGGCAGGCACCGTCGTAGGAGAAATAGGGTTCTATCTGGGTGCTCAGGCTACGGCGTCGGTAGTCACCGATCAACCCAGCAGCGTGTACTATGTATCAGCAGATAGTCTAAAACAAATGGAGGAGGAGGATCCAGAAATTGCCGCCTCCTTCCACAAATTTATCGCCCAGATCTTGAGCGAACGGCTGTCGAGTGCGACCGCCACCGTCAAGGCGCTGCTGGAATAGATTCATCTTAACCAATCTTTGGAGAACGAATGTACATTCTATTGCGATTGATACGTTTAGTTTTCACTCTCTACACCCTCGCCATCATCGCCCGCGCGTTTCTGTCGTGGTTTCGCATCAGCTACTACCACCCGGTGGCGCGTTTCCTGATTCAGATCACCGAACCAATACTGGCGCCGCTGCGCCGTTACATTCCGCCCATAGGAGGGCTGGACTTGACGCCGATGGTGGCCTTGCTCACCCTCTGGTTTTTAGAGCAGCTGTTGTACACGCTGATCCGGGCGCTCGCTTCCTGAGATGACGTTACAGATCACGGAGAAAGAGGGAGGATGCACCTTTCGGGTGCGCGTCGCGCCGAGGGGCAGGCGCGACGCCATCATCGGGAGACATGGCGACGCGATCAAGATACGGCTGCAAGCGCCGCCGGTGCGGGGTAAAGCCAACCGGGCGTTGAGCGAGTTCCTGGCCGAGCGGTTGGGCGTTTCGCGGCAGGACGTCGAGATTCTCTCCGGGCAGGCCTCGCGCTGGAAGCGTGTGCGCGTGGAGGGCGTTTCCGCCGACGCCGTCCGCGCTCTGTTGAGCGCAGAGTAGGTCGGATTTGCCTATCCGGCCTCGATCCTCAAATCATACCGCCTGCTGATCTCGGCCAGCGCCTCCAGTGCTGTGCTCGCGACTGCCGGATCGGAATCATTCAGCGCGGCCTGCAACTGCTTCACATCGTCAGGGCGACCCACGTGAACCAATATCTGGACCGCGGCCAGGCGAACCGCTGACTCTCCCTCGCGCAGCGCGAGCCACAGCGCCCGCCGTGCTGCATCGCCTGTCCCCACTCCCTCGCCCCGGGCCGCCGCCCACGAGATGAGCCAGGGCAACTGCGCAATGTCGGGCAGTGGCGCGACGCCGGGGGTCTGCTCCCGCTCCTCCAACTCCTCCAACGCCATCATTGCCGCCGAATGGACGATCCACTCTCCTTCCTGTCGCACCACGTCTTCCAGCACATCCTGCGCCCCCACGCGCGCCAGCCCCAACACCGCCGCCCGCCGGGTCATCATGTCCTCGGACTTGAGCATCTTGAGCAGGAAGGCCACTCCTTTCTCCCCTCGTTGAGCCAGGGCCTCGGCCGCCACGGCCCGGCAGGTGTCGTCCGCCTCTTGCACGATCCGCTCCAGCAAGCGCGTGGCGGCGTCCATGTTCAGGTATGCCAGGGCGCGCACCGAGGCCTCTCGCACGGATGGATCTCTGTCCGCCAGCCCTGTCTCCAGGGCAGGCAAGTCCGATTCACCCTCCGCCACTCTGCCAAGCCCCAGGACGGCAGCCGAGCGCACATCCGCATTTTGATGTTGCAAACTCTGCCTGAAAAAGTAATCAATGCCGGGCATGCGGGTCGCCGCTATCGCCTCCGCCACCGTTTGCCGAACCACTCTGGGTTGATCGGGTTGAAGGAGTTCACGGGCCAGCGATGTCATCGCCTTTTTGGACCAGGCCGCATCCTTGGGGGCCACGCGGATCCAGGAGCTGAGCGTGTGCAGGCGCGTGTGGAACATATCGTCGGGTTGGCGCAGCAACGCCTCCACCAGCGGAGCCATATCGCCGAGTTCGGCGTAGAAGCACAGCGTCTCGGCCCACCACGGATCGTCCAGGTGCTCGACGAGGCTGGCGGGGTCAACCTCGGCCAGTTGGCGCGCCGCCAAATAGGCTCGCCAGAGTGGATGGGCGAAAATGTACCGCTGGGAGCCTGCCGGGCGGAATACCCCTCGCTCACCAGTCAGCAGGCGGAGAATCTGAGCGGGCGCTTTCGCCGGACGTTCTTCAGACGGTGGGAGTGCGGCCTCGATCGCTGCTTGGAGATCCTCTTTGCTGACGGTCGTCCCCCCTGTTTGTTGGCATTCCCACGCCACCTGCCCCAGTACCGTTCGGCAGGCATCCCCCAACCAGAGAGTTTCTTCCTTCTCCCCCTGCTCCAACATCAAATCCAGCGTCCGTCCGAAAAGTGCGGATCGCTGGGCTGGCACCCGCTGATCCGAAATGTAGACGAATGCCCGCAGCGCCAATCCCAACGGAGTAACTCCCCTCCGCGCTGCTCGTCGCAGTCCGGCCGTCAGTCCGCGGGGATCGATGGGAGATTCTGCATCGGCCGGCGCACAAGCCTCTACCCACCGCTCGGCGAACATCTCCACTCGCCCAGTATCCCACGGCGCCATAGTTAGAGGGGCAAAACTGACCTCGGTCAGCGGCGCATAGCCTCGTGCTCCCACAGCGACCAGCCACAGATTTCCAGGCAACCTATCAGCCAACTCGGACAACCACTCCGCTGCCCGCTGGCGCTGCTGCAAAGGTAACTCATCCCACCCATCGGCGAGCACGATGGCCTGACCAGCCTTCAGATACTTGCGCAAAGAGTCAATCATTCTGCCGCCGCCCCCTACGGCAGCCACCGCCGTATCGAGCAGCTTTTCCATTCCATCGCTCTCTTCCTCCTCATCCCAGTCCATCGCTGAGAGCAGCACATAGAGCGGCAGTTGTTCCCGAACCGCACTCACCGTGAGCGCAAGATGCGCCAGTAGCGTGGAGCTTCCCATCCCAACAGCGCCCAGGATCGCCAGCCGTGGATGCCCCCCCAATATCCGATCCAGCGGCAGGGTCCGAGGGCCGAGGATCTCCACCGCGGTCTCGGAGAGCGTCTGAGGAGAGAGCGAAGGGCAAACAAACGCAGGCTCGACAAAGACGGCGTCCAGCGGAACCGCGTGCGCCAGCAGCGTAGATGAGCGCGCCCACTCGGCGACCAACTGGCGATAGCGATCCTCGGCGCTGGCTTGCAGGCGCTGGCGCAGTCGAGCCAGCGGCTCCATCACGCCTTCCCAGCCCAGGCGCAGTTCCTTGCGAAAGCGATAGGCCAGCCAGACCAGCAGAAAGGCCGCTGCCGCGCCGATCAGCGCCGACCAGAGGTCAAATTGCCAGCGTCGAGCGGCCAGGGCAAGCCGTGGCAGATAGAAAATGGTAGCACTTGTACAGAGCATATTCAGCAACCGAGAATTTTCCAGGTGGGTAGGTGCAACGAGTAAATGATACCACAAAGGGATAGGCTTGTCCATGCACGGCGACTTGACGACGCGGCCCGAAAGGAATACAATGCATACCAAACAGATACGAAACAGTGAGGAGTCACCATGAACTCCATTCACCCAGAAGGACGAAAATGTAGGGCGATTGCGGATTGTTCCAATCCGCAAAATCGCCAGGGTCGGATAACAAATCCGACCTACAGAGTTATTTTCGGAGGAGCAATGTGATGAAATTGCCCAAAACAGTTGACGTCGTCATCGTAGGCGGGGGGGTGATGGGCGCCAGTACCGCCTACCACCTGGCGCTCAGGGATTGCCGAGATGTACTGCTGCTGGAACGGGAATCCTTCTTCGGCATACAGGCCACCGGCAAGTGCGCCGGCGGCATTCGCTACCAATTCGGCACCGAGATCAATGTCCGCCTCTCTATTCTCAGTTTGCCGATGCTGGATCGCTTCGAGGAGGAGCTAGGGCAGCCGATTGACCTGCGCTACTGCGGCTACCTCTTTCTGCTGACGAACGAGGCGGATGTAGAGGTTTTTCGCCAGAATGTGGCGATGCAACACCGGCTGGGCGTGCAGACGGAATGGCTCGAACCGCCGCAGATCGCCGAGCTGGCGCCACTGATCGATCTGGAAGGCGTGATGGCTGCGACCTTTCACGCCGGCGATGGCCTGGCGGACCCCAACGGCGTGGTGCAGGGATACGTCTCTGGCGCGCGGAGGCTGGGGGCGAAACTGCTGACCGACGTGGAGGTGACCGACATCCGCGTCGAGGGCGGACAGGTGCGAGGCATCGTCACCGATCAGGGCGAGGTGGCGACGTCGGTCGTGGTCAATGCCGCCGGGCCGTGGGCGGGCGTGGTCGGTGAGATGGCCGGTGTGGACATCCCCATCGTCCCTGTGCGCCGCCAGATCGTCGTCACCAGCCCCATACCGGAGATACCACCCGACTTTCCCTTTACCATAGATTTCGCCCAATCCCTGTATTTTCACCGCGAGGGGCCGGGTATCCTGACCGGCATGTCGAACCCTGATGAAAAGGTGAGCTTTGACCAATCGTTGGACGACGAGTGGGAACTGATCCACATGGAAGCGGCGATGAAACGATTGCCCATTCTAAAAAAGGCAGGGCTGGCCAGCCATTGGGCCGGGCTTTACGAAGACTCGTCGGACGCCCACCCCATCCTAGGCCGCATCCCAGAGGTCGAGGGATTCTACTGCATCGGCGGCTTTAGCGGCCACGGTTTCCAGCACGGCCCCGCCTGCGGCTTGCTGCTGGCGGAGGAGATCCTGGACGGAAAGGCGCACACGCTGGACATTTCCCAACTGGATCTTGCCCGTTTCGAGGAGGGACGAGAGATCGTCGAGTATAACGTCGTGTAGGATCGACCAATAACACAGTTTTCAGACGCCTTAAGGAAAGGAGGCCAAATGAACACCCAACGAATCAAAATCGTCTGGGCTTTTACCCTTGCGCTGGGCCTGGGCATAGGATTGATGGCCTGTCTGCCAGCGACGCCGACCAGGGGGCTATTTGCCATTCCTCCCGCGCTCCCGGTCGCCACCGCCCTCCCGGCGACCACCTACTACGTCCGCCCCGACGGCGGCTCCGCCAACGAATGCACAGGTCTGGTAGACGCCCCCTACCCCGGCAGTGGAACCGGGCAGGACTGCGCCTGGGATCACCCCTTCCGCGCGCTTCAGCCCAGTGGCGAGCCTGGGGAGCCGGGCACCACCCGCATCGCCGCCGGCAGCTACCGCATCGGCTACGGTGCGCCCGGCGCCGACGCCTGTGTCTCTGACTATCCCTGGGATTGCGTCATGCCGCCGGTCCCCAGCGGCCTCGACGCCGCTCATCCCACCCGCATCCTGGGGGTCGGCTGGGATACTGGCTGCGCCAACCCGCCTGAGCTGTGGGGCACGGAGCGGGCGGCCCACGTACTCGACATCACCGGCGCAGATCACGTCGAGATCGCCTGCCTGGAGATCACCGACCACGCCGCTTGCGCCGAGGATCACAGCGGCGGTCTGGCCTGTGCAAACGACGCCTACCCCTACGGCGACTGGGCTTCCGACGGCCTGTACGCTGAAGATGCGACTGACGTCTATCTGCACGATCTGAACATCCACGGTCTGGCAGGCGCCGGCGTCCGGGCCGGACGGCTCACCGACTGGACCGTGGAAAATGTGCGAATTGCCAGCAACGGCTTGATCGGATGGGAGGGAGATATCGGCGACGACAGCTCAAACTCGGGGACGTTGCTCTTCCGTCGTTGGACGGTGGAGTGGAACGGTTGCGCCGAGACGTACCCCGGCGATGAACCAACCGGTTGTTGGGATGAAAACGTCGGCGGCTACGGCGATGGCGTCGGCACCGGCGCCACCGGCGGCGACTGGATCATTGAGGACTCGGCCTTCCTGCACAACGCTTCCGATGGCCTGGATCTGCTCTATCACCGGCTGGGCGGCAGCATCACCATCCGGCGCACTATCGCCGAGGGGAATGCCGGGAACCAGATCAAGGCTAATGGGCCAACTTTGATCGAGAACTCGATCATCGTCGGCAACTGTGGCTATTTCGACGGGCAACCGTTCACCTACCATGTGGATAACTGCCGCGCCTACGGGAATGCTCTGGCCCTCAATTTGCAGCCCGGAGACCAGATCACCATGACCAACAACACCCTCACCAGCGAGGGGGATTGCCTGGTCGAGGCGATCTGCGAGGGAGCGTGCGATGGCTCCGAGGTCGTGCGGATGCGCAACAATATCTTTCTCGGCCAGACCGATTTTGCATCGCCGGAGGAAAAGGCCTGCTTCGTCTACACAGAGAACTTGACCGGGGACCCACTCGACGCCGATTATTCGATCATCCACAACGCGAAGGAGAACCCCTGCCCGGTCGGCCCCCACGACATCTGCCAGCCGCCCGGCTTGACCAGTGCCTCCATAGACACTTTCGACGCCCACCTGCTTCCAGACAGCCCCGCCATTGACGCTGGCGATCCAGCCTACGCGCCCTCGGTGGAGATCCTGGGCGATCCCCGACCGGTCGGCATCGGGCCTGATATGGGAGCCTTTGAGCATCAAGGGTATGGCTTCACACTGACCGTCACACCCACTGCCCGCGTTATCAACCCTGGGGGCGTCGCCACATACACCATCGCCGTGCAACCCGTCGGCGGCTTTTCGACCACCATCAGTTTGACCACCGCCACCCCCTCCCCCAGCCTGACTCTGCAATTAGGCCCGGCCCAGGTGATTCCACCTGGGCTGGCTGTTCTCACTGCCAGCGATGCACACACCGGCACGGCGCTTTCGCCTGGCCTGCACTATGACATCCCGATCACCGGCACGAACGGCGTGACACAGACAACTTACGCGAGCCTCATCGTCGGCGGAGCGCGAGTCTACTTGCCCTTGATTCTTAACGGACTGATCGTGACTCAATCCCAATCATCTCCCACAATAGCCAGATGTTCCGTTTTCCCCGCCGACAATATCTGGAACACGCCCGTGGACACGCTGCCCGTGCACGCCAATTCGGACGCATACGTCGCCGTCATCGGGGCCGACGAAGAAATTCACGCGGACTTTGGCTCTGGCACCTGGGAGGGCGGTCCCATCGGCATCCCTTACACAATTGTATCTGGCGTTCAAGCCACGGTCTCGATCACTTTCGAGTATGATGACGAAAGCGACCCCGGTCCCTATCCCATTCCCCCCAATGCGCCCATCGAGGGAGGCCCCGATAGTGATGGCGACCGGCACGTCCTGGTCGTGGATCGCGACAACTGCATCCTGTACGAACTCTACGCCGCCTATCCCCAGCCCGACGGTAGCTGGACCGCCGGTTCTGGCGCGATCTTTGCCTTGAACTCGAACGCTCTCCGGGAGGAAGGCTGGACCTCGGCGGACGCGGCGGGCCTGCCCATTTTGCCGGGGCTGGTGCGCTACGACGAGGTGGCCGAGGGAGAGATCCGGCACGCGCTCCGCTTCACCGCAGAGCAGACACGCCAGGCGTATGTCTGGCCTGCGCGCCATTATGCATCGGATCTGACAGGAGCCGAGTATCCCCCGATGGGCCAGCGCTTCCGCCTGAAGGCCGACTTTGACATTTCAGGCTTTTCGCCGGAGATACAGGTCATCCTCCAGGCGCTCAAGACGTATGGCATGATACTGGCGGACAACGGCAGCCCCTGGTTCATCTCCGGCGTGCCCGACGAACGTTGGAATAACGATGTGCTCGTTCCTGATTTGCGCCAGGTTCACGCTTCGGATTTTGAGGCGGTGGACGTGTCGTCGCTGATGGTAAACCCTGACTCGGGGCAGGCGCAGAGTCCTTGAGGGGGATATGTGATGAAAAGCTCGAAAAATCATTGGTCACGAGTTGCTCTGTCTATGGTGAGCGTTGCCGGGGCAATGATAGGAATCTTGCTATGCCTCCTCGCTCTGTCTGGACACGCGTCGGGGATACAGAGAACAGAGTCAAGTAACCGGATTTCTTCCAGCGCCGTTCGCCACACCGCTCCCCTGACCTTCACCCCCGTGGCGACGACCTACCTCCCAGTAGTGTTGAATGCTGGCGGCGCAGCGGCCGAACCACTGTCGCTGGATAGCGTCGCCTATTGGGCCTACCAGATCCAGCGTGTCAGCTACGAGGGCATGGTGGACGCCCTGGTCGCCTCTAACTATGATATGCTGGTGTTAGAGCCGACTCGCACCGAGCAAGAGGAGGCGGACTTTGACACTCTGGGAATGGTGACACGACTAAAAAACAGCAAGGCCAGCGATGGCACACACCGCAAGCTGATCCTCGCCTACATCGACATCGGCCAGGCCGAGGATTGGCGCTGGTACTGGAACCCAGAGTGGCCCGCATGGGACTGTGAAGGCGATCCTCCGACAGAGTGGCCGGACTATATCATCACCTGCGACCCCGACGGCTGGTCGGGCAATTATCCTGTCGCCTACTGGGATGCGAACTGGAAGGACATTATCATCTATGGGGAGAACACGGGCAGCGACCCGAACCGAGATTATAATAGCGTCATTGACGAAGTGATCAAAGACGGCTTTGATGGCATCTACCTCGACTGGGTAGAGGCGTTTGATGACACAGACGTCGTCGCGGCAGCACAGGCGGCGGGCAAGAATCCGGCCAACGAGATGATCGGGTTTATCCAAGAGATGCGGGATTACGCTGCTGCCCGCAATCCCGACTTTATCATCATCCAGCAGAACGCGGCCTCTCTGATCGAGGGGCACTCCGAGTTGACCGGCGTGATCGACGCCATCGCGCAGGAAGCCATCTGGGGTAGTGGCTAAAATTGACTGATGGCTTGCACCCGTAGCTGATTATAGCGATGGATGAATAGCCTCAAGGCCGCTTCATGAAAGCGATCTGACTTGGAAAAGGACAAGGTCTTGCGAACAAATCGGCT
>DAOTUB010000107.1:0-33023 GCA_034437455.1 Anaerolineae bacterium | reverse complement strand
ACCAGCACACGCACGAGATCGAGATAGGCAACCTGGGGTTGAAGGTGGGCCAAAAGTTCCTGTACTATTTTGACTATGGGGATAGCCACGAGTTCGACGTACAAATGCTGCGTACAGATCCATCTGCGCTGCCAGGCCAGTATCCGCGCGTTGTCGCCCGACAGGGCCAAGCGCCGCCTCAGCATCCAGACTATGACGAGGAAACTGGTGAGATGAGTTGGAATCCCTACCTGCGCGAGGAAGAATAGTCAGGCAGCCCATCCGCTGCGGGCGGCTCGATTTTATCATTTTTCGCGACGTTTTCGGCTTGAAAATAGCGTATGATAAGTCGAATTATCGGACGCTATTTTCCTTGGGATCTTGGTGCATCGCCATGTTATCCATAGAAGAGCGTCTCAGTTTCCCTCAATTGGCGCTTCTGTATCCACCGCAACCACTCACGGTGCCAGCGCAATGCGGCGTCTGGTTGTACGATTACAAGGTTTCCTTCCACGTACGCAGCTTACTGGTTGGATGCTCGACTTGACGTTTCATTGCCATCAGTTGCCGGCCCAGGAAGAGAGATTTTAAATCAAGTTTATCGCCTGCCTTTCCGATTAGAGTTTGGAGCCCAAGCTGCGCTTTGAGAACACCCTGGCGGCATTCAAGACGCTGATGATGGCGGAGAGCTTGCGGCGACCGGTAGTCTTGCAAATCGAAGATGCTCACTGGCTGGACGCGGACTCGCAAGAGTTGCTGAAGGTACTGACGCGGAACGTCGAGATGTATCCATTTGCCGTGCTGCTCACTGGCCGGTACCAGGACGACGGCAGCCGATTTGAGGTGAGCGTGGACGAGGACGTGCCGCAACAGGCCATTGACCTGGACGAGTTGCCGCCCGCAGATATCCAGGCATTGGCACAGCAGACACTGGAAGGCGCGATTGACGGCGAGTTGGCGGCCTTTTTGATGGAAAAGACGAACGGCAACCCGCTCTTTGTAGAGCAGTTGGTGCAGGATATGCGCGAGCGAGCCTTGATCCGGATGGAGAACGGAGAATGGAGAGCAGAGCGCACAAGGATAGAGAAAGTGCCGGCAAGCATCAATGCGGTGATGATTGCGCGGCTGGATCGGTTAGCGGCGCGGATCAAGGCCGCGGTGCAGACCGCGGCTGTGTTAGGGCACGAATTTCAAGTACAGGTTTTGTCGCGTATGTTGCGGGGTGATGCGCAGTTGGCCGAGAGGATCAAACAAGCAGAAGCAGAGATGATCTGGTCGGCCTTGAGTGAACTGCGCTATATCTTTCGGCACACACTGATGCGCGACGCGGCCTACGAGATGCAGTTGCGAGCGCATTTGCAAAAGCTGCACGCCCTGGCCGAAGAAGCGATAGAGCGGGTATACGGTTCGGATTTGGGGCCTCACTATGCAGACCTGGCCTATCACTATGACAAGGCGGGGGACGATGAGCAAGCATTCCGCTATGCCAGGTTGGCCGGGGAGCGGGCGGTGGCCCAGTTTGCAAATCACGAGGCCATTGACCACCTAGCGGCTGCCTTGCAAAGCGCCGAGCGCCTGGCTTTGGGCGAAACCCTCGAACAACGCCAAGAGATCCATGTCGCGCTGGGCAGGCTCCTGACAAACACTGCCCAGTATGATCGCGCCCTCGACCACCTCGACAAAGCGTTGAAACTGGCCGTCGAGCGTGGCGATCCAGACGCCCAGGCCCGCGCCTGCCACTGGTCAGCGGAGGTATACGAGTCACGCAGCGAGTACGCACCCGCTCTGGAGTGGGTCCGGCGAGGACTGGACGCCCTTCAAGAGCGCGACGAGCACAGCGCCGAGGCGGCAGAACTGTCTCTCATCGCCGGATTGATTCATACTCGCCAGGTATCTTCTCAATAAACCGGGGACTTGTTCGTAGTAGGCGCTTCAGCGCCCCTAAAAGCGCACTGAAGTGCGCACTACGAACAGATTCACCCCAAGTTATTGAGAAGATACAAAGTTCACTAAATCTGCCAGGATGCCCCTCAGCTTGCTGGGGGGAGGAATGGCCAGCGGGGGTTTGGGGGCGGCTGCCCCCAATGAGATCCTGCCCGCCGACAATGCCCCGCAGCAAGCTGCGGGGTGGTTTACTCAATTTTGCGAAATTTTGGTGACACTATCCCCTTGCTCACTCTACGACCTCGTACAGTTCCAGCAACACCCCGTGGGTGGATCGAGGATGGACGAAAATGTAGCGCGTGCCGTGAACGTCGACCCGAGGCTCCTTGCTGAGAAGACGCGCTCCACTTTCCTGCAACTGTGTCATCGCCGCCTCAATATCGCCCACTTTCAGGCAGATGTGGTGCATGCCCTCGCCGCGTTTTTTCAAGAAACTGGCTACGCCTCCCTCCTCTCCCAGGGGCTGGAGCAACTCGATCTCGCCCTCGCCAGCGGGCAGAAAGGCGATCTCCACCCCTTCCTCCGGTACCTCGCGGCGCTCGGTCATCTCCAGGCCCAGAGCGTCTCGGTAAAAGGTCAGCGCCTCGTCCATATCGTGCACGGCGATGGCGATGTGATGAATGGATGTGGTCATTGCGTTTTCTCCTATTGGTGTAAAAAGTCAACCTCTCCCGGTTGATATCAGATACTTATCCGCGGGCGATATTCTCCCCACACCCGCCGCAAGATGCCGCAGATCTCCCCCAGGGTGCAGCCAGCCTCCAAGGCGGCGACGAATAGGGGCATAAATGGCTCGTCCGCAGTGCGGGCGGCTTGCTCGATGCGACCTAGTGCCGCCGAAGCTTGCTCCTCATCCCGTCGCGCTCGCAGCGCCGCCAACCGCGCGAGCGCTTGCTCCTCGGTGGCAGGATCCACTACCAGCCGCTCCATCTCCACCCTTTCCTCATCTACTCGATACTCGTTTACCCCCACCACGATCTTATCCCCCGCCTCTATCCCCCGCTGATAGCGGTAGGCGGCGTCGGCGATCTCTTGCTGAATGAACCCCTGCTCGATGGCGGCCAGCGCCCCGCCCAGCGCGTCGATCTTTGCGATGTACGCTTGGGCCTGCCGTTCGATCTCGCCGGTGAGGCGTTCGACGACGTAGGAACCGGCCAGGGGGTCCACCGTGTTGGCGACGCCCGACTCGTGGGCGATGACCTGTTGGGTGCGCAGCGCAATGCGGACGGAATCCTCGGTGGGCAGCCAGAGCGCCTCGTCGCGAGAGTTGGTGTGAAGCGACTGAGTGCCGCCGAGCACCGCCGCCAGCGCCTGGAGCGTCACCCGCACCACGTTGATCTCCGGCTGCTGAGCGGTGAGCGTGCATCCGGCGGTCTGGGTGTGGAAGCGGAGCATCAAACTGCGGGGGTTCTGCGCGTCGAACCGCTCCCGCATCACTCGCGCCCAAAGGCGGCGAACGGCGCGGAATTTGGCGATCTCTTCCAGGAAATCGTTGTGGGCGTTGAAAAAGAACGAGAGTCGCGGGGCAAAATCATCCACCTCCAGCCCGGCGTCGATGGCTGCCTGAACGTAGGCGATGCCGTTGGCGAGGGTGAAGGCGACCTCCTGCACGGCAGTGGAGCCGGCCTCGCGGATGTGGTAGCCGCTGATGCTGATCGTGTTCCAGCGGGGAACCTCGGCGGCGCAGTAGCGGAAGAGGTCGGTCACCAGCCGCATCGAGGGTTGAGGCGGAAAGATGTAGGTGCCGCGGGCGACGTACTCCTTGAGGATGTCGTTCTGCACCGTGCCGCGCAGTTGGCCGGGGTCCACGCCCTGCTCCTTCGCCACCGCGATGTACATCGCCAGAAGGATGGCTGCCGGAGAGTTGATGGTCATCGAGGTGCTGACCCGATCCAGCGGGATGCCGTCGAAGAGGGTCCGCATATCGTCGAGACTGCTGATCGAGACGCCGACCTTGCCCACCTCCCCCTCGGCCAGCGGGTCGTCGGCGTCGTAGCCGAGTTGGGTGGGCAGGTCGAAGGCGACCGAGAGGCCGGTCTGCCCCTGCTCCAGCAGATATTTGTAGCGGACGTTCGATTCCTCGGCGGTGGCGTACCCGGCGTACTGGCGCATCGTCCAGAAGCGGCCCCGGTACATCGTGGGCTGGACTCCCCGCGTGAAAGGATACTCGCCCGGAAAGCCCAGGTCGTCGAGATAATCCACCTCCACGTCGGTGGGGGCGTAGGCCCGGTCGAGCGGGATGCCGGACAGGGTCTCGAATTGCTCCCGCCGCTCGGGGAAGCGGTCGCTGACTCTTTTGACAGTTGTTTCTTCCCACTCTTGTTTGGCACGTTCTAGATCGCTCAATGTTCCCTCCCTGGTATCATAGATTTGAATGTCGCGCCCCCTCGAAGATCAAGATATTTCCGCAGACGAACGCGAGCATACTCACACTTACAACACGGGACGCCGCCGCCGGTTGCGGGCGAACGCAAACTCGCTCGCGCTCCCGTCAGCAATTCCCGTTTTGTAGCCGCGATTTCTATAGCGCGTGCATTTTGCCACATGAAGCATCCTTCGCGCTATAGAAATCGCGGCTACAACTCTCGTTTTTTCCCATAACGGGAATTGCTGCGCTCCCGTCAATGTTTAACGTCGTCCAGAATGCCCTCGATCTCCTCCAGTACGTCAGGAGTGAGGCGTTTCCCGGCAGCCCCTACATTCGATTGCACGTGCTCCGACCGGGTGGCTCCGGTGATGACGGCGCTGATCTCCGGACGGCGGAGGATCCAGGCCAGCGCCAGTTGGGACATCTCCAGCCCCAGGTCAGCGGCCAGCGCGGTCAGACGTCGCACCTTGGCGATGTTCTCCTCCGTCAAGTCGTGCTCCAGCCAGTCGGAGCGCGCCGCCCGGCTCTCTGGCGGGATGCCGTCGCTGTACTTGCCGGTGAGTAATCCCTGGGCCAACGGGCTGAAGACGGTGACGCCGATGCCGTGCTTGGCGCAGGTGGGGAGAACCTCCGACTCGATCTGCCGGTCGAGCATGTTGTAGGAAGGCTGCTCCACCTGGGGAAGATACGCGTTGAACGTGCGCGCCATCCCCACTGCTGCTTCGATCTGCGCCGTGCTCCAGACGCTCGTGCCCCAGTAAAGCACCTTCCCCTGGTGCACCAAGTCGTCCATCGCCCGCACCACCTCCTCGATTGGCGTCTCGGGATCGTACCGATGGCAAAAATAAAGGTCCACGTAATCGATCCCCAGACGACGCAGCGATCCCTCGATGGACTCTATGATGTGCTTACGGCCAAGCCCCCGATCGTTGACGTCCTCGCTAATCGGCCAGAAAACTTTGCTGGAAAGCACCAGGTTCTGACGGCGCAATCCCAGGTCGCGGATGACCTTGCCCATCACTCGCTCGGCCTCGCCCCGCGCATAGACGTCGGCGTTGTCCAAAAAGTTGACGCCGTGATCCAGGGCAGTCTTGACACAAGCGCGGGTAGTTTCCTCATCCACCGAGGCTCCGAACGTGAGCCAGGCTCCCAGGGCGATCTCGCTGACTTTGATACCTGCTTTTCCGATTTGTCTGTACTCCATCACATCTCCTTCGTCTCAACAAGCGATATTACTTGACAGAAACTCGTGGGCTTGATCCCCACAACCTTTGTCCTACCCACCTCCGACCCGGATGCTCCACCCGATCCAGTTCGGCGATCACCGCCTCAATGTCGTAGGCCACGCGGCGGATGGTGACGTTGCACCGGTCGCTCTCAAAGTCGAGCAGGGTGTAGGCAGCGCGGGGGTCGCCGTCCAGCGGCAGGCCCACACTTCCGTCGTTGACCAACCGCACGTCGTCCACAGTCCGATCCAAAGGGCGGTGCGTGTGACCGTAGAGCAACAAGCGGGTATCCAGGCCGGACAAGTGAACGCGCACCTGATCGTCCGGAGTGTCGGAAAGGATGACCGTTTCATCGTCGGCAGGGGCAGCGTGGACGGCGACGACGTGGCCATAGCCAGGGACATCCATCTCTAGCCGGGATGGAAGGGCGCGCAAGAACTCGTAATCAGTGTAGGAGAGCCGTTCCACCGTCCAGAGAAAATTGGCATCCCGCTCCGCGAGCCGCGCGGGTGCGTTGGCCCAATCCTCAGGCGACTGGATCGGGAAGGTAGGTCTGCGACCGGTGGTCAGGTAGCGGTCGGTATTGCCTTTGAGGAAAGCGATGTGGGGCAACTCTCGCAGCCGAGCCAACGTCTCGACTGGCCAGGGACAAAAGGCGACCAGGTCGCCCAACACCCAGATCGCATCCGGAGCGCCCTGAGCTTGCACATCATCCAGGACAGCCTCCAGGGCTGGTAGATTCCCATGAACGTCAGAAAGAGCAACGAGCCGGGTCATTATTTCTCCTCCGAAAATAACTCTGTAGGTCGGATTTGTTATCCGACCCTGGCGATTAGTCGGATTGTTCCAATCCGCAATCGCCCTACATTTTCGTCCTTCTGGGTGAACGGAGTTCATGGTGACTCGTCCTTTTCTCGAACCAGGACGGCGTAAGTATAACAGATGCAGCACAATCAACAAGTCCGACTTGTGTAGAATCGACTTGAGGAGGTTGGCGGTTTGTGATATACTATCTCACGCGGGTCTCCTGGTAAATGAAACGTTAATACAATTCTAACGACGGCCTAATACAAAACTAATGTGTGTCTGGTAAACTTGAAGATAATTCAGTCGGATCTGACAGGTAAGTTCGTATCGTGTTTGTTGACCGAGGTGTTTGGCCCAGATGGAAAACGAATAAGCGGATAGGTGTTGTGGTAAGAGTCATTGTACTCCTGCCAAAGGCACGTTCTTGTTAAAGATATTTTCATCCACTTATTCGCTGTGTCGAAGGCAATCCGCTGCGTCAACTAGGGCGGTAAACGAGCACGTTGTATTGTTTGACAAAGAGGGAACAGTATGCCAGTATATGAATACCATTGTGAGAAATGCGGCGAGAAATTTGATCTGTTCGTGCGTTCGGCCACGCAGCAGAAAGAGCCTATCTGCCCCAAGTGCAAAAGCACCGAGGTGAAAAAGGCGATATCGTTATTCGGCGTCGGCAGCGCGAGTGGAAACAGGAATCTGAACGCTGCCTCATGCAGCTCCGGCCCAACCTGATCGATGAGCCACTAGGAGGTCGTAGGCCTCCCCAGAATTCCCAATCAAAAGGAAAAGAAAATGTCCCTGCTAAACGAAGAAATTACAGAACAAGTGAAACAAGAACTGGCCGAGTTGGCCGGTCCCGTCCGGTTGGTGATGTTTACCCAGGACTTTGAGTGTATGTATTGCGCCGAGACCCGGCAAATGGTCGAGGAAGTGGCCCAGGTTTCCGATCAACTGACGGCCGAGATCTATGATTTTGTCGCCGACAAAGAAAAGGCGGACGAGTGGGGCATAGACAAAATTCCGGCTGTCGCCGTAATCGGGGCGGAGGACTATGGCGTGCGCCTCTATGGCATCCCCTCCGGTTACGAGTTCACCTCCCTGCTGCACGCCATCCGCTCCGTAGCCGCAGGAGAGCCGGAGTTGAGCGAGGAAGGCGTAAAGGCGCTGGCGGAATTGACCGAGCCGGTGCACATGCAGGTCTTTGTCACTCCTACCTGCCCCTATTGTCCCCAGGCGGTGGTGCTCGCTCACCAGATGGCTATCGCCAGCCCAATGGTGCGGGCGGATATGGTCGAGGCGACCGAGTTTCCTCATCTGTCAATCAAGTACCAGGTGATGGGCGTGCCGCGCACGGTGATCAACGAAACGACCTATGTCGAAGGCGCAGCGCCCGAATCAATGGTGCTGGAGAAAATCCGGGAAGCACTGGGAAACGCGGAGGAATAGGCGGATGGAGCTCCAACTGCACGTCGCTCCCCACGAACCTGAGAAAGCAAGCCCAAAGACGGAGCAGCTATACGATCTGCTCATCATCGGCGGGGGACCGGCTGGTCTGACCGCCGCTATCTACGCGGGCCGCGCCCGGCTCAAGACGCTGTTGCTGGCTGGCTCTTTCCCCGGCGGCCAGCCGGTCAACACCGACATGGTCGAGAACTATCTCGGGTTTCCCGATGGCGTCAGCGGGGCAGAACTGGCCCAACGCTTTCAGCGCCAGGCCGAGCGTTTTGGCGCCGAGGTCGTGCCGGACGAGGCGACCGAGGTGGATTTTTCCGCCCATCCCTTCACTGTCCGCACCTCCAAGGCGGCGTACAAGGCCAAGACCGTCATCGTGGCGACCGGAGCCGTCCCGCGCCGCCTGGGCGTGCCGGGTGAGAACAAGTTCTTTGGCCGGGGCGTCTCTGCTTGCGCCACATGTGACGGCTTTTTCTACCAGGATAAAAAAGCGGTCGTCGTCGGTGGAGGCGATAGCGCCGTAGACGAGGCGATTTTCCTCACCCGCTTCGCGCACGAGGTGACCATCATTCACCGTCGCGACGAGCTGCGAGCGGCCAAGATCTATCAGGAGCGCGCCTTTGCCAACCCCAAGATCAGCGTTCTGTGGAATTCTGTCGTGGACGAGATCTTGGGCGAGCAGACGGTGAGCGGCGTTCGGGTGCGCAACGTCAAGACCGGAGAAAGCTCGATCGTCGAGACGGATGGGGTGTTCATCTACGTCGGGATGACGCCAGAGACGGAGATGTTCGTCGGCCAGTTGGAGTTGGACGAGCAGGGCTATGTCGTCTCTGACCGCCGACAGCGCACGAATGTGCCGGGCGTCTTTGTGGCCGGCGACGTACAGGACCCTAAATATCGCCAGATTGTGATCGCGGCCGGCGCCGGCGCGATCGCGGCGCTAGAGGCGGGACATTTTCTGAGCGAACATTCCCTGTAACCAGGAAAGGAAAAGATGATGACAGACTGGCGTTATCGTATCACCGTTCACGCTGCTGACGATGTTCTGGGGGCGCTTACAGAACCGATGGAAGAGGTGCCTCGGATGATCTATTGCGACGACGAGGGAGCTTGCTACTTTGACGATGGCCCCAACCTACTTACCCAGGCCATCGAGCGACTGTTGAATCAGGTCGGCGAGGAAGGGTGGGAGTTGGTGCAGGTCGCCTTTCGGCCAGAGCAGATGATCGGTTTCTGGAAGCAGCCGCGCTAAACAAAGACCATGTAGGAGGGAGTATGCTAAGCCGAGATTATCGTAACGTGACCGAAGAACCTGTCGGCGAGGACAAATCCATGCACTGGGTCATTGGGAAGCCGGAAGGCGCGCCCAACTTTGCCATGCGGGTCGTCGAGTTTCAGCCCGGAGCTGTCTTTGATACCCACCAGCACCCCTACGAGCACGAGATTTTTGTCCTGGAGGGCGAGGGGGTGGTGCAAGGGCCGGATGGAGAGATGGCCATGCAGCCTAACATCGCTCTATACATTCCACCCGACGAGCCGCACGGTTACCGAAACACCGGGGAGGGAGTTTTACGGTTCATCTGCGTCATCCCGCATCCCGAAGAGTGAAAAAAGGCGCGTTCAAAACGACTGACCCGATCTCGGACGACCGTATCGCCATAGAAACTGGAACCAGTCTTTGCACATCATACGATACGAGTTTCTGCTCCTGCCTCGCGCTCGATATCGAGGGCGCATGCCTTCAGGTCGGCCGGCATAAAGACACTCTCCGCACCGGGCTGACCCATCACGACCAGATCGACCGCTTCCTCACAGGCGACGGCTTGTAGTTCTTGACGCAGGTCGCCGTGGCGCAGGATGCAGCGCGCCGAACCCCCTCGCTCCTGGGCGCGCTCCTGGGCCAGGGCGAGCAGGAATTCGCCCATCTTTTCCATCTCGGCCGCCACCACGTCGGGCCGAACGGCCCGCGCTGTCCTGGCCAAGAACTTTATGTCCACCACGTACAGGAACAACAGCTCCGCGCCGTATTCCAGGGCCAGCGTGATGGCCTCATCCTGAGTGCGGTAGCTGGCCTCGCCTCCTCGCGTCGCGCATAATATTTTTTTCATACGATCCCCTTCGCCCATTCTCCCGAAATCTCCTTGTGCGTTGCACCTCAACCGGGGACGTCAAAGGGCTTGAATCCGCCCCCCCTCACATCCGCCGCCCGACTGACGACGACGAACGCTTTCTGGTCAATCTGGCGCACGATCTCTTCCAGGTGAGCCGCCTGCACGTCAGTTATGGCACACAGCAGCACGTCTCGCGTCTCGCCCGTATACATTCCAGTCCCTTCCAGCGCCGTCACTCCGCGCTTCAGCTCCTCCAAGAGCCGGGAGGCGATCGCCTGCCCGCGACTGGTGATGATGATGGCTATTTGATCCTGGGGACGAGCCATGGTTGCCAGAGGGCCAGCTGTTCGTCGCAATACTCTTGCCAATTGACGCAGCGGCTGCGGCAGGGCCTCGCGCCAGGTATCTGGCATCTTTGCCGCCGCCGCCAGCGCGGCCATCGTCCCGTATGTCATCCCGGCGGCGGTCACCACCCAGAGCCCAGGAATGGCCCCGACGGCGGCCCTCTCAATGATCGTGGCCAGGTCTGCCGCCAGCGCCGGATGGATGGAGAGTTTGGCTACCCAACTGAGGAGCAGCAGGGTGATCAGCCAAATGTAGGTGTGGTAAAACCGCCGACCAATCGCCTCCCACTGAGCGATGGGAAAGTGAGGATGGAGCAAGCTCTCCGAAAGGCGATCCGCCCAATCCGCGGAAGGACAGAAGGGCGGCGCGAGCATCGCGGCGAAAAAATCCGTCTCCATCAGACGCACCCGTTGAGACCAGAGCGCATAGTACCGATAGCGGCGAGCCTCGATGTACAGAAACGTGAGCACCAGCAACAGCACCAGTAGGAGCATGAAATGGGGATGCTGCGGCGAGCCAAAGACAAAGGTGAGCGCCGCCGCCACGGTGACCACCGCCCAGTTGGTCGTGGTATCCAGCCGGGTGCGCCAGGTGGTGGCCCGACCCATCTCCCCACGATAGAAGTGAATCATCGCCGTCGCAAAGCTGGCCGGCTCCAATTGGTTGCCCCTAAAAGTCCACGCGCATTCTTCGCGGTTCAGAGATTCGGCCTGTTCGGTCATCGTTCCTCGTTCTTTTGATTCGGCGCTCATAGTAGCGATTTTCGCAGTGGGCAACGACTAAAGTCGTCACTACAGTCACTACAGCGGCTCAGTAGATCACCAGCACGGGGCGGTTGGCCGCCAACAAGATCTCGGCGGTCAAGTCGTCCACTATGCGTGCGTTCAGACCCGGGGTGACGTGAGCGCCGATCACCACTAGATCGTATTGGCCCCTCTGCCCTTCGGCGACGATCTCGTCCCGCACCAGGCCGTGTCGAACCACAGCGCGGCCTGGCTGACCCTCCTCCGCCAGCAGGTCCAGCATTCGACCGAGGTGAAGTCCCTCGCGCGATCCGCGCTGGATCAGTTCCTCCGCCGACGCCTCCAGATCGTCCAGAAATGCGGTCTCGGTCAGCGGCAACTGAGACATGACGTGGAGCAAGGTCACCGAGGCCCCCAGAGACCGGGCCAGCCGACCGGCGAACTGGACCGTGCGCTCGCTCATAGGACCGGCGGAGGAGCAGACTAGGAATCGTCCAAGTTCGCGGGCGCGCCCCTTGACCACCAGAACCGGCGCTGGCGCGTGCTCGACGACACGGAGGGCCACCGATCCCATCAACAGCCGCAGCACTCCCCGCCGCCCCCGGCTGCCGATGACGATCAAGTCATACGAGGCGACCTGCACCTGCCGAACCGCCTCTTCATCTATCCGGCCCACTCGTTGATAGAGGGTGACGGGGATCTGGGCAGCTTTTAGCTCGGCGGCAGTCGCCGCGGCCAGACGATGAGCTTCCTCATGGTCGCGTTCGGCGACGACCAGAATGTCCACAAACGTCGCTGCCTTCCGCGCGATGTTCGCCCCCAGCTCCAACGCTTGGGCTGCGTGGGGAGTACCATTGGCACAGAGCAAAATTTTCATAGTTGTTCACCATCCACGTTATGAAAAGATCAGCAGTATAGGGACAACGACAATGACGCCCATAAAGAGCGTGAAATTTCTCTGCCGGCGGGTGATCCGAGCCAGGGCAGTCAAGATGCTCTGCTCGTAAAAGGAATACGCCAGCACAATGACGAGCAAGGAGACCAGAGTTGTAGAGACCGCGTATACGGCGATCACGGTCACCGCTCGTGGATCTCCGAGCAAAGCCGCCGCGACCAGGGTATCCACCATCGTGGAGATATTCGCCCCCAGGATGTAGGGGATGATGTTCTCCCGACGCACATAGCCGCGGGTGGAAAGAGGGACCAGAATGCTCACCGAGGTGGAGACAGACATAGTCACCAGCGTGATCGCCATGCCGATCAAAAACATGACCTCGGGGCGGTAGACCAGGCGGGGGATCTGCTCAAAGTTGGTTCTCTCCAGGTGAACTTGAGGGATGACCTGGTCGAAAAGACGAAAACTGAGTATGGCCAGGCCTACCCCGATGACAAACAGCGTCCAACTGGGCAGAAAGGTCAGGGAGCCGATCAGAGGATCCAAGCCCCCGTTGAGGCCAACCGCCAGCCTCTCCAAGGCGGGAAGAGAGAGATGCTCCAGCCAGTCGTAGTCGAGCATCAGCAATCCTATCGGCAAGCTCAACAGTTGGATCGAGCCGGTCAGCAGGAGGGAAAGCACGCCCGGGGTAAAGGTGATCCGGTGTTCGTGGCCCCGCAGGGCGTAGATGAACCCGATGAGCAAAACGACGGAAGAAGCGCCCATGCGCGATCCGGCGACCATCGTGAGGGCCTGGGGAGACGAGAGCGCGTCGGCGCTCAACAGGGCCATGGCCGCAGCCGCCGCCGGCGACCCGCTCAGAATCAGGTAGGCCATCAGCCAGCCAATCCCCAAGCTGTTGGCGATGTTGGAGACCTGGAGGTGCCCGTGAAGCAGCGGCGCCAGTCCTCCTGTTCCCTCCTTCATCAACCCCAAAGCGAAGAGAAAGAACAGGATTCCCAGAAACCCCAGTCCTACTCTTTTCCATATCAATCGTCCTTTCCGCTGGCCCCCCATTCCCCTCCTCTCCTTGCCCAGCACCCATAAAATCAGCGCGTTTCGCCAGGTCTATGGTGTAGCCGGGGTCGGCACAGGCGAGACAGACGCAGCGGGCAACCGCGACGGCGAGGGCGCCACCAGGTCCATCACGTCGGCCCAGAGCGCCTCCAGGTCCGGGCGCACGCGGAACGAGTCGGCGGCAATGAGCGCATCCAACGCCTGCATGCGCTCCCGTAGATCGTCCAGCGTCTCGGCCTGCGCCGGCATCAAGGCGATGGCCCGCTCCAGGTGAGAGATCGCCAGTTCCACCGCCTCGCGCGCCATCCGGGGGTTTTCCTCCAGCAGCAGGAGCCGCACGTGCAGCAGATCCTGCGCCGTCTGGAAGAGCATCAGCCGGCCCTCCAGATCATCCAGCCGCCCATAAGCGCCCGCTACCTGGCCCTCGGTTTCGTCCAAATAGTTCTCGAGCTGTGCCTGGGTATCATCGGTCTGCTGGCTCAGCTCGGCGATGGCATCCTCCAGCTCGGAGCGCGTTTCCCCCATGCTCTGCTGCTGAGCCTCCAGATCGCTCTCGACCAGGGCGATCTGCTCCGCCAGTTTTTGATCGTGTTCCTCGAGCGCCTTTTGATCCTGGTCTTGAACGTCCGCCTCCTCGCGCAACTGGGCGATCTTGGTCTCCAGCGCCGTGATGCGCTCCTGGAGGGCGCGGTTCTCCTCTTGCAATCGTTCCTGTTCCCGGTCCATCCGAACCTCGATCACGGCGACGCGCGCGATGTTTTCTTGCACCGGCAGCACCAGGTTGCGATAGGCCCAGGGCACGCCAAAGTAGAGCGCCGCGCCCAGCAAAAGCCCCAGGATCAGGATGAGCAGCAAGCGGAAAAAGCCCACGATCACGCGCGCAAACGCGCGCATCAAAACGTTGCCCGATGGGGTTGGTTGTTGTACTGTCATTTCTCTCACCTCCTCACTGGCTAGGGGTCGGAGTTGGCGTTGGCATCGCCGTCCCCTCCGCCTCGCCAAAAAGTTCGCTCAGTAGCGCCTGGAGCCGCTGGAAAAACGTTCCCATCTGTTGCGTCTGGGCCTCTATCGCCGCCAGATCCTCCACGATGGCATCTGCTTTCTCCTCCAGGGCGCCGGCCTGCTCTTCGAGGGTCGCCATCTCTCCGCGCAGATCGTCCACCGCCGACTCGGCTTGCTCCATCCGGGCCGTCAGTCCCCCCAGTTCGTCGAGCCGCTGCCTCAGCCCGCCAATCTCTCCCCGCAACGAGTCCATCTCGGTCGCCAGACCGCTCATCTGATCCTTCACCTGGAGGACGGCCGGACTGTGACTGACGTCGAGGGAGCCATTGATGCCAGAGAGTACCAGGAGCGTGAAAATCATCCCCAGCAGTCCTCCCAGTAGCGCCGACCAGAGCCAGGCCAGGCCGCTCCGCCGGGGAGCCGGAGGCGCGGGCACAGGCGCGACCTGGGGCGGTGGGATCTCTGGCGCTTCCGCCTGAGGTTCGGGAACGCGCTTCTCCTGGGCAAGCTCTTCCGGCGGAGAGATCGCCTCCGATGGTTCCTCCTCGGCTTCAGGTGCGGCTTTCTCCTCGGGTGAGAGTTCTGCCGGGAGAAGGGCCATGACCTCTGTGGATTTTGGCGGTTCCACATCGATTTCGAGGGCCCTCTCCTCTTCGGAGGGCTCTTCTGAGACAGAAAGCGGCTCGACTGGCGCAACTGTCAGGTGATCGGCGATAGCGCGGTACGTCTTTTCGCTGATGCCGGGCACGGCGGTGATCTCGACCGGTTCCTCGAACGGGTGGACCGTCTCGCGGTACGTGGTGATGCGCTCGGCCAGGGTCGGCCCGATTCCAGAAATAGCTTGCAGTTCCTCCACCGTGGCCCGGTTGAGATCCACCACGAGCGCCATCGCCTCTTTTCTCATCTCTTTATTCTCTATCTGATTCTCGGATTCCATACGCGCCTCCTCCATCCATCATTCAGGGGAAGCCTGACGAAGATGAGCCGCTGCCTCTGTTGCTTCTTCCTCCCCCTCCTCCACAGGCCAAATTTTCTCCGGGTCATCAATGTGGTCAATAAAGAGAACGCCGTGACAGTGATCGATCTCGTGCTGAAAGACGCGAGCCAGAAACCCATCCGCCTTGATGCGCACGTCTTTTCCCTCCAGATCCATGCCCTTGACGGTGACGCTACAGTGACGCGAGACCATCCCCACCCAGCCGGGGACGGAGAGACAGCCCTCGATCCCCTCCTCCATCTCGCGGGAGGTGCGCGCCAGTTCGGGGTTGATAACCACGTAGAGTTCGCCGAGGCGAAGCTCTTCTTCTTCTACCTCTTCCGTGTCCTCCTCTGGCTCTTTGAGCGCCTGGACGACAATGACGCGCTCGGGCACGCCGACCTGCACGGCGGTCAGGCCGATGCCGTTGCCCGCGTGCATCGTCTCGATCATATCGTCAACGAGTTCCTGCAAATCTGGGCTGACGCGCCGCACGCGGCGCGATGTCTCGCGCAGGAGTGGATCATCCGAAAGCACAATTGGTCGTAGAGACATGGTTCAAAACTCCTGCTGATCCAAAGATGGCGACTGAGTTGCAGAAGCCGCCGAGCGGCGCATCTTGTCGTAAGCGGCGAACCAGTCGAGCAGTTCGTTCTGGTGACGCTCGGTCTCTTGCTGGCGCAATCGTTGCTGGAAAGCCTCCACGCGACGAAAGATGTCGGCCTGGACGCCCCGAGGATTATGGACCTGATCAAAGGTGAACGGCTGGACTCCGGCCGTTTCGATGGTCACCGAACCATAGTTCAACAATCTTCCCCAAAAGCCGGGGATCTCCAAATTGATGTTCTGGATCGCACCCAGGCTGGCCTCGCGGCGTTCCTCGCGTAGGGAGAAGGGCAGTTGCTCGATGTCAATGATGCGCGAGCTGGTCACCTGGTAGATGTCGTTCTTCCAATCGTCAAAGGCCCACAGCCACCAGGGGAACAGGAAAGCGATCACGGTCCCGTAGGCGATCAAGGTGGGCATCAGGTTTCCAGGAGTGCGAGAGACCAGCCAGATGGCAGCAAGCGTGACGGCAAGTATGAGCGTCGTAGGAAGCGCTATCGGCCTGATCAGAGCGATCCAGTGCTTGTGCCAGATGATGGCATCCCCCTCTTCGTGGCGCATGGGAGGCCAAAAGTAACGCAGGAAGCGCAAAGGCGCGAGTAACTGCGCGAGATCTGGTGCGGAATCCCTTGGGGGAGGGGATGTCTCTGGCTCTGGAGCAGGCTCTTCAGGAGCCGAGAGGTCGAATTGACGTCGCAGTACATCCCGGACGGCGGCGCGTTCCTCGGCTCGGGCCATGGCCTGTAAGCGGCGCATTTGCTCAAAGATAGCCTCTTGAACATCCGCCAGATTCGGAATCTGACGAAAGACCACCACGCCGCGCTCTCCGGCGGTCTCGATAATCAGATCGCCGAGGTCGAATAGCTGCGCCCACAATCCCTCCTGAAGCTGCTGAATGTTCTGAATGGCGCGCAGAGGGGCTTCGGCACGCCGTTCGCGGATGAGGAATTCACGTTCCTCGTGTACCACGCGCTTGTTTGTCACAATATAGTCGTCGTTTTCGTGATCCAGGATCAAATAGACCGAGAATCCCACCGGGAGCAACGCCAACACCCCCCCTGCGATCAGTGCCACGGCGGCCCCGGTTTGCAAATACCAATAGCCGCAGCCGATCACATCCAACAGCAGTACAAAGAGGGGAAAGAGTAAGTGGATGATCAACACCGCCGGGTGTTTGTGCGTGTGAACGATCACCACCTCGCTCGGCTCCTGCCACTTGAAGCGGGGGGCGTATCGTTTTTTCTCCACGTCGGGGCGCATCTGCAGCGCGTCGAGTATCGAGGGCCGCTCCTCGATCAGGTGGTCGAAATCCTCTTTGTGCAGGCTGAGCAGGACGGCTTCCTCAGCGACCAGGACGGTCTCTGGTGCCACTTCGACGGTGGCATCGCGCGGCTCTCCCACCAGGAGCGAGGTCTCGCCGAAATAATCGCCCGGTCTCATCTGGCCGACCTCTCGCTCAATGCCCTCCGGGTTGATGTGCAACACGCGCAGTAGACCGCTTTCGACAAAGTAGGCGGTACGGCCGATCTCTCCCTGCTGACAGACGATGCTTCCAGCCAGGTAGTGTTTCCGTTCAATCAGTTTAGCGATTGCATTGAGATCACTCCGCTTGAGCGCAGAAAACAGCCTGGTTTGTTTGAGTTGTCTTGCGATATCGTCGACCATCTCGGCTCTCTCCTCAGGCACCATTGTAGCACATTATGGCGAGAGAGAAAAGGGTCTGCATATTGGTGTCTGGGGAAATCGCATCTGAAAATGATCGAGTAAAGATTTGTGGTCCACTTGACGAGAGCGAGGCGGTGCAATGCAGTTCGGCAGTTCCTTCAATTGGCGCACTGTGTTATAATGGACCACACAATGATGAAACAGGAAGATACCAAAGCCATTCACGTTCACAATTTGCTCCTCGCCGAATATGGCGATCGCCCCTGGCATCCCAGCGACCCCGTCGCCAGCCTCGTCAATACCATCCTCTCGCAGAACACGAACGACGTCAACCGGGACCGCGCCTTTGAGCGGCTGCGAGAGCGGTTTCCCACTTGGGAAAAAGTCCGCGATTCGCCGGAGGAGGAATTGATTGAGGCGATCCGCCCGGCGGGGCTGGGGCCTACGAAAGCGCCGCGCATCCAGCAGGCGCTCCGCCACATCACCGAGGAGAGAGGGGAGATCGAGCTCGACTTTCTCGGCGAGGTGGAGCTGGAGGAAGCGCGGGAGTGGTTACTGGATCTTCCCGGCGTCGGCCCCAAGACGGCGGCTATCGTGCTGCTCTTTGCCTTGGGTAAACCGGCTTTTCCGGTGGACACGCACGTTCACCGCGTCACCCGGCGACTGGGTCTCATCCCAGAAAAAACCAGCCGGGAGAAGGCCCACGAGCTGCTGGAGGAGATCGTTCCTGAGGAGATCTATTATGCCTTTCACCTCAACTTGATCGCCCACGGGCGGGCGGTCTGTCATGCCCGCAACCCGGAGCACGAGCGGTGCATCCTGCGCGATGATTGTGCTTACTATGCCAGTAACGAGGAGTAGGCGCGCAGATGGGCAATCGGCGAGTAAAACTGGGCCGGCAGGGAGAGGAACTGGCCGCCCGCAAGCTGACCCAGCGCGGCTACGAGATCGTGACGCGCAACTGGCACTGCCAGATCGGCGAGGTGGACCTCGTGGCCCGGCGAGGCGAGGTGTGGACCTTCTTCGAGGTGCGCACGCGGCGCGGGCGGGCGTTTGGCACGCCGGAGGAATCGCTGACACCGGCCAAGCAGCAGCGCATGATCGACGTGGCGAGCACGTACCTGGCCGAGCACGACCTGAACGTACACGATGTGGACTGGCGCGTGGGGCTGGTGGCGGTCGAGATGGGCCGAACAGGCCGCTTGTTGCGGGTCGAAGTGTATGAAAGTATCTGGTAGCAAACAAGACGTGGTAAACGAGAGACAGGAGGGCCAAGAAGCGCTTCACGATCCTTTGTTGATCATCGTGGGGCCGACGGCGGTGGGCAAGACGGCGCTCTCGCTCCACCTGGCCGAGAGGCTGGAGGGCGAGATCGTCTCCGCCGATTCACGCCTGTTTTACCGGGGCATGGACGTGGGCACGGCCAAGCCCACGCCAGAAGAGCGCGCCCGTGTTCCCCATCACCTGATCGACGTCGCCGAACCCGACGAGACGGTCGGGCTGGCCGAGTATCAAGCGCAGGCTTACGCGGCCATCGAAACGATCCAGACCCGGGGAAAACTGCCCTTGCTGGTAGGGGGAACCGGCCAGTACGTGCGGGCCATCGTGGAGGGCTGGCGCATTCCCCGCCTGCCGCCCAATCCCGAACTGCGAGCTGAGCTGGAGGCCCAAGCCGAGCGCGACGGTGCCGACGCGCTCCACGCCTGGCTGGCCCGGCTGGACCCCGACGCCGCGCAGCGCATCCACCCTCACAACGTTCGCCGGGTCGTCCGCGCGCTAGAAGTCTGCCTGAGCACCGGCCGACCCATCTCTGAGCAACAGAAGAAGAAGCCGCCTCCCTACCGCATCCTCCAGGTCGGTCTGACGATGGAGCGGGCGGCCCTCTACGAGCGCGCCGACCGGCGGCTGGAGGCGATGATGGAGGCAGGGCTTGAAAAGGAGGTGCGCCAATTGCTGGAAGCGGGGTACGGATGGGAATTGCCGGCAATGTCGGGAGTGGGGTATGCGCAGTTCAAGCCCTACTTTGAGGGAGAGACGACGCGGGAACAGGTCGTGACAGAGATCAAGCGGGTCACGCGCAGCTTTATTCGCCGCCAGTACAATTGGTTCAGCCTCAACGATCCCCACATCCACTGGTTCGACGTCACCGAGACGGCGGCGGAAGAGATCGAGATGCTGGTGAGGACATGGCTGGCGGAAGAACAAATCGTATCTTCTCAATAAATCGGGGCAGATGTAGGGCGGTTGCGGATTGGGACAATCCGATGCTAACCACCGCCTGGCCGGATAGCAAATCCGACCTACTTTCCCCAGAATATTGAGAAGATACAACAAATCGATGGCTCGTTTGCCTCAATCGCGGCCTGATGGTAGAATGGTTACAAGACACAAGTAATCTGTATTGTCGAGGAGAACGTGAATGCGGGTACGCCCGGCCAAGCCTCAAGATCTGGAAGTGTGCGGAGCATTGGAACACTCCTACACGACCGACCGCGTCTGGCAAATGGAGACGCGGGAAGAAAACAACGCCATGACCGTCGCCTTCCGGATCGTGCGTCTGCCCCGCGAGGTGCGAGTCGCCTATCCCTATCAGGGCGAGGATCTGCTGGCAGGATGGTGGCGACGCGACGTCTTTTTGGTGGCAGAGGAAGAGGAGCGCGTCTACGGGTACGTGGCGCTGACCGCCCAGCCCGAGCACAAGCTCGCCTGGATGGGCGATCTGGTCGTGGACCGACCCCATCGGAGGCGCGGCATAGGGACGACGCTGGTGCGGGCAGCCGCTCAATGGGGGCGCGAGCACGGCCTGGCAAGGATCGTGCTCGCGGTGCAGACCAAGAACTATCCGGCTACCCGGTTCTGCCGCGCGCGCGGATTGACGTTTTCTGGCTATAGCGATCGCTATTGGCCCAGCCAGGATATCGCGTTATTCTTCAGCGGGTCGCTGCGATGAGACTCTTTCCTTGTTCTCGTGGGTATTGGTTCAGCTAGACGAGCGTCGGTCGCATAGATCCGAAGTATCTCAAAAAGTCGGGGAATGTAGCCGAGGTTTCTATACCTCGCCGGGCTAGCGCGCTATGGAAAGCGCGGCTACAGTACAATTGCCCCGAATTATTGCAAAGATACACCAAAAGACCGTATCGAGACCACGCAAGCGATGGAGCTCGACCGTATTGGTACAGTACTGGATTGTAGCTAGGTTGATGACATTCTTATCGGGGTTCGACTTTCAGGGGTTGTTTGAACTGATCAACGTTGTACTCGCTTCGGGCATCGTCATTTTCTCCTTCGCCCTTCTACTTTACCTGGTCATCTACAATCCCCACAACAACATCGCCCGCTCGTTTGCCTCGCTTCTGGCGTGCGTGTTGGTCGCCTACTTTGTGGACCTGGCTTTGTTCGGCGCCCAGGACATAGATACGGCCAGACCCTGGTTGCAGATGCAATGGATCGGCATCGCATTCACCCCGGCCGCCTATTTGAATTTCTCGAACGCACTCCTGGCCAGCACCGGGGCCAGGAATAAACTGCGCGACGTTGCCGTGCGCGCCAGCCACTTACTCAGTGCGCTTTTGCTGCTCGGCGTGGCCTTTAGCGATCTCATCGTGTATGACGGCGTGCTGACGCACCGCGCTGCTCACCTGCTGCCCGGACCGCTTTTCCCGGTCTTTATCCTTTACTTTCTCGCCGCTGTGAGCTGGGGAGCGGTCAACGTCCTGCGGGCGCGTCGTCGCTGCCTCACGTCCACCTCGCGGCGCCGAATGACATACCTGGCGGCTACTTTTGCAGCGCCGGCGGCGGGAGTTTTTCCCTACCTGCTCCTCACCGGTTGGTACGCTCACGCGCCGAGCGCCCTTCTCTGGCTGACGTTGGTACTGGGAAACGTGGGCGTTGGGCTGATGCTGATCCTGTTGGCCTACAGCGCGACCTCCTTCGGCACGCTCACCCCCGACCGGGTGGTGAAACATCGACTGGTACACTTTTTGCTGCGCGGACCTCTCGTCGCCACGCTGGTGATCGTGGTCATCGTCGCCACCTCACAGGCAGAAAACTGGCTTGGTCTTCCCAGTCGCCGCCTCATGCTCTTTGGCGTGGTGGGAATCATTTTATTGCTACAACTCGGCATAGAGCTGGCCAAACCATTGATTGACCGCGCGCTCCATCACCAGGATCAGGAAGAGATCGAGTGGATTCAGCAATTGTCCAGCCGGCTGCTCACGACCACCGACCTGCATCAATTCCTGGAAAACGTGCTCGCCGCGCTGTGCGATCTATTGCGGGTCGAGACGGGCTTTGTGGCGGTCGTAGATGGCGCCGCGCCGCGTCTGGAAGTCATGTGCGGACCGCTGGAGCCAGGCACAGCCAGGAACCTGCCGCTGGAAGCGTGGCGAGCTTCTGCGCAGCAGGTCGAAGAGAATACCAAAGCACCGCCGTCCGAAGAGCCCAGGATCGAGCGGTATGGCGATCTATTCGTGTGGAACGGCTACTGGCTCGCCCCCTTGTTCACTCCTTCCTCCAGCGCGGGAGAGGCGCAAGGAAAAAACATCATCGGCGTGGTGGGCGTGGCGGCCCGATCGCCCGAGCCACACCTGAGCCAGGAAGAACAAAAGGGAGTCGAGACCTTGCTCGCCCAGGCGGCAGCGGCGCTCGAAGATCGTCAACTTCAGCAGAGTATCTTTGGCGCGCTGGAACGCATCATGCCCGAGATCGAGGACATCCAGCGCCGCCGGGGGATGGTACATTACGTTGGGGAACAGGCGCTATCTGGGTTCAGCGGGGGCAGTCCCGTCGAGTCAGCCGAGTTTCGACAATGGGTCAGGGACGCGCTCAAACATTACTGGGGAGGGTCCAAATTAACAACTAGCCCGCTGATCGCTTTGCGCGTGGTCGAGCGCGCGACGCAGGAGCAGGAGGGCAGCGCGATGATGGGGCTGCGAGCCGTGCTCCGGCAAGCCATCGAACGCCTGCGCCCCGATGGAGAGCGCGAGATGACAGCACCGGCCTGGCTACTGTACAACATCCTCGAGCTCAAGTTCCTTCAGGGGCACAAGGTGCGCGAGGTCGCGCAACGACTTGCGATGAGCGAATCGGACCTGTACCGCAAGCAGCGCGTCGCCATCGAGGCGACGGCCCAGATGTTAGCAGAGATGGAAAAGGACGAGTTAAACAACCACGAAAACGCCAATATTTGACAAGTTGTCAGGACCTCACATATAATCAGCACATGCCAGGAGGCGAAGAAGGATGAATCACCAGGGGGAATGGATCCCGCCCAACGCGCCGCTAGATGAGGGATATTGGGAAGCCTTGTTGCGCGACGGAGAAAACGGAAAAGCAGTTCCTACCGCCGCTCGTGTGAACCTGTGGGATGAACAGATGCTCGGCGAGCCTGAAACGTCCGTGGAAGCGACGGACGGCCAAGATCGCTGGCGACAAGCACGCGAGTTGATGGAGCAGAGGGAGGTACTGGAGTTGCCCGTCGTGGGATGCAATCGCGGCGGGGTGCTGGTCGAGTGGAATGAACTACAGGGCTTTGTGCCTGCGTCTCACCTGTCGAGTCTCTCTTCCTCTATAGATGAAAGTGAGCGACGCGCAGACTTGAAACGTTTAATTGGAACCAGGTTACATCTCAAGATCATTGAGATGGATCTCGAGAACAAGAAACTCATCCTTTCGGAGCGAGCCACCCACATTGACGAAGACCAGCGCAATGAATTATTGAACCGACTCTGCCCTGGCGACATATGCCAGGGCCGCGTGACCAATCTCTGTTCCTTCGGCGCGTTCGTGGATCTGGGCGGATTTGAAGGGCTGGTACACATCTCGGAGCTTTCGTGGGGCCGGGTGGAGCATCCCAGCGATGTCCTCACTCCCGACAAGTCCGTGGAGGTGTACGTCCTCAACGTGGACCGCAAGCGCGAACGGGTCGGGTTAAGCATCAAACGTTTGCAGCCCGATCCCTGGCAATCGGTCCAGGATCTCTACCAGGCCGGTCAGATCGTGGAAGGCATGGTCACTCACATCGTGAATTTCGGCGCCTTTGTGGAGGTCGAAGAGGGATTAGAGGGATTGATCCACGTCTCGGAATTGACCGAGGAAAACTCTCCCGACCCCAACGACGTGGTGCACAAAGGAGACCTCGTGACCGTGCAGATTCTCAACGTAGACAGCGAGCGACGTAGAATTGGATTGAGACTGGAAGAGGTAAAAAAAGAGAGGGAGTAAGCTGCCGACTTTTTGACAGCGCACATTGCTGGATACATACGGGGGGGGGCGGGGAAATGACCAAGGATAACGAAAAAAGAGACTGGGTGGCGATCCTGACCAACCCATTATTGCAGCAAATCCTGGCGCTGCTCGTCATCGCGATGGGGGCGATCACACTGCTGGCCGTGTTCCAGGTGACGACGGGTATCTGGACCAACACATGGGTCGAGCGGCTGCGATACTGGTTGGGTTGGGGAGCCTTTCTGCTGGCGCTGGCCATCGTGCTGGCCGGGCTGTTGTGGCTACAGCACCAATTGGACCGTTCGACAACGTGGCGCTGGCGTCCCTTCGTCGGCGCGGAATTGGTCTTTTTCAGTTTGCTGGCATTGACGCATTTCATTGTCGGCAAGGATGACCTGTGGGGACTTGTGGAATTCGGCCGGACGGCCAAGTTCTCGCCCAGCGGAGGGCTGGTTGGGTGGGCGATTTCCAAGCTCCTTCTGGAATACGTGGGCGGTCCGGCGACCTTGGTCGCGTTGCTGATCTTTCTGGCGCTCGGTCTGGGCCTGACGTTTGACATGACCTCCGCCGACGTCAAACGGCTCGCGGGTTCAGTGTTGGAGGCTTTTGCCGAGCGTGCCGAGCGCCGCTCCGCCGAGCCTGCCGCCCGATCTGATCCTCCCCCAGCGCGTCCCAAGCCCACCCAGAAACCCGCGTCCACTCCGCCCCGGGCGGCTCCACCGCCTCGTGAACAGATCGACCGCGAACGAATCTCGCCAAGCGAGAGAAAGCGCGCTCCGTCGATCCCGATCAAAGCTCGCGCAGAACCGGCGGCCGCTACCCCGCCATCCACCCGTAGCGGCGCGCATTCGGTCCCAAGGCCCCGCGAGGTCGCCGATTTCCACCGGGCAGCGCCGCCGGGCACATTTTCCCGTCCGCCGCTCAGCCTGCTGAACGACACCGAGGGGCCAGCCCTGAGCGACACAGAGATCCGCCAGAAATCGTACACGATCAAAAAGACGTTGGCCCAGTTCGGTCTCCCGGTCGAGGTCGTTGAGGTGCGCGTCGGCCCGGCAGTCACCCAGTTCGGCATCGAGCCGGGCTTTTTGGATAGCTCCCCAGAGGGCGGCCGCAAAGTACGCGTGAGCCAGATCACCAGTCGGACGGATGACCTGGCGCTGGCGCTGGCCACCCCTCGTCTGCGCATCGAGGCGCCCGTACCTGGCCGTCCTTACATCGGCATCGAGGTGCCCAACAGCACGATCCAGCTCGTGGGTCTCCGCGAGGTGATGGAGTCGGAAACGTTTCGCAAGCTCAATTCGCCGCTCGCTTTCGCCCTGGGCCACAACGTCGCCGGCGATCCGGTCGCAGCCGATCTCGCCAGAATGCCGCACCTGTTGATCGCCGGCACGACCGGATCCGGTAAGTCGATCTGCATCAAAGCGATCACCACATGCCTGATTTTCACCAACACGCTCGAACAACTGCGGCTGGTCATGATCGATCCCAAGATGGTGGAGTTGGTGCGCTTCAACGGGCTGCCCCACCTCTACGGGAACGTGGAGGTGGACCTGGAGCGCGTGGTCAAGGTGCTGCGCTGGGTGGCGCTGGAGATGGACGACCGCTACCGGCGCTTTGCCGACGCTTCGGCGCGCCACCTCGACGATTATAACAACGAGATGACCAAGAAGAACGAACCGACCCTGCCTCGCCTCGTCGTGCTGATCGACGAGTTGGCCGATCTGATGATGCTGGCCCCCGACGCCGTCGAACGGCTGCTCTGCCGCATCGCCCAGATGGGCCGCGCCACCGGCATCCACCTGATCGTGGCCACGCAACGGCCCAGCACGGACGTGGTCACGGGGCTGATCAAGGCGAACTTTCCGGCCCGCATCTCCTTCGCCACCGCCGGCCAGATGGATTCGCGCGTGATCCTGGATACGCCGGGCGCCGAGACACTCCTGGGCGCCGGCGACATGCTCTACGTGGCGGCCGACGCGAGCCACCCGGTGCGCGTGCAGGGCTGCTTCGTCTCGGAGGAGGAAGTGGACTGCGTGGTAGAGTTCTGGAGCAAGCAGGTAGGCCCGGTCGAGGAGAGGGCACCCTGGGAGCGGGTCGCGCCGCCCGAGGGATACGATGCCATCGAAGAGGATGCTGGAGAGGAGGACGAGGACGCAGAGTTGTTGCAGGAGGCCATCGATCTGGTGCAAGAAGAGGGCGAGGCCTCGGCCTCGCTTCTCCAGCGCAAGCTGCACATCGGCCATCCGCGCGCGGCACGGCTGATGCAGATACTGGAGGACATGGGCGTCATCGGTCCGCCCGAAACGGCCGGACGCACGCGCGCCGTGATCATCGGCGGCGAGGGGGATTATGACTGAGCGACACGACAATGCGTGGCTGGAAACCTGGCGACACGCCGCGCTGGATCGCTTGCCGAGCAACCAAAGAGACACTCCGTGGCTGTGGATCCTGGCGGCGCAGGCCGAGGCCGACCCCTCTTTGGCCCGTCGGATGGCCATAGTCGAGGCGCTGAGGGATGGTCGCCCGCATCCCGGCTCCGAGCTGCGGACGGAGGTTGAGACCTGGTTGGGAGAGGACTGCTTCGGCGTGCAGGCAGAGCAGACGTTGGAGGCCGATGTCGCCGCCCTGCGCGCATGGGGTATCCGCATCGGCTACAGTGATACGCCAGAGGTAGAGGGCTACTACCTCAAGGAGCCAGTTGTAAAAGCCAAAAAGAGGTCGGGCTACAAAGAACCTCCCAACCCCATACAGATCGAGATCTATCGCTCAATGAATGATGCTCGCAAGATGCGCGGCATGTTCGAGATGTTTGAATTCGCCCTTCATCAGGCAAAGATTGGAACCCGTTCGCGTCACCCAGACTGGGATGAGGAACAGGTTGAGGCTGAGGTGCGCCGATTGGTAACGGGAGTCGAGCCTGTCGTGGAGTGAATACCATGGTCACGCAACTGGAACAGAACCGCGCCTTTGGCGGAGTGATTGACATTCTTGAGGCCACCGGAATCGAATACGTGATCTGGGGCGGGGTAGCGGCAGTGATGTATGGCGAACCTCGCTTCACGCAAGATATGGACCTCGTAGTGCGCTTGCACCACAACGACGTGAACACCTTGGCCCGGCTGCTGGAGGAGGATGGCTACTATGTCTCGGCTGAAGCGATCAAGGAGGCGATGGAGCAACACTTTTACTTTAACACGATCCATCTTGAAACCGGGATCAAGATCGATTTCCACGTTGCCGAGCGCGATCCCATTCACACGTGGGCTTTTAAGCATCGTCGGATGAAACACTTTGACGAGTTCCGTCAGGTCGCCTATATGCCGCCCGAGTCAGTCATTCTGACCAAATTGCGCGCTTATCAAGACAGCCAGTCCTCCCGGCATCTGGACGACGTTGCAGGAATCTTGCGCGTGTCTGGCCCGGAACTCGACCTGGCCTACATTACCCGTGAAGCGGCCAGGATAGGAGTTTTTGGCATCTGGCGTGAGTTACTAGATCAAAACAAGCTGGACTAGCACCTCTGGATTTGTTCATTGTTCATTGATCGTTGTTCATTACAACCGAGTTCCCTATGAGCTATCTTAGCCTGTTTATGTGGTCGTTTGGCGTGGCGCTCGCCGCCACGATGAGCCCAGGGCCGCTCAGCATGGCGGTCGTCACCGAGGGCGCTCGGCGGGGCTTTCGCGCGGGGCCGCTGATTTCCACCGGTCACGTGTTGATGGAACTGCTCATGGTAGGCGCGCTGGCGTTGGGGATGGGCCACGTGTTGGATCGTCCCATCCTGGCGGCAGCGCTCGGCGTCCTGGGCGGACTGTTCCTGCTGCGGATGGGCGGGATAATGGCCTGGAAGGCGGCGCGGCGACAGTTGAAGATGCCCCAGGCTGACGAGGGTCCCCAGGCGGCGGAGGGAGGTAACCTGATCGGACTGGGAATCGCGGCGACGGTGGGCAATCCCTTTTGGTATCTCTGGTGGATCGGCGTGGGCGGTGGGTACGTGTTGATGGCGCAACAGCAAGGGCTGATCGCGCTGACGTTCTTTTACGTGGGCCACATTCTGGCCGATTACGCCTGGAACGCGCTGACGGCGTTGCTCGTGGTTTCGGGGCGACGCTGGTTTACTGACGGTATCTACCAGGCGCTTTTGCTGGCGTGTGGCCTGTTTCTTGTTTATACCGGGGTGCGGTTTATCTGGGTCGGGGTTGATCTGGTGGCTGGTTAGCCAACCTTGCGTGGGATGGCAATAGCCAAGGGAGGGGGGAAGATGACGGTTCTGATCGGCACCAGTGGTTTCAGTTACAAAGATTGGGTCGGGCCGGTGTATCCCCAGGGGTTGCCCAGGCAGGAATGGCTCACCTTTTACGGCGGCGAATTCCCCACCTGCGAGCTGAACTTTAGCTACTACCGCATCCCCGACGCCCGCACGTTGGGCCGCATGGCGGACAAGGTCCCCGAAGGGTTTCTCTTCACTGTCAAGGCGTACAAGGGCATCACCCACGAGCGGAAGGAACCGGAGCCGCAGATGGAGCAGTTCGTGGCGGGGCTGGCTCCACTGATCGACGCGGAAAAGTTCGCCTGCGTGCTGGCCCAGTTCCCTTACTCCTTCCACGCCAACAAGACGAACCGTGCCTATCTCAAGCGCGTGCGCGAGGGGTTCGGTGACCTGCCCGTCGTGGTCGAGTTCCGCTCTCGCGAGTGGATCACCGAGCGCACCTTTGACGAGCTGCGCGAACTAAACTTTGGCTTCTGCTGCGTGGATCAGCCGCGTTTCAAGAACTTGGTGCCGCCGGTGGCGGTCGCGACCGGCCCGGTCGCCTACGTGCGCTTTCACGGCAGAAACCGCGAAAAGTGGTGGCAGCACGACGAGGCCTGGGAGCGATACGACTATATCTACAGCGACGGGGAGTTGACGGAATGGATACCAAAGATCCGTCAACTGGACGAGGAATCGCCGTTGACGCTGGTTTATATGAACAACCACTGGCAGGGGCAAGCGGTTGGCACGGCACGACAGTTAAAAACATTGATGGAGGAAACAGATTAGTGGCTAAAACCGTGCAGATTACATGGCTCAATAAGAAACAGTTCGTCGGCACCGACGAGAGCAAGCACTCCGTCGTGATGTCCTCGCAGGATGAGGAGAACGGTACGGGGATGAGTCCTTCCCAATTATTGTTGGTGGGACTGGGGGGATGCACTGCCTACGACGTGGTCGAAATTCTCCAAAAGAAACGCCAGCAGTTGACCGGATTGGAGATCACCGTCACCGGCGAGCAGGATCCACATCCACCCTGGACCTACCGCAAGATCCATCTCCACTACGTGCTGCGGGGCAGAAAGCTGCGCGCGAAAGCAGTGAACGACGCGATCCGAATATCAGAGGAAAAGTATTGCTCTGTCGCCGCGACAGTGCGCGGCAAAGCCGAGATCACTTACGATTATGAGATTGTCGAGGAAGATTGAGCTAAGTCACTGCCAGTCTTTCCAATGAATATTTCAGGTGCCGCTCTTCCTCCACCACTCGCCGGAGGCGATCCACCGTCTCCCAAACCTCGGTGAAGGTCGTGTAGAGCGGTGCCAGGCCCAGGCGGATGTTGTCCGGCTCGCGAAAGTCGGGGATGACGGCCATCTCCTCGATCAAGGCCCGGTTGATCCGATATCCCTCTGGATGGCGCACGCTGACGTGAGAACCGCGCCGGGCCGGATCTCGGGGCGAACCGAGCGTAAAACCCAACGGCGAAAGAATGGCGTCCGCCAGGTAGACCAGGTAAGAAGTCAGCCGGATCGACTTGCGGCGGATGCGGTCCAGTCCCGCCTCCAGCACGAGATCGATGGCCGGCTCCATCGCCAACAGCGAGATCGTGGGCGGCGTACCCACCAGGAAACGGGTCGCTCCCTCTGTCGGCTCGTACTCCAGGTCGAAGGCGAAGGGCGAGCGCTGGCCGAACCAACCCCAGACAGGGGATAGTGTCTCCTCCTGCAAGTCGCGCTGCGCGTACAAAAAGGCCGGGGAGCCAGGACCGCCGTTGAGATACTTGTACGTGCATCCCACCGCCAGGTCCACGTTCCAGGCATCCAGTTCCACCGGGACTGCACCGACGGAGTGGCTCAGGTCCCACAGAACCAGCGCCCCCATCTGGTGGGCCCGCTCCGTCACCGCCGCTGCGTCGTAGAGAAAGCCGCTCTTGAAGGTGACGTGGGAGAGCGTGACGAGCGCCGTCCGCTCGTCAATCGCGTCAAAGAGCGTCTGCCGATCCACGGTGACGTCGTCCGCCGAGGGAACCAGGTGCAGATGCTGGCGGTCGCCCAGCAGGCGAATGCACCCCTGGAGGATGTAGAGATCGGAGGGAAAGTTCATCACGTCGCTGACAATGCGGTCGCGCTCCGGTTGCATCGTGAGCGCGGCCATCACCAACTTGAAGAGGTTGACCGAGGTCGAGTCGCTGACCACGACCTGGCCCGGCCCCGCGCCCACCAGCCGCGCGATCTTTTCTCCCACGCGGGTGGGCGCCTCGAACCAACCCGTATTCCAGCCCCGGATGAGGTCGCACCCCCACTCTTCCTCTACCACCGTCTGCACGCGCTCCACCGTCTGGCGGGGCAGCCGACCCAGAGAGTTGCCGTCCACATAGATCAGGTCAGGCTCGGCGATGACGAAACTATCTCGGAAAGAGGCCAGTTTGTCCTCGACATCCAGCCGCCGGGCAAAGGCAGCCCCTGGTTCAAAAGTCATATCGCTCATATTTTCCTCAAAGCAGGTGCACCTGAAAATCACCTAATCCTCAAAGTGACTGTAGCGGCCCTCGGTCAACCGAGCCTTGGCCTTTTCCAAAAGCTCGGGCGGTATCACGCGCAGGGTCTCTCCGATGACCTTGTCCTGAGGAATTTTTACCACCTCTCCCACCTCGAGTAGCACCAGCGCCTCGGCCATCAGTTCGCCGGAGAGGGTGAGTATCCGACGCACGATCTGCTCGTAGGTCTCTCCTCGGCGGACCGGCAGTTGCCGCCACAGGATGATCGGCCCGGTGTCAATCTCCTCCTCGATGAAATGGACCGTGGAGCCAATCGGCATGTTTTTGTAGAGCGCCCATCCCACCGACGAAGAGCCGCGCAGCCATGGCAAGAGCCCGGGGTGGGCGTTGACCATACCCCAGCGCGGGATCGCTATAATGGCCGGGCGGATGATGCGGGTGCCGCCCAGCACCACCACCTCCGGGTCGAAGGCTTCCAGCATCTCTCGACAGGCGATGTCGTTGTGGTTGCTCACCTCGCGGCGGGGAATGTCCAGCCCGGTGACGAGATCGGTGATGGTCGGCGGCACGGGCTGTCCGGCGATGCGGGCGAGGAACTTTTGCCGCTCCTCATCTGCCACAGGGGAGGTTTCTTCGATGATCAGACCGGGACGGAAACCTTGCTTCAGCAGAATGCGCAGCATCTCCCGCCCGTAAGGATGTTCCTTGAGCACCAGGAAAGCAAAGTGCAGAGACATAGAACCCTCTTGATGTTGAACCGCGCTTGCACCGGCAACGGACGTCAGGGCAAATTGTACTCGGATTGACCGAATGGTCAAGTCATCGCTAACCTCAATTTAGAGGATCAGCATCGCGTCGCCGAAACTGTAAAAGCGGTAACGCTCCCGGATCGCCTCGGCATAGGCGCGATCCAACAGCTCCTTACCGGCAAAAGCGGCCACCAGCATCAGGAGCGTCGAGCGCGGCAGGTGAAAATTGGTGAGCAGCACGTCCACGGCGCGGAACTCGTAGCCGGGGTAGATGAACAGATCGGTGGCTCCCTCGAAAGGTTGGACGATGGACGATGGATGATGGACGGTTGGTGATTTAGTCGCTGCGCTCTCCAGCACTCGCACACTCGTCGTCCCCACCGCTACCACGCGCCGTCCCTCGCGTTTGGCCTGGTTGATCTGCTCGGCTGTCTCTGACGCCAGCGAGCAGTATTCAGTGTGCATGGAGTGCTCCTGGATGTCCTCCTCTTGCACCGGGCGGAAGGTATCCAGGCCAATGTGCAGGGTGACAAAGGCAGAGCGCACCTCCATCTCCTCTAGCCGGCGCAACAGGGCGGGCGTAAAGTGGAGGCCGGCCGTGGGCGCCGCCGCCGAACCAGGCGCGCGCGCATAGATGGTCTGGTAACGCTCGGCGTCGGCCAGCGGGGTGTGGATATAGGGCGGCAGTGGCGTGACGCCCACCTGCTCCGCCAGCGGCAGCGCGGGCCGGTCGAAGGCCAATACGCGCATCCCGCGCTCGCCCGCTTCCACCACCTCGGCCATCGCGCCGGTCGGTTGTCCACCGGGGCTGTCGAGCAGCGCCAGGCGCATTCCCACGCGCACCCGCTTCCCTCCCACCAGCGCCTCCCAGACGCGCTCGGCCCGTCGGTGCAGCAGCAGGATCTCTACCTTCCCGCCGGTCGGTTTGCGGGCAAAGAGCCGGGCCGGAATGACCCGGCTCTCGTTGTGCACCAGCAGATCGCCCGGTCGGAGAAAATCCGGCAGGTCGTAGAAATGATAGTGGGCGATCTCACTCGCGTGCCGATCCACCACCATCAAGCGAGAGGCGTCGCGAGGCTCGAGGGGAGTCTGGGCGATCCGCTCGGGCGGCAGTTCGTAGTCGAACTCGGCGGTCTTCAATCGAGCGATTTGATGTCCTCTGGTATCCCGGCTGTGGCGCCCGACACGGCCTGCCACAGGGCAACGATGAGGCAGACGGTAGCGACCACGTCAAAGACACTACAGCAGCAACCCACGCCGGTGTTGATGGCAAAGAACTGGCGCACCGCCTGCCGGCCCACCCATCCGACCAGCGGCCCTCGGCCAAACTCGGCCAGGTCCAGAATGAAAAGCACGCCAAAGCCGATCAAGGCCAGGATCGCCGGGGTACTTTTTTGCTCCTGGCGTACCAATAGGATGACCGCCACGATAGCGCCCGCCAGATGGGTTAACAAAATCGGCAGCGCGGGAAGTAAGATGAGGTACCACGGTTGTTGATACATTCTTTCCTCCTTGTGCTAAAATGGAGTTTACGTTATGACATTTCACCGTTTGATGATGTTACGATCTTACCACACCCGTCCCCTGGCGCAAGGTGGCGTGTGTCAGCCTCACACCTGAGGAGCCGTGGCCAATTGATGATGGTGGTGCTGACGAATGGGGTGCGCTTCGACGTGGAGTGGTTCGATTGGAGCTTGCGACCGCGAGACGCCCCTCGCCGACGAGCGTCATTTCGAGCGCAGCCGAGAAATCTCACGTTGTCGAGACTGGAGACCCTTTGGCTCCGCTCAGGGTGACGAGTATGTGGTGGGGCGCAATTCGATGTGGAGCGGTTCGACGGCCAGAGCGCCTGCGCCGACAGACGAGGCGGTCTGCGTCGTTTGCAGGCCGCCGCTGTGGTGGGTTCGATTGGAGCTTGCGACCGCGAGACGCCCCTCGCCGACTTGAGGATATTCGACTGCAACGCATCTACTTGAGCGTCCGAGGGTACTCCCTCGGGTAGTGGCTAAAATTGACTGATGGCTTGCACCCGTAGCTGATTATAGCGATGGATGAATAGCCTCAAGGCCGCTTCATGAAAGCGATCTGACTTGGAAAAGGACAAGGTCTTGCGAACAAATCGGCT
>DAOTUB010000106.1:0-6914 GCA_034437455.1 Anaerolineae bacterium | reverse complement strand
CGCTGTTATGGCATCCTTCGGGTCGCGACTCTATTCCAACGCCTTTACCTTGACCTTGAGGGCTATCGCCAATTCGCCCAGCCGGAGTACCCCCATATGTGGCCCTCCCATGCGAAATCCTAAAGAGCCGCGCCGCAAAGAGCGCAGCAGGTTTCGGATCGTCAGGAGGCTGTTGCGAAAAAGATCCCGTAGCGTCATTGCGTCAGCAGCTCCAACAATCCATCAGGGTACAAGGGAAGGTTCTCCACCTGAAATTTGCGCAGCGACATCCAACGTACCGGCAGTGTTTCGACCTCCTCGTGTACCTCGAAAACTTCTCGTTCGTAGAAAGATGGATCGCCCAGGCTCGCCTCGTAGAGCAGGACGATCTCGTGACCGGGCTGGCCGTTACAAGTAAAGATATTTTCCAGAGCAGCCAGGTAGTGCACATCGGCGAGTTCGACGTCCAATTCCTCGCGGAACTCGCGTTGGAGCGCTTCCTGGCTGCGCTCCCCGAACTCGATACCGCCGCCCAGTGGCCGGTAATAGGTCTCGTCCTTGACGTGGTCGTAATTCTCAAAGACCAAAAGCTCGTCGCCGCGCCAGATGATGCCCAGCACGATGGAGCGGATCTGTTTGTCGCTCATTGATTCTACGCCAACCGCAATCCAGGCACGACGTCCAGGTCCCACCCAGCCCGGTCGCCAGCGATAAAGCGATGGTGAGCACAGGCGCCGACCATCGCGGCGTTGTCGGTGCAAAGGAACAATGGCGGGTAATAGACCGGCACACTCGCCCGTTCGACGGTGGTGGAGCGCAAGGTCTGGTTGGCCGAGACGCCTCCGGAGAGCAGCACGGCCGTCACGTCGAACGATTTCGCCGCCTGCGCCGTCTTGGCCGCCAACACGTCCACCACCGCCGCCTGGAAACTGGCCGACAGGTCGGCCAGCAGGCGGCCCTTGGGGGGATCGCTGTATTTCTGGACCACGCGCAGCACGGCGGTCTTGAGCCCGCTGAAACTAAAGTCACGGCTATCGTCCAGCCAGGCACGGGGAAAGTCAAACGCCTTGGGGTTGCCGCCCTGGGCCGCCGCTTCGATGGCCGGGCCGCCGGGATAGTCGAGCCCCAGCAAGCGGCCCACCTTGTCGAACGCCTCTCCTGCCGCGTCGTCGAGCGTGCCGCCCAGGTATTCGTACTGGCCGTGGCCGTGCATCAGCGTCAGCTCGGTGTGACCGCCGGAGACGATGAGCGCCAGCAGTGGAAACTGCAACTCTCCCTCTGCCGCGTCCTCGCTCTCCGTCTCCAGCCAGTGAGCGTAGAGATGTGCCTCCAGGTGATTGACGCCCACCAGAGGCAGACCGCGTCCCAACGCAAGTCCCTTGGCGACGTTGACGCCCACCAACAGCGATCCCGCCAGCCCCGGCCCATAGGTCACAGCCACCCCGTCCAGGTCATCAAAGCCGAGGTGAGCTTTTTGCATCGCCTGCTCGATCACGGGCACGACGGCCTCGACGTGAGCGCGCGAGGCCATCTCGGGAAAGATGCCGCCGTACTGGGCGTGCAATTCCTCCTGCGAGGCGACGATGTTGGAGAGAATGCGCCGCCCATCCTCGACCACGGCGGCAGCGGTCTCGTCGCACGAGGTTTCGATAGCGAGAATACGGGTCATTTTGCCTCCTTCGCAAGGAACGTCATCATCAGATCGCGAACGCTATATCTCGATCACCAGTTCCTTCGGAAAATCGGTCAGGTTGTGTACGACGCCATCCGAGTCGATCCAGATCACATCCTCGATGCGCATGCCAAAGCCCTGATCGGGGTAGTACAGCCCTGGCTCGCAGGTAAAGACGTGGCCCGGCTCGAGGACGTCGGTGTTGTCGGGTGTGTCGCCAAAGCGCGGTTCCTCGTGCACGGCCAGCCCCAGGCCGTGGCCCAGGCTGTGGACGTAACCGGCCTCAGTCTTGGTGTCACTGGCGACGGTGGGATGGCCGTGGCTCTCAAAGAACTCGCACGCCATCCTTTGATAGGATCGCGCTTCCTTTCCCACCTGGTAAGCGCCGACCAGCTTCTCCACACAATCGTACACATCCTGGTAAGCTTTCTCGACCTCCGGCGGTGCATAGCCCAGGCAGAACGTGCGGGTCATGTCGAAAAAGTAGCCGCCGCCCGCCTCACAAGGGAAGATGTCAAAGACAATCGTTTTGCCCAACGCGATCACGTCCTCGGTACGTCCTTTGCTGTGGGGGATGCCCGCGTCGCGCCCGATGGAGAAAATAAAACCAGCAGGGTCCTCCATGCGCTGCTCAGCGATGAAGTAGTTGATCTCCTCGTGCACCTGCCCGATGGTCAGTGGAGCACCGCCGGCCCGTACCAACGCCTCATCCTGCACATGGTGTGATTTGAGAAACGAGATCGTGTTCGACACAACCGCGCAGGTGCGCCGGCCCATCTCGCGAATGCGCTCGGCCTCCTCGAGGCTCTTGGTGGCGCGAGCGGCGTCAATCAGCGTCACGTCGAAATCGCCATACACCTCGACGCCCTCCAACTGCGCGTTCAGCGCGTTGAGCAGCACCCAGGCGCGGCCCTGATCGGCCATTCCATAAAAACCCACCCGACCGCTCACACCCAGGTCAGCAAACACCCGGCGGTGTAACTCGACGGTTGCACTCAATCGGTCGCCAATCTCGCGCAGGATGCTCACAAAGTCATACTTGCTCATGTTCACGACGATGAGGCCGCTGGCAGCAGCTTCCTCTCGTTCTATCGGCCAGCACAAAAGGATAGGCTCCTCGCCCCGTTTCTTGAGCACCCATCCGCCCATGATGTCGGCGCCGTTGGCCATATAGTACATCGCAGGATTGCCGTACACGGCCCCCCTGACGAGCACGGCATCCAATCCACGCTCCCCCATCAGATGATCTAGATCTTGTTTCACGAGCAGACCCCCCTATGCAATCCAATACTACTCAAAGTATTGAAAATCCTGGAATACCTCGCCGACGCTGCGGCCCTCGTGGACACGCTGAATCACCTCACCCAACAAACTGGCAACCGACAGGACGGTAAGATTGGGCAGTCGCTTCTCTGGGGGGATAGGAACAGAGTTTGTGGTCACGATCTCCTCTATCGAAAGAGATCGCAGCCGTTCGACCGCCGGCGGCGAGAAGACAGCATGGGCAAAACACAAGTACATATCGCGAGCGCCGTGTTCTCGGACAATGTTCACCGAATTGACCATTGTGCCGCCGGTATCCACCTCATCGTCCACAATGATAATGTCGTGACCATCTACCTCGCCCACCAAGGTGAGCGCCTCCGTATCCATAGACACCCGGCGCTTTTCGACAAACGCCAGGGGCATCCCCAACTCGGCCGCCAGGTTACGCGCCTTTTTGGCGAACCCCAGGTCCGAGGCGACAACGACCGCGTTGTCCAGTCGCTTTTCGCGAAAGTAATTGGAAAGAATGGAAAAAACAGTCATGACGTCCCCGGGGATACCAAAGAATCCCTGGATCTGGTCGGCGTGCAAGTCGAGCAGGATGTAGCGATCGGCGCCAGCGGCGCCGATGATATCGGCCATCAGACGAGCGGTAATGGGCACGCGGGGTTGATCCTTCTTGTCCGAACGGGCATAAGATAGATAAGGAATGACCGCCGTGATGCGATCCGGTGAAGCCCGTTTGAGTGTGTCCAGGAGTATTAACAATTCCATGACATTATAATTGACCGGCGATGAGGTGGTTTGGATCAAAAAGACGTCCTGGCCGCGTATACTCTCGCGCAGCCGCACAAAGATGTTCTCGTTGGGAAACTGGATAATGTCGCGCGGCGACAGCGGTATGCCGAGATACTGGCTGATCTCCTCGGCGAGCGCGGGACAACCCGTGCCGCTAAACAGTTTAATCGTTCCGTGCATGCCTCCCTTGTGTTCACTCATTCGTGTCAAACTCCGATTGTAAGATACTCATCAGATATTGATCCTCGTACCTTCCTTCCTTAAACACGATTTCACGCATAATTCCCTCCCGTTGAAAGCCAACTTTTTCGTAGCAGCGAATGCCTCGACCATTGTCCACATCCACCCGCAGAAAGACGCGGTGCAGACCCATCTCGTGGAAGGCCAATTCCAGCAACGTGCGAACGGCGTCGGCGCCATATCCCCGGTTCCAATGCGTCTTTTCGCCGATCATGATGCCCAATTCGGCGTGGCGGTTCCTCCAGTCAATCGCGTGCAAGCCGGTGTTGCCGATATGCACCCCTTCGGCGGTCTCGATAGCCAACACCACTACCTTCTGCCGTTCCAGTTGTCCCAGCAAATTCTCGAACCAGCGCTCTTCCTGCGCCAAAGAGAACGGTAAGTAAACCAACAGATGGCGGCGTACCTCCGGGTCGCTGAACCACTCGACGTAGCGCGGCAGATCATCCCGCTCGATGGGCCGCAGTCGAACTTTTTCGCCTACGATCATATTTCTCCCCTGGAGCAACACCGTCCTACTCGGCAGCGATGGCCTGTCCTAGCTGATAGGCCTCGTCCAGTTTGCCGGGCGATTTGTGTATATCTCCGCGCTTCCAGGCCGAGGCAAACACTCGCCCAATAATCGGCATGTCGAGGTAATTCATCGTCCGAGTGAACGCAGTATCGGCAGGCTCGGCGGTATCGGTGGGGTCGTCATCGCCATAGGTGTAGAGCAGGGCCACTCTTTTGCCGACCAATCGATCCATGACCGCGTCGCGGGCGATGGCGTACCAGCGGTCTATAAATGCCTTCATCTGCGCCGTCGGCCCCCACCAATAGATCGGCGTGCCCAGAACCAAGCCGTCCGCCTGGTGGATCTTGTCGTAGAGGGCGATCATATCGTCGTCCTGGATGCACTCGCAATCCACGGCACACCCCTCGCAATCCCGGCAAGGCCCGATATCGAGTTGATCCAGGATCACCTTTTCCACGTCGGCCCCGGCAGCCTTTGCGCCCGCTAGGGCGCGATCCATAAGAACGTCGGTATTGCCCCCAATACGCGGGCTGCCCATGACTCCTAAAATCTTCATCACTTGTCTCCTCGTTCCCAGAGTTTTGACAATCAGAGGTCAACCATCCAGGATCGCCCGTACCGCCGAGTACACATCCACCTCCCGCGCCGCGATGCGGTCCACCCAGGCGGTCTTTTGCGCCTCCCCTACCCGTGTCAACAGCCTGTCGATCAACTCGTGCTGGAGGACGTTGAGCAATTCGGTCTCGACGCGCTCCCGCTCCCGCTCGGCCCACAGCCCGCTGGCGTGCAGATGTTCACGATGCGCCGCGATAGCCTCCAGCGCCTCCGGCACACCGGTGCCATCCAGCGCGATGGTCTGCAAAATGGGTGGATGCCAGCCATTCCCGCCTGTCTCGCCACGGGAGACATTCCGGTCGATCACCATCTCTAACGCGCGGGCCGTGTTCGCCGCTCCTGGCCGATCCGCCTTGTTGACGACCAGGATGTCGGCGATCTCCATCAAACCGGCTTTCAATGCCTGCACCTCGTCTCCCATTCCCGGCGCTTCGATGACGACGGTGGTGTGGGCCGTGCGGGCGATCTCCACCTCCGATTGGCCTGCCCCGACCGTCTCGACCAGCACGACGGCGAAACCGACTGCGTCGAGCACCTTGACCGCGTCGCTCGTGGCCCGCGCCAGCCCGCCCAGGCTGCCTCGCGTGGCCATGCTGCGGATGAAAACGCCAGGATCGCCCGCCAGATCGCGCATGCGCACCCGGTCGCCCAGGAGCGCGCCGCTGGTGAACGGGCTGCTGGGGTCCACCGCCACGATGCCCACCGTGATGTCCTGCGCGCGCAGCGATTTGGCAAGTTCGTTGACCAGGGTGGATTTGCCGGTGCCGGGCGCGCCGGTCACGCCGACGATGTGAGCCTGACCTGTGTGGGGATAGAGATCGGCGAGAACAGTACGCACTTCCGCGCCGTTATCCTCGACGAGTGAGAGGAGCTGGGCCAACGCGTACCGGTTGCCGGCAAGGGCTTTTGTCACCATAAGCGAAGTGGTTTCCACGTTAGCCCTCGGTCAATTGTTGACGGATGAATTCGGATATCTCCTGGGTGTTGGCGCCTGGGCCAAAGATGCCCGCCACGCCCAGTGCTTCCAGCGCCGGCACGTCCTCGTCGGGGACGATGCCGCCGACGAAAATCTTGATGTGCTCCAGCCCGGCCTCGCGCAACCCCTCGGCGACGCGGGGCACCAGCGTCATGTGCGCGCCCGAAAGAATGCTCAGGCCCACACCGTTCACGTCCTCCTGAAGCGCCGCCTCGACGATCATCTCCGGGGTCTGGCGCAGACCCGTGTAGATGACTTCCATCCCGGCGTCTCGCAGCGCGCGGGCGATGACCTTGGCTCCCCGGTCGTGGCCATCCAGGCCGGGCTTGGCGATCAGAATGCGTAGTCGTTCGCTCATTGATTTTTCTCTCCTTGTGGTAGTTGTCGCCTGGATTATACAACAGTTCATATGAGTTGGGAAGGCAAAATCAACGGAGAGTGGGTCGAAAGGAGACAGCAGAGCAGCTATTCAGCCTGAACGATGTAGCCAGCGTCCGCCGGTTGAGTAGGCCTTCAGGCCGTATCGAAACCAAGGATGCGAGCGACTCCACAGGTAACCCGCTTGGTTTCGATACGGCCCTTCGTTGCACTCCGGGCCTACTCAACCGGCGCTAAATCTGCCAGTCCCACTTGATTGAGAAGATACGAAAACACAAGTGCGATGTGTCACGATGACACGTCGCACTTTTTTGTCGGTAGCAGCTACCTTGACACTATTCGGTCAAGGGTAGTGGCTAAAATTGACTGATGGCTTGCACCCGTAGCTGATTATAGCGATGGATGAATAGCCTCAAGGCCGCTTCATGAAAGCGATCTGACTTGGAAAAGGACAAGGTCTTGCGAACAAATCGGCT
>DAOTUB010000105.1:0-3420 GCA_034437455.1 Anaerolineae bacterium | reverse complement strand
AAAGGGATTGAAATCATGTCGCGTGACTTGATACCCATAATGTTCAACATGGCATATCCTCCTGGTCTTTGCGCTAATTATACCATGCCCCCAGATGTGGGGGGTGTCATGCGAACTACCAGAGAGCCTGCGGCGCAAGGGTCTCGATTATGTCGTTCTGAACCTTCGAGGCTCCTATCCGGAGCGAACGCCCCGTCAGGATCCGTTGCCATTCCCGCTAAATCTCCTGCCGTTGCTTCCCTCCGAAGCCAGCCTGGAGGGGATGGCGGTCATGCTGGAGAGGCTCGGCGACGACCGGCGCGTGCGGGGGGTGATCGTGCGCTTCGACGCGCTCCAGGCCGGGCCGTCCGCGCTCTACAGTCTGCGCCGGATGCTGCTCGAACTGCGTGACAAAGGGAAGCGCGTCATTGCCTGGCTGCCATCCGCAGGAACCTGGGACTATTACCTGGCCTCAGCCTGCGACGAGATCATCCTCCCGCCTGCTGGTCGCCTCTCCGCGCTCGGGCTGCGGAGCGAGGCGCTGTTCCTCAAAGAGACGCTGGCGCTGGCAGGGGTGGAGGCCGATCTCGAAGCCATCGCCGAGTACAAGGTCTCCCCCGACACGTTTCGCCGCTCGACGATGACCGAGCCGCATCGGGAGATGCTGGACGCTATCCTCGACGGATACTTTGCCGAGATCATCTCTGCCGTCGCCGAAGGACGCGGACTTGACCAGAGTCGGATACGCGAACTGATTGACACAATGCCGCTTACGCCTGGCGAGGCGGTTGAAGCGGGACTGATCGATGCAGTACTATACGAGGACGAGTTGGCGGCGCATCTCTCTAGTGCGACCTCTGAACTGGATGAGGTCGCATTGCTCACCTGGCAGGATGCTGCCCGCTGGCTCCGACGACCGGCTAGATGGACCACACGCCAACGCATCGGCGTGGTACCGTTGGAGGGAGTGATCGTGCCGGGTCGCAGCCGCCGCGTACCTTCGCCGCTGCCATTGCCGCTCCCCTTCGAGGCGCAGGCCGGGTCGGAGACAATCATACGGGCTTTGCGGCGCGCCGAGGCCGACGAGCGTATCGCGGCGGTCATCTTTCACGTCGAGACGCCCGGCGGTTCGGCGTTGGCCTCCGACCTGATCTGCCGCGAGGTGCGCCGCCTGCGGGAGCGCAAGCCAGTAGTCGTGTTGATGGGGGGACAGGCTGCCTCGGGCGGCTACTACGTCTCGGCGCTGGCCGACCGCATCGTCGCCCGCCCGACCACACTGACCGGCTCCATTGGCATCTGGGGCGGCAAGTTTGTCCTCGCGGACCTGTACGACAGATTGGGGATTGGTCGCAAAGCGATGCAGCGCGGCGCGATGGCTGGCCTCTACTCTGAAATGACGCCTTTCAGCGAGGAGGAACGCGCTCTGGTACGCCGCGATATGGGCGAGACCTACGCTCGCTTCAAAGCTTGTGTGGCCGAAGGGCGCGAGATGTCGGAGGAACAAGTGGAAGAGATCGCGCGCGGGCGGGTGTGGACCGGCGCTCAGGCTCTCGATGTTGGCCTGGTAGATGCGTTGGGCGACTTTGAGACGGTGCTGGCGGCGGCGAAGGAGTTGGCCGGTCTCGAACCAGAACGAGACTACACCGTTGTGCAGGTAATCCCGCCCCGCCGGGAATCGCTGCCCCGGCCATTTCCTGCCGCGGAATCAGCTTGGACGACGACACTTGATGCGCTGCAAAACCTGGCCCGCGAGCGTGTGTGGGCGTTGGCCCCGTGGGTTGTGCGGGTGCAAGGGTAGACGATATGCATATTTCCGCACACGTCGTACAGTTTCCCATCACTCTCGATATCGAAGAAAACCTGAGCGCAATCATATCTGCGCTGGCGCGCGCGGAACAGGATGATCTGCTAATTCTTCCCGAAGGCGCGCTGTCGGGGTATGCGGAAGATCCCGCTTTTTTGCGCAGCATCAACACAACGCTCCTGGCAGAATCTATGCGAGTGCTCAAAGTTGAGGTAGCTCGACGACAAGCGCACCTGATATTCGGCTCTTGTGTGTACGAGGGGGGCAAGTGGTACAACGCTGGTCTGTATTATGGCCCTGGCGAGGAAACGTTTGTGTATCACAAAGTCAACCTGGCTACCAGTGAGCGCGGGTATTTTGCGGCGGGTTCGCAGTTACCTATTCTTGAAATGACTTTGCGTGGACGCCCAGTCAAGATTGGCATCCAACTGTGTCGAGAAATCAGGTTCCCCGAGCAGTGGCGGTATCTTGCACGGGCAGGCGCAGAGATATTTGCCTACCTGACGAATGCCGTGGGAGGTGGGACCCAGGCTCCCGTGTGGCGAAGCCATCTGATCAGCCGCGCCGCCGAGAATCAGCGGTTTGTGCTAGGCGCGAACAACGCGCACCCGGAGCAGAAGTGTCCGAGCATGATCGTGACGCCCGGCGGTAAGGTGTTGTGGGAGGTTCTCTCGTCCGAGCCCGAGTCGGCGCGCTGCAAGCTTGATTTGGCGGAGGTTTCTGATTGGTATATCAGCCAATCACGGGACGATGTCTGTGTCTAACTTTATGTCGTCACACCTTCGCCCCGCACCGGCTGCAGAATCGGGCGTCGCGGCCCAGGATGTATCCGCATTTCGAGCATGTCACTGTCCGGCTCTTTTTCGCCAGGCTCGCCCCGCAGCGAGTGCAAAAGCTGGCATCTTTTGGCAAGACGAAGCCACACTCTGGGCAAGCCACGGGCTGCACCTCCGCCAGGCTGCCTCCACAGGCGGAGCAAGTCTCTTCTCCAACCGGGTTGCCTACCCCACAGTAGGGGCAGGTCACCACCAACTGCTTCTCGGTCAGCCCCAGTTGCGCCCCGACGCTATCGCAGTAATGCTCGACCGCCTCCCATACCTGGTCGGGCAGCGTCAACTTGCCGACGTCGCGGGCGATGTCGTCGATGCGGCCCAGGAGCGAGAGCGGATTGACCAGCGCCCCCAGCCCGGTGATGGCCAGGCTGGCCGCCGTGTCCAGCCAGCGCTGCTGCCCCAGCGTCACCCGCACGCCCCCTTCGACCGGGGCGATGCCGACGCTGAGCGCCGACTTGGCCGCGCCCCATCCTCCCTCGCGGGTGGCGATCTGCACCATCAGGTGACCGTCCTGTCCCACCACTCTCTGCGCCTTCAGGTCACCGTGGTTGAAGCGTGAGACCAGAGCGCCAGCCAACCCTTCCGACTCAATGTCGCCTCGGTATGTCCGTTGCTCCATTGCTTACTCCTTCTCTGCAAGTTCTATCAGCTCCAACCGTTCCAAGAAGCGGAAGTAGGTAGTGGCTAAAATTGACTGATGGCTTGCACCCGTAGCTGATTATAGCGATGGATGAATAGCCTCAAGGCCGCTTCATGAAAGCGATCTGACTTGGAAAAGGACAAGGTCTTGCGAACAAATCGGCT
>DAOTUB010000104.1:0-9496 GCA_034437455.1 Anaerolineae bacterium | reverse complement strand
GAAAGGCTGCCCCTAAATCTCGACGTTTTCGAGGCAAAAATGGGGCATGAAGCCTCAATGTAGGCCAAAAAACTGCGCCTGAAGGGACGTTTCCTGCCAAAAACAAACCCTCTCCGACAGCCTGCTAGTCGGTCTTGATGGCGGCAAAGATGGCTCCACTGATGGCCGCCACGCCAGCGCCGATGATCGCGCCACATAGCGCGCCCGGGATGGCGAACAGTTGTGGGTTCATGCCCAGTTCGTTCAATTGCTGCAACTGCTGGGCGTCCAGGCCGGGACACCCCAGGCCTTGCGCCATCCGGACGGATATGATGATAAAGCCCACCACTCCATTGATCAGCCCACCGATCAGCCCGGCGATGGCGCCGGCCCCGGCGCCCTTGCCCGGGGTGCGCGGGGGAGCCAGAAAGTACCCGGCCAGCACCCCGATACCAACATAGATCAACATACTGATCCCGCATAAAACGTACACCATGGCCCCTGCCACCGGCAACAGGTTATTTATCGCCGTCATCACCAACAGAACGACCAGGCCGATCAACCCGGCTTTCAATCCTGCCTTTCCAACCACAATCCACCTCCTGACTTGTGTAAGCCTCAGTCCGTCTCGATCTCTACCATCGCCGTCATCCCCCAGCGAAGTTGCGGCGCGGCCTCGTCCAGCTCGACGTAGACCGGGTAGGTCACGTCGCCCCGATAGTCCACGGCCCTCAAACCGATGCGCACCACGTGGCCCTTCATCTCTACGTCGGGCAGGGCGTCCACCGTCACGATCGCCGCCTGTCCCACCGTCACCCGCGCCACGTCCAGTTCCGTCAGGTCGACGGTGACCGCCTGGAGCTGGTCCAGCGTCGCCAGCACGAACGCTACCTCAGAGGGCGACATCGTGTCTCCGGGATCGACGTTCGCCTCCACGACGATCCCGGCAAAGGGAGCAGCTAACTCGGCGTTCTCCAGGTTACTGCGGGCTTCCTCCAGGCTCAACTCCGCCGTCTCTACGTCGAGCTGCGCCGCGTCTATTTCCTTCTGCACCGCCTTCACGTCCAGTGGATCCGGTTCCTCCAGGAGACGGGCGAGCGCGTCCTCGGCCTCCTGCTGCGCCTGCCGCGCCTGATTCACTGCGTTGCGGGCGTCCTGCACCTGCGCGCTCCCCTGCTGCTGGATGCGATCCAGGTTTAGCTTGGCGTCGTCCAGCCGCTCTTTCGCCTGATCCACGAGCCAGTAGTCGGGTTCCTCGCCCGACTCGTACATCTCCAGGCGCGCCTCGTACTTGTGTTGCATGTCCTCAAAGACCTTTTGGGCGTCCTCCAGCGTCTCGTTGAGCAGCGTGCTGTTGAGCACCGCGGTGAGGTCGAGTTGGGCGGCCTTGAGCGCGTCGGCAGCCTGGGCGATGTCGTGCTCGGCCTGGCGGATGTCCGCCTCACCCGGCGGCTCTTGCAGTTGTTCCAGGCTCAATTCCGCCTGGCCCAAACGCACTTGCGCCTGGTTGAGACCGAGTTCCGCCTGCGCCACCGCTCGCTCCAGCTTGGTCGTCTCCAGGCGGGCCAGTAGATCGCCCGCCGAGACCACGTCGCCCTCCTGCACCTCTACCTCGACCACGTCGCCCCCCACGTCGAAGCGCAGTTCGCCCCAACGCGCCGGCTCGATGACCGCCTCGGCCACCACCCCGCCAGCCACCTGAGAGACCACTGGTACCTCGTCGGCGGGCACGGTCTCTGTCGCCTCCGTCCCACCGCATCCCACCAACGATCCGACGATGATCAACGTCAACATACCAATCAATAATTGTTTCTTGTGCATGTTTCCTCCTGAAATGTAATCCGTAAGGCGTAATCCGTAATTTACTCGTACGCCAGCGATTCTCGCACGCTGACCTGTGTTGCTTGTAACGATGGCCACAGGCTGGCCAGCGCCGAGAGCACGATCACGATCACAAGCCAACCGATCACTCCACCGATCGGGTAGTCAAAATCGAGCGGCGACTGGAGCAGCGCGTTGCCGACAGCGTTGCTAAATAGGCGCGCCCCAGGATAGCTGAGCGGTAGCGCCAACAGCCAACTCAGTATGCCTACGAATACCCCTTCGGCGATAAAGATACCCATGATGGAGAGGGAGGTCGCGCCGATGGCGCGCATCACGCCGATCTCGCGCCGCCGCTCGACCACGTTGATCGACATAGTACTCATCAGTCCCACGCTGCCCACCGCCGCCGCCAGCACCGCCATCGCCAGCATCAAGTACGTGATGACATCGAACTGTGCCTTCGTCTGCTGCCGCAGTTCGCCGCCGCTCTGGAAAAAGACGGGCTTGAGGCGGTTGGCGTCATAGACGGCGCGCAGGTCGCGGATGATCCGTTCGTGCGATGCAGCGTCGTGCGCGTCGGCGGCCATCATCACAAAGGCGCCCCGGTTGGGGATGCCAAGCTCTCGCGCCATCGTGTCAAAGGGGACAAAGTTGTCGCGCTGTAGATTGTTGACGTTGATGACCAGGCCTACCACCGTCCAGGTCAGCTCCCTGTCGGCGACCGTCATCGTGACCGGGTCCCCAACCCCGATGTCGTGATCGGCAGCGATCTTGGAGTTGAGCAAGATCGCGCGGTCGTCTTCGGGCAGCAGCGCGCGACCGCTGATGATCCGGGGGTTGAACATCCGAGAATGGTCCGGCACTCCCCAGAGTTGTCCCTGGATCTCCTCGGCGCCGTCCAATTCCAGCGTCGCGAGCTGCACGTCCCACACCTCGGCAAACGTCACCTCGTCCACACTCTCCGTCGCTTCGAGCAGCCGCGTGGCGCGATGCGTGCGGTCGAACACGACCAGCACGTCGAAGCCAAAGTCGTCGAGCAGCACTTCGATGGTGTTGCTCATCGAGGCCCCCACACTCATCACCACGATGAACATCAAGCCGCCGAACACCAGCGTGATCAGCGTCAGGGTGATGCGCGCCTTGCGCCGGAAGGTGTTGCGCAGGCTGAGCGCCATGGGGCGCGGCAAGCGGCGGATGCGCCCGATCAAACGGTCCAGCCAGCTACGTCCGAACCCGGCTCCCAGGCCATAGTTACCGATGGCCTCGTGCGGCGAGATGCGCGCGCCGCCGATCACGGGAATCAGCGCCGCCAGCAGGGGCACAACCAGCCCCACCAGCAACTGGATCCCGACCGCGACCGGCATCACGCTGAAGGTATGATTGACGATGTTCAACAGGTTGAGCAAATAGCCCGCTAAAAGATGGGCGGCGAGGGCTCCTGGCAACACGGCCAGACACAAGGAGAGCAGGCCATAGATCGCCGCCATCATCAGGTAGACGCGCATCACGCGCCAGCCCGTCGCGCCGACCACTTTCATCACGCCGATCTGCCATACCTGCTGCGCGACGGTGGCGTTCATCATGTTGATAATCAGGAATCCGCTCAGTCCCAGCGAAAGCGCGCCCAGCACCTTCAAGATGAGCAATATCGAGTCTATCGTCTCTTGCGCCCAGTGGACTCTTGGGTCATTGACCTGATAGCCGCCCACCCCGATGCCCATACGCTCCAGCCGCTCCTGGATCCGCTCGCCGACCGCTTCCGCCTCCTCCTCGCTGAACGATTCCAGGAGGACATTGAGCCGGTTGAATCCGCGTTCTGCGTCGGTCAGCCAGGCGACGGTCTCCTGGGTGGCAAAAAAGTTCGTGTTGCCGCCCCACTGTGGGGGATAGACCTGGGGCATGCGCGCGATGCCTTCGACAGGGAGGCTTCGTTCACCTCGCCCGAATTCAAAGAGCACCGTCGTGCCCACAGGAATGTGAAAATATCGCGATGCCTGTCGCTCGACGGCCAGCACACGTCCATCGGGCCAACTGCCGTCCAACTTGGTGAGCAGGTTGATGTGCATCGCCTCATAGTCGTCGCGGGCGAAGACGGCGCCATCGTTCCAGTCCTCATCGCCCTCGAGCTTCCAGCGGATCGTCGCCACGCGCTCGCCTTCCACGTCGGCGACGCCAGGCTCGCATAGGATGGTGTCAACGACGTCGCGGTCGAACAGCCCCGTGTAGAATGTGAGGTGCGGAAATAGACTCGCCCTGTGGCTCTCCGTCATCCGGGCGGTGAGCAAATCGGATGTGCCATAAACGAACCCGAGAGCAAAAACACCCAAAGCTGTGGAGAGCACCACCAGCGCCGTGCGGAACTTGCTGCGCCACAGATCGCGCCATAGTTTGCGCCATACAATACTCATCGCACGTATTTCCCATTGTTCTGGTCGCGGTGGAGACGCCCATCAAGGAGATGGAGCACCCGCTCTGTCCGCTGGCTCAGGCTCTGGTCGTGGGTGACGACCATCAGCGTCTTGCCCTGCTCCACCAGCCGCTCGAACAGCAAGAAGACCTCGTTCGCGGTGCTCGTGTCGAGGTTGCCCGTCGGCTCGTCGGCGACGATGAGCAGGGGATCGTTCGCCAGCGCCCGTGCGATGGCTGCCCGCTGCTGCTCTCCGCCGCTGAGCGCGCTGGGCAGCTTGTGCGCCTGGTCGGCGATAGCCACTTGCTCCAGCAAATGCAGGGCGTGCTGCTTGCGCTCGCGCCGTTTGTACACTCGACAAAAATCCATCGGCAGCATTACGTTTTCCAGGATCGTCAGCGTGGGCAGCAGTTGGAAGAACTGGAAGATGACGCCGACGTGTCGCCCGCGCCAGCGGGCCAACTGATTCTCGCTCAGTTTGTGGACCGCCTCGCCGCTGACGTACACCTCGCCGCTGGTGGGCCGATCGATGCCGGTGATCATGTTCAGCAACGTGGACTTGCCCGACCCAGAAGGCCCTACCACACTGACAAATTCGCCGGACTGGATCCGGAGGGTGATGTCTTTGAGAACGGTCACACCTCCCGCGCCAGTCTTGTAGATCTTGACCACGTCTCGCAGGCTGATGAGTGCATCATTGACGCTACTTTCCGCCATAGCTTTCCCCCCCATTCAGAGATAGCTCGTACTATCCACCTCTTTAACGCTTCTGGTGGTGATTTTATTCGGTCGAATCCGTTTGTAAAAACTCGATGGGCGCGCCGTTGTGGACGATGAAGGCCACAGTGATGCCTGCAGAGGGGCTGTTCGGTTCGATGAGGATCTCTTTTCCGGCGATCTCGGCTTCAAGATCGTCCACTTCAAACGCGATGTGCGGCACGGTCTTGACCAGCTCGGGCAAAGGAGAATCGGGTTCAAAGCGCATCCACTCGATGCCGTAAGGGCTGGCCTCATAGCCGGAAACGAACATCTTGAATGCTTCCAGGTAGGTTTCACCTTTCCGCGGAATTTCAGTTGGGATGCCCAGATGATGATACGTTCTCATGCGTTTCTCCGTTCGGTTCACTGAACTATAGTGTAACACACTTGATCCACCGGCGCAATGATCTATCGGACAATCTTGAGATTGGACGAATGACCAATCTTTTGCTTGGCCAAGTGGCTAACTCTTTTGGGTGTGTTTCATCTCAGTTGGGGTTTGGTTCGTAGTAGGCGATTTATCGCCGCAACAACGCGCTGAAGCGCGTACTACGAACATCTCTCAACTCATTTGAAACGCACCCAACTCTTTTCGCTCTCCCAAGTGAGCCATCTATTTTACCATTTTTCCCCGGATAAACAAAAAACGGGGGAAGGTAGTACTGATTTCCTATTGTAGAGGCATAACCCAGAGGCGCCCAACTCGTTATACAGGTAAAGAGGGCAATACACAGGCAATGGTATCTGCTCTATAATCAGTAGAGTTGCGTGGTTGGCCCGCTGTTGGGAATAGTAGACACGAAAAGAGGTGGATTATGGATATCAAAAGTCGAATGAAGGTGGCTTTGCTCCTAGCTCTGACCTTGACGTTGGTTGCCGTCGGATCGGTCGCTGCCCAGGAAGATGAACCGGGTCCCTGTCTCGGAGAAAGTGTCTCCGGCACTGTGGTGGCCGTGGATGAAGAGACAGGCGTAGCGACGATTGACACGGGCGACGGTCTGTGTACGGTTGCGGTCGGCGGCGAGTACGCCCATCCAATCGTCACCTTGCTGGGGAAATACTTTGGCGATGTGAACGCTGGAGACCTGACCGCAGCACAGGAGGCAACCCAAGGCTGTGCCATCTATGATCCGGTCAGTGAGACGTGGGCATGGGGGATTGCGACGCCGAAGGTGCTGTAGCTGTGACGGTGAGCGCCGAAAATGAGGATGGCACGTTCGCGGCCACGATCCTGGTAGATGGCAAAGAACAAGAGATCGCCATCACGGTCGAGGATCCAAAAGTTGCTGATGATCTGAGCGAGGCGCTCCAGACGCTCACCGTCGAATGGGATCTGGACGAGGACGGCGCTGTCACCCAAACCGGTGACGAGATCGCTTCCTATCACGAGGATGGAATGGGCTTTGGCGTGTTGGTCAAACTGTACGCCATGGCAGCCCAGCTTGAGCAAGTCTGTGCCGACGCTGGCGACGAACCCTGCGGAGCGACCGTGGAGGAGTTGATAGCAGCTTTTCGATCTGGACAGGGCATAGGGCAGTTGTTCAAAGAGTACAGCTGGCTCTCGCTGCTTGGCGTTGGACACGTGAAACAAAAACTAGGAGGACACGAGCGCGGTGGACCGAAAGACAAAGAGAATGGCCCACCCGATCACGCTGGCCCCAAAGAGCATAACGGCGACCCACCCGATCACGCCGGCCCAAAGAAGCCAAAGAAAGAAAAGTGACAAACTATAACAAGTGAGATAACGCCAATTTGAAACCCTCCTGACATTTGCCGTCGGAGACATCAGGAGCGAATGTCGAGCTACACGCATAGACTCTGCCCCGTGGCCGCACAGGTCGCGGGGCAGAGTCTATCTGCTGTTTGCTACTCTCATCGCCCAATCCCAGAAGCGACGCTCAGGTCATTCTCTCTGGGATGGTGTTTGCTCTACGTGTTGTCAGCATTGGAGCAGCTCATTCCAAGAATTATCGTGGCAAAGGATTGACTTTTATTGCGCGTCTTGTGCCACGACAAATCGCATCACACTCAGCAGCGATAAAGTTGTGCTTTACTTCTTCCAAGCACTCTTCTCGCTTAAGCCATATATGACATCGACTACATCTATACTTGCCAACGTGTAGACTAACACGCTCCTTGCAATACGGACACAGTTCCATACAATCTCCTTGTTTACACGACGAGTATCCGGGCACTATGGCACCTTGGTTGGTTTTGGCGCTTTGGTCGGTTTTGGTGCCTTGGTTGGTTTTGGCGTCATGGTCAGGCCGGGCGGCTGTGGCGTCATGGTCAGGCCGGGTGGCTCTGGCGTCTTGGTCTGCTCAGGTGGTTGCAGCGTGCTGGTCTGGCCGGGTGGCTCCGGAGTCTCGGTCTGGTCAGACGGTTGAGGTGTATCCGTCTGACCAGAAAGTTGCGGTCTGCTTGTCTGGTCGGTTGGCTCTGCCGTATCCGTTGACGTGGGCATATGCTCGCGGGACGGCGTTTCTTGCAACAGGCGAAGATGCGTAGACGTAGGCGTAGGCCGCGGCGTCGGGGGGACAGTTGAGGTCGGATACACAAGAACAGGTGGTTGTTCAGACCGAACGGTGACCTTCTGTCCAGCCTGCACTGCCACGTTGGCTCCTTGAGCCATCACATCTACCACGCCCTCTATCACCGCTACGTGGGTAGCACCGGTGACCTCCACGGTCAGGACAAACTCCGTCCCACGCACCGCTGTGGATGCAGCGGGAGTCTCGATCTCGAAGCGAGATTGCCGATCGGACAACCTCTGCGCGTGGTTGTAGGTTTGGCCCAACGTCTGCCGAAGGACGATGACCTTGCCAGTACCATCTCGATGGGAACTCGTCTGAACGACCGTAATCTCTGTCTCGGCCTCCAGATCTGTCGTGCTCCCATCGAAAAAGATCAACGTGGCGGCAGAACGTAAGCCGGTGCGAACCCTATCCCCTGCCTCTACCCGCCAACCGGCCAACGCCGGTTGCCAGGTATCGCTGTCAGCAGGCATAACCTCCACCACACCGCCTATCTGAGCCAGAGCAGTTTTCTGGGCAACGATCCTCTTTGGCCAAGTCAGGAAAGAGAGACCAGCGATGGCACACAGGACGAGCACAACCACGGTCGCCAGGGCTGCCTGGAAAGTGCGTCTTTGCACAAAAAATCCCCCACTCCTGACGAACCGAGCGACGAGCTGGAGCGGACTGGGAGATACCGGCCGTTGACTGGCTCTCGCGGCTAGCGCCTGGAGCATCCGCTGCTTCCCGGCAGCAAAGGCCGCAGTGCTGGAGGTTGGCGAGGGTGTGTCGCGCACCTGGCAGGCAATCTCCAGGAGTGAGCGCAACTCGGCAGCGTGATTGGGATAGCGGTCCAGGCACTCTTCCACGGTAGCCCGGCCCGTTCTCAATAGGTCCAGGCTTTCATCCAGTGCTTGGCTCAAATTCTGTTTCATCGGCCAGTCTCTGCAAGTTCCTCAGACAGAAGTAGATACCAATACCCACCAGGGTTCAAGTTTGCATCGCTTATGAATCTACATTCTGCCACACATTCAGTATCTGCGTGATCTTTTGGTGCAGTTCCCCGTCGTTCAGCCAGGTTGCCACTTCCTCTCGCGTCGGCGGTCGTTCTTCCCATCTCCAGCCTTTAGCCTCGTTAGCCACTAGCTCAAGGAACCTGCTCCGCCATGGTTCATCTATAGAAAACAAGTCCTCGGTAAGCACTTGTATCCTTTTTGTGAAAACGTGACGTTCCATTGCTCCCTCCCTGCAATGTTCTCATTCTGTATAACGACGACGGGAGGTTTTAGATACGGCTGTACGTCAGTTTCCGTTTTGTTCAAAGATACGCCGCAACGCGGCCAAGCCTCGATGTTGTAACGCCTTGACCGCCCCTATGGACTTGTTCAACACTTGAGCCGCTGTCTTGTTATCCAGACCTTGGATAAATTTCAGTAGGATGACCTGGCGCTGATCTTCGGTGAGGCGGGCGATAGCAGCAGCTAACCTGCGCTGCGCCGCTCTTTGCTCGGCGGTCTCCTCTGGAGTATCTATGTCGGCCATCAGCCGTTCGTCCAGGGAAAACGAGGGGAAACGCCCGGCGCGACGATGATAATCCGTGACCAGATTTCGAGCAATCGTGTAGAGCCAGGCCCGCAGCGGACGGCCTCGGTAGGTGAAGTGATCGATTTTCTCCACCAGGCGCACAAAGACCTCACTGGTCAGGTCCTCGGCCGTGGCGGCGTCGCTCACCTGATAGAAAATATAGCGATAGATGGCTGGCTGATGCCGGTCGTATAACTCTGCAAAGGCGGTTGGATCCCCTTGCTTCGCCCGCTGAATCAGCCTGACTTCGTCTTTGGACATGTTCCTCGTTTCTGCCGCATCCATTGCAGGCAATAGATACTATAACTTAACTCCTGCGGATTTCAAGTGCGGATTTCAACCATCGGGTGTAAAATAGGGGAAAGCAAGCGCGAAGGAGAAATCCCATGCTCATTCCCGTCACAGGGTTACCCGATGATTTGGCCGAGTA
>DAOTUB010000103.1:0-46811 GCA_034437455.1 Anaerolineae bacterium | reverse complement strand
CCCGCCTGTTCCATACCGAGTAACACCCCGCCGACGACGGGCGGCGCCTGTAAGCGCACCAATCGCGCTTTTGGCGCCACCTCGTGAACAGTCGCCGCCATCGTTTCGGTGAGCGTCGGGCTGCCCTTGAACAGACTGCCGATCAAGACCACCTCGAAATCCAATGGCTCAAAGTTAAGCTGGCGAATGACGCCGACGGCCAGACTGCCCAGCTCCCGTCCCGCCCAGCAAATGATCTCCTGGGCCACCTCGTCCCCCCCGGCGGCCAACTGGAAAATAACCGGCGCGGCTGCCGCCGTCAATTGATAACGCTCCAGCATCAGCCCTTCCAATAGATCCACAATATCGGTAGCGCCGGTCAACTCGATGAACGCCTCGGTCAATCGAGTGGCAGGACCTCGTTGTGTCCAGGCCAATCCGACCGCTTGCACCGCTTTGTCAACCAATTCACCCGCGCCGGCGTACTCGCCCAGCCAGGGACCACACCCCGTCATCCGGCCCTCTCGCCCGTGGCGATCACGCCCGCGACAATTGTTGCTCGTGCCAGCCACCACCGCCACGCCCCACCCTTCTGTCGCCCCGGCCAGCAGACCGATGATGGTATCGTTGACAAATTCAAAGGGCACGGATAACCCCAAAGTCTGAATGGCCTGGAGCGTGGGGGCCCTTTCGGCAGGCCAGTCGTAACCAGCGATGCCAAAACCCGCCCCGACCAGTTGATCTCTTTCGATGCCCGCCATGCTCAGAGCCTGGTTGGTGATGTCGGCCAGGGTTTCCGCCAGGCCAGCATATCCCACCACCTCGTAATTTCCCGACCCGCCCACTCCCAACGCCAGCGCCTGGCCGTCCTCGTCGGCGATCAAAGCGTGGCTTTTTGTCGCGCCGATATCAACCCCTAGAAAATATCTGATCATAGTGCGATGAAAGCTCCTTGAAATTCAGGTGCAACGCACCTACCTATCGAACCCGCCGGCGCTCAGACGCGGCGCGGATAGCATCTACTCGCCGGGTATCGTTTCGCTTCAACGCCTCCTCGAGGAGGTCTGTCCATGCGAAAACCACGACGCCGTCCACGTTCGAGTTCTCCACAGCGTCCACCGCCTCCGCAAACTCCTCGGCGTCGAGCGTTGGCGAGCGGTTATCCTGGGCATAGATGCCGTCCAAATAGATCGGCCTGGCCTGGAGCGTGCAGACGGTCTCGCGGCCCGAACGGCGTTTCACCTCCTCGCCGATCTGGGGGAGCCAACTCGTGGGCCGCTTTAATATCTGATGATACGTCATGACTTCGAACACATCGACCACGTCCGCTAGGGCCTCAATGCGCTGCCCAAAGACCTTTTCCTGCGCGCCGTCGAAATCCCCGCCGAACGGAAGGGCGTTCAACATGATGCGGGCGTCCGGCTGAATCTGGCGGCACCCCTCCCGGATCTGGCGAACGACGTCGACGACCACCTGGCACTTCCAGTCCGTCCAGGCCTCGCGGGCGTGCGCTTCGATCCACGAGGCAGCCTCGACCGGGTCGCGGGTGGGCGCGTCCACGCCAGCCTCGCGGGCAAAGCGGTCGAGCGTGTGGGGATCGAAGCTGTACTCTGGGAAATCGCGCCGGGTGTGATGCGGCATCCACAGCTCCCAGAAACCCGGCCAGCGGGTGAAGGAGAGAAAGACGCCGTCCGGCTCCAGCGCCTCGACCGCCCGCTCGATCCGCGCCGTCTTTTTCGCCACGTACCCATCCATCGAGGGCGCAATGCCCACGTACCAATCGATGGTCTCCATCGGCCGGCCATCCGAACCGATAGGTCGCAGGGAAGGATTCGCTTCCACAGCCTGACGGTCGAAAAAGGTACGAACCGTCACCCAATATTCGATCCCTTCCTCGGCCAGCGCATCGCGAAACTTGCGGTCGTCATACGTCGCATAGAGTGCGGCTAACTCGGGCGACACCTCGCTCTCGACGGCGCTATCGGGCATGAAAAGGGATTTGGCCCGCGCCAGCACAAATGTCACGCCCCAATCCCACAACAGCCGCGCCGCATCCCGGTACCCCAGCCCATACTTGAGGAACCAATCGTTGTCATAGCTCTTTACGCCAACCTGAAATTTTTTCACAATTAAATCTCACCTCAAACCAGTAGCCGCGGATTCCATTCCGCGCCCATATTGCAATCACGCGCTATAGAAAGCGCGACTACATCTATAGGTATCTTCTCAATAACTTGGGGTGAATCTGTTCGTAGTGCGCACTTCAGTGCGCTTTTAGGGGCGCTGAAGCGCCTACTACGAACAAGCCCCCGGTTTATTGAGAAGATACATCTATAGCTGGTACCGCAGCCCCATCAGCGATTTGAACAGATAGGGGCTGTCGAGATTGACCGGGCTTTTGCCCGCCGCCGCGATCTCGCCTGCGAGCAGGCGCAGCACCGCCTTCTGCGTGTTGAGGTCGGGCGAATAGGCGTTGATCACGAGCGGCAAGCGCGGCATCTCGTACAACAGGTATGGCGAGCCGTACGACACGAGCGCCAAGCGCGGATGGTGCGAGGTGATGAGCGCCCAGACGTCGCGCATATAGTTGCCGGCCGGTCGGATGCGGCTCGTGCCCCAGACCGGCCCCAGGACGGCGTTCATCAACACCACGTCAAAGTCGTCGAGCCTGGCGGGCAGCCTGCCCTGCTCCGTCTCGTCGAAACGAGCCACCTCCACCCCGCGCGCGCGCAACAGATCGTCGAAAGCGTCCACGTTGCTGAATTCGGGGTCGCCCCGAAAGTGATAGCTGAGCACCCGCGTCCCCTGCTCCAGTTTGAGCGGGAGCGCCTCGTGGCGATCTCTCACGAGGGTGAGTGCCTTCTCGGCGATCTGCTGGCTGGCGCACCGGAAGTGCTCGCTATCCGCCGTCGACAAGGGGGGAGGATCGCGCTCTTCGTGCAAACCGAGCGTCTCCTTCAGCGCCAGGATGCGGCGTACCGACTCGTCAATGCGCGCTTCCGCCAGCCGCCCGCTCTCGACCGCCCGCTTCAGGATCGCAAAATCGCGCTTCGGAAAAGCAAAGAGAATCATGTCGCAGCCGGCCTCAATGACGCCGGGGATGATCTCCTCAAACGGCCCCCACGAGGTCACGCCGCCCATGTCCAGCGCATCGGTGATGATGACGCCCTGAAAGCCCATCCTCTCGCGCAGCAGTCCGGTGACGATTTTCCGGGATAACGTCGCGGGCGGCGCGTGCTGGATGTGCGCGCCGTCGCCGGGACATAGTCCCGTAGAGGCCAACGCCCCTACGGGATCCCAGGCCGGCAGCGCGATGTGCCCGACCATGATGCTCCTCACGCCCGCGTCAATCGCCTCCTGGAACGTGCGACCGCTCACGGCAAACCACTGATCCATCCGGAGCGGGTTGATGGCGGTGCAGATGTGCTGATCGCGGTCGTCAAAGCCAGCGCCGGGGAAATGCTTGGCCGTGGCGCACAGGCCGTTCTCTTGCATCCCCCGGATCATTGCTGTGGAAAGACGCGCGATCCGGCCCGGGTCGTCGCCGAGAGTCCTCGTGTTGGCGTCGGGGTTGTGCGGATTGGCGTTGACATCCACCACCGGACCGAACGCCCAGTGCACGCCGCAGGCGCGCCCCTCCACCGCCGTGGCGCGCCCCATCTCGAAGGCAAGCGCCTCGTCGCCCGTCGCAGCGAGCGACATCAGGTCGGGAAAGCTGGTCGCGCCCTCGACCACGCGGCCGGCGCCGCACTCCAGGTCAGAGGAGACGATCACCGGCACGGGGAAACGGCCCCGTAGCCAGCGGGTAGTTTTCTGAAATGGTTCCAGCTTGCCGGGGTGCAGGAACATCCCGCCCGGCTCCACGTCGCCGAGCAGATCCGCCAGATCATCCACAGAGATGGACGGCTCAATCGTGGGGTGCAAAAGCTGGCCGATCTTTTGATCCATCGTCAGGCCTGCTAATGTGTGCTCGATCCACTCGGACGTCTGGGTAAACAAAACTCACTCCTCCAGGTGTAACGCACTTTTGAAGTGCGTCGCACCTGAGAATTGCGGCAGGTATTTTCGATTCGTTTCTAACAAATCGTCGAGCACCGTCTGCACCCGGTCGGCGGCAGGGCCGAGGGGATGGGTCAGCAAGGCCTGGTAAGCGGCTTTGCGGTCTCCGTGAACGGCGGCCTCGACGGTCAAAATCTCGTAGGTCTTGACGTGGGCCAGCAGGCCGAAGCAGACCGGCGGCAGCGGCTCGGCGGGGAGGGGGTGGATCCCCTCGCCGTCGATCTGACAGGGTATCTCCAGCACCCAATCGGCCGGCCAGCCGGGAACGGCGCCCCCGTGGGCCACATTGACCACGTGCGTTTCGCCCAGGTCGTTGTAATGCGTGTTGAGGAGCTGGGTGGCCATGGTGGAATAATAAGCTCCGCCCCGCTGCATCAAGTCCTCCGGCGGCTCTGTGCGATCCGGCTCGGCGTATTGCGCCAGCAGGTCGGCCTCGATCTCCATCACCTCCTCGGCGCGGGAGGGAGGCCATTGCTCCTGAGCGGCCAGCTTGCGGTCGGTATAGTAATAGTACTGCAAATAATAGTTGGGGATCATGCGCAACGTCTCGATGGTCGCGACATTCCACTCCGGATCGAGTTCCTCCAAAAAACCCTCGAACACCTGGGGCCAGATGTCCTCCCCATCCACGGTGAAACCGTAATGCCAGGAGAGGTGGTTGAGACCCAGCGTCTTTAACTCGGCCCGACGCGGATCAATGTCGAGTCCCTGTCGCCTTTTCAGCCCGTTCAGGATTTCCATCTTGGCGGTGATGGGCACGTTGCACACGCCCACCGCAGGCACGTCGGAGGCATAGCGGCTGAGCGCCTCGGTGACCAGGCCGGCGGGATTGGTAAAGTTGACCAACAACGCCCCATGAGCCAGCTCGCGCATATCCTGGGCGATCTTTAAAACGACGGGGATGGTGCGCATCGCCTTCGCCATCCCCCCCACCCCGGTCGTCTCCTGCCCGATCAGGCCGTGCCGCCGCCCCAGATATTCGTCCTCGCGCCGGGCGGCCATGCCGCCCACCCGCAGTTGGGTGATGACGTAGCTGGCGCCGCGCACCGCCTCGCGCTGATCGGTAGTCACGTGAACGGCAAAGGGGGATCCCTTCGCCTCGACCATCCGTTGAGCGAAACCTCCCACCACGTCCAATCGTTCCGACGAAACGTCCATCAACCACAGCTCGGTCATGGGAAAAGCTTCCACGCGCTCCAGGAAACCGTTGATCAATTCGGGGGTATAGCTAGATCCGCCGCCAATGACAGCTATTTTCATCTTTCAGCACCCTCCCATAAGGGTATCTTCCAAAAACGCGAACGCTGTAGTCGAGGTTTCCATACCTCGCAAGCTCAACCCTGCGCGCTATGGAAAGCGCGGCTACATCACTATTTTCATTCATCGGTTTCGTACCCAAGCCCAAACCCATACTCGAACAACGGGTCATAGTCGGCGTCGCCAGCGTTGATCGGAACCTGCTCCATCGTCCGCGGCCAGGAACAGGGCAGCCTGCCCGTGGGGCTGTAATCGCCAAAGAGGACGTCGGCCACTCCCTGTCCTTCGGTTCCGGGCAGCCAGGCCGCGATCAGCGCGTCCCAGTGCTCCAGTTCCGGCTCGACGATCATGGGCCGACCGGATACCAGGATCACGACGACGGGCGCGCCCGCCTCCCTCACGGCGTTGATCGCGTTCACGTCGGCCCGGGCAAGGCCCAGGTCGTCGCTGTCCCCCTCCCACTCGGCGTAGGGCGTCTCGCCCACGACGACGATCCCCACGTCCGCCCCCTCTGCGCCCGACCCGTCCCGCGAAAAAGTCACGCGCGTGTTCTCCGAGACTGCGCCCTCAATCGCCTCCAGGATCGTCGTTCCGGTCGTGATGTTCCCGGTCTCACCCTGCCAGGTGATGGTCCACCCGCCGCACTGGCTGCCCAGGTCGTCGGCGTTTCTCCCGGCAACGTGGACGCGGCCCAAGTCCTTCGGCAGCGGGAGAAGAGCGTTCTCGTTCTTCAAGAGCACCAGCGACTCGCGCACCGCCTGCCGGGCCACTTGTCTATGTTCGGCGGAACCGATGAGGTCGATCAGGCTGCGGTCGGCGTAAGGATTTTCGAACAGGCCGAGCCGGAATTTGACCCGCAAGATTCTGCCGACCGCGTCGTCGATCCGCTCCATCGGCACGTCGCCGCTCTCGACCGCGTCTCGCAGCGTCTCGATGAACGTGACGTACTCGTAGGGCACCATGATCATATCCAGGCCGGCGTTTACGCCCGTCCTGACGTCGCTTGGATAATCGCCCGGAATCTGGTCAATCGCCTCCCAGTCCGAAACGACGAATCCCTCAAACCCCAACTCCCCTTTGAGCACATCGTTGATCAAATAACCATTCGCGTGCATCTCCAGGCCGTTCCAACTGCTCTGGGAGACCATGATGGAGCCGACGCCCGCCTGGATCGCCTCCACGTAGGGCGCGACGTGAATATCCCTCAAGGTCGCCTCGTCCACCGCGGTGTCCGAGCGATCCAGGCCGCCGGTCGTTCCGCCGTCGCCCACCCAGTGCTTGGCGGTCGCCAGGATCGTCTCCCCGTCGCCCAGGTCGGCTCCCTGATACCCTCTGACAACCGCTCCTCCCAGCAGCGACACGAGTTCCGGCGTCTCGCCAAAACTCTCGTAGCTGCGCCCCCAACGTTCGTCCCGAAAAACTGCCAGGCAGGGGGAGAACGTCCAGTCAACGCCCGTGCCGGCGACCTCCAGGGCCGTGATGCGCCCGATCTCTTCGACCAATTCTGGATTCCGCGCGGCGCCCAGGCCAATGTTGTGGGGAAAGATGACGGCGCCTTTGACGTTGTTGTGTCCATGCACGGCGTCGGCTCCATAGATCAACGGAATGCCGAGCCGAGTTGACAGCGCCTGTTCCTGATAGCTGTCGTACATATCGGCCCACGCTGCGGGGGTGTTGGGGCTGGGGGTCGAGCCGCCCCCGCTGAGCAGAGAACCCAGGTAGTATGTGGCAATGTCCTCGATCTCCTCCAGAGCGCCCCGCTCGGCCTGCGTCATCTGGCCGATCTTTTCATCCAGGCTCATGCGAGAAAGCAGGTCGGCAACCCGGTCATCTATCGGCGCGGCGAGGTCCAGGTAGAGCGGAGTCTCCGGGGCGCTCGTCGGAGACGCGGTGGATTCTGGCGACGGGGCAATCCGCGTGGGCGTGGGATTGGATGTTGGCGGCGGGGTCTCGGTATTGGAAGCCGAACAAGCGACGCTCAGCACACTGATGACGACAGCAAATAGGATGAACCGACATGCCCCCCCACCCTTTGGTAACACGTTCACGATTCCCTCCAGCTTGGCCATTCAGCCGGCTGACCATACGGCGTCCAGATTCCCTCCATCCTCGGCTCCCCCTTCGAAACGCCGGCAACGGGAACAATGTAGGCGCGGGTTACAAACGCCTGGGCGCGGAAACCAAAGACCACGCTGTCGCCTGCGCGGATCGGCTTACGCGCGTCGGGGTCGAGGATGCCATAGTAATCAATGGCCGACGGCGGAGGCAGGGTGGCGTGGACGACATTGTTCAGCGCCGCGTCCGGGTCCGCCCCAACCAGGGCCTGGACGTCATACGGCGGAAAGACTGGATCGATGTACAGCCCGCCTCCGAAGCAGTACGGGCGGCCATTGTAGATGTGCGAGATCTCGGACAGGTAGAGCATGGCCGGTCTTTCCGGCAGATCGCGGACCGCGTGCAGCGGCGTCGAGCCGGTCAAGCCGTGGCCCGGCTCGACCTGCGTCGTGCCGGCGGAGGCGAGCGCCGCCATCACCTTGCTGGACGTCGTCCCGGGGGCGTTGATCTCGATCTGCTCGCGGCCCGCCGCTCTGAGGGCTGCCGCCGCGTTTTCGAGCGTCTCCAGGTTGGGGGTAGGCGCGACATCGTTCGTGTCAGGATCGAACAACAGGGCCGGAAACGTGGTGATCCCGACAAATTCGGCGTGGGGCAGCTCGTCGAGCGCGTCCGCCACCGCGACGATCTCCTCGGCCTGGAACCCGCCCTCGTGCCCCATGTAGAACGTGTCGCCGCCCGCGTAAATGCGCGCCAGGAGCGACTGGGTATGGCCCGCTCTGCCGCTGGCCTCCGACGCTTCCCGCGCCTTCTCGTGGCTAAAGACGGTCCAATAATCGGGCTTCATCTGCGCGGCGGCCAGCGCCTCTGCCCGCGAGACCTGCACCAGGTGGCCGATGTGGCCGACCCGGTAGCCCGCGGCGTGAATGGGACGGGCGCACGCCATGTCAACCGCGACGTAGCTATCGATGCCCCCCGCCGCGAGGGCGTGGAAAGCGGGCGAGTTGCGACCAACCTGCTTGCTCATGGCATAGATTTTCAGGCCCAGCTTTTCCGCCTCGTCCGCCATGACGCGGGCGTTCGCCTGCATCGTGTCCAGATCCAGCACGTAGCTATTGGCGGGAATCTCGCCCGCTTGGTGCAGGGTTATGGCGGCTTCGAGAAATGGACGGTTACGCCGCACGAGTGTTTTCAGGAACATGGTTGTCTCCTCTGTCCAGGTACAACGCACTTTTGAAGTGCGTTGCATCTAAAAATCATGGCATCACGTAAAGCGTAATAGACTGCGGCGGCAGAGTAATCTCCACGCCATCCTCAATAGTCTGCGCGCCGATCTGCTCGACTGGATGATCGACGTCAAAGAGCCAGACGTCGGCTGGGCCGGTGGGCGTCACGTTTTCCAGGCGGAGCGGCTTGCGCGCTTCCTCCGGCCCAAGATTGACGAGCATGAGCGTCAACGCGCCGTCCTTGCGCCGGGCGGCATAGATGGACACGTCGGGATCGTCAGAAGAAGCGTACAACAATTCGTCGCCGAAATGCTTGTACATCTGGTAGACGTAATAGGTGGGGCGCACCTCGTACTTGGCCAGCAACCCCCAGCCCCCCTGCCCCGCGTGGCATTGCAGCAAAAAGTGGGCGACGATGTCCACCTTCTGCCGGATCATGCGCCCGAGCACGTCTCCCCACCAGATCGCGTTGTAGAACGAGTCGGGGGTCGCCTCGCCGCCGATGGCGTGGGACCAATCGGAGTTGACCTCGCTGATGGCGACGGGCAGGTCGCGCCCGGTCGTCTCTCGAATCAGCGCCCGCAGGTTGGGAATGATGGTGTCCCACTCGCGGCTGTTCGCCCGCAGATCGGCGATGGTACGCGGCGGCCCGGTCATGCTGGTCGGGAAAGGATAGCGATGCACGGCGACGACGTCCACCAGGTCGCCGTTGGCGAGCAGAAACTCGCGCACCCAATCGCGCCCGGCCTCGTCGCGGGGGTCGGTCTCCGGGTTGCCGGTATATTGACTGGTTCCCGGGCCGAGCAGCAAAATGTCTGGATCGACCGCGCACATGGCCTCGGCGATCTCGCGCCACTCCCGATTATACCGCACGGTGTCGTAACTATCATATCCGTACCTCTGGAAACCGGCGTAGAGGTTAGGCTCGTTGCCGATGGCCCAATAGCGCACGTTGTAATCGTTGGTCACGTTGCAGTAGCGCACCAACTCTGCGGCCGCCTCGGGGCTTCCCCCCGGCATACGGACGTTGATCTGGGGTTCCGCCCCCATCCGCCGGGCCAGATCGATGAATCGGTCTATGTGAAAATCCTTCAGGTCGTACTGGTCGCCCCACTCGCCGCCGGGGAAACGGAGGTAGGTGACGCCGGACGCCTCGGCCTGGGGCAACAGGTCGACAGAGATGTTGACCCAGGGGCCGTAGCACGAGCCGTAGACGTAGGGGCTGATCGGGCCAAGCTCCTGGGCACCATCCACGAACAGAACGTCCGGAACCGGCATCGGGACGGGCGTCAGCGTCGGCAGAGGCGTGGCCGTGGGCGTCTGAACGATCGTCGGGGTCGGCGTTACAGTCGGTTGACCCGCTCCACAGGCAGCGCAACAAAGGATCAGCGTCACACCCACGATCCATCGTATCAGTCGCGCCAAGTTGACTGGCATGCCTACTTTTCGACCCCGGTAAAGACGATGCCGCGCAAGAAGAATCGCTGGGCCACGAAAAAGACAATGACCGGCAACAACAATCCCAGGAGCGAACTGGCTTGAATCAGATGTGGTTCGGTGCCGTAGAGCGAGTTGTAGCTCTGGATGCCGATGGCGATGGGCTGCAAATCTCGCTCCGACAGGAGATAGATCAGCGGGGTAAAATAGTCATTCCAGGCCCACAGGAAATGTCCCACTCCCACAGCGATGACGACCGGGATGGACTGGGGCAGGATCACCGAGACCAGCGTGCGCAGAGGACTGGCTCCGTCGATCATCGCCGCCTCGTCCAGCTCTCGCGGGATGGTCATAAAGAACTGCCGCAGCAAAAAGACGTTGTAAGCGTTGGCGAAAAAGTGCGGCACGATCAGCGGCAGCCACGTGCCCACCCAGCCGATGCGGTAAAATAGCGTATAGGTCGGCACGAGAGTGACGAAACTGGGCAGGATGACCGTCCCAATCAGGATCGTAAAGATGGCGGTCTTGCCCGGAATGCGAAAGCGCGAGAATCCATACGCCACGGCGATACAGGAAAGCACCGTGCCGATGGCGCCCAGGCTGGCTATCGCCACCGTGTTACGCAGCAGCAGGGGCATGCGCAGTTCCCGCCAGGCCCGCGTAAAGTTCCCCCAGTTGATGCTGAAATGCCAATCTCGTTTCAACGTGCGCCACCGGCCCGTCCACTGGATCGGAGCGGCCTCCGGGTTCTCCGGATCGAGGAACAGGCTCTCCTCGCGCCCTTTCTTGAACATCGCCCACTTGTGTACCTCGCCATCTTCGGTGGGCACCAGGAAAATCTCGTATTTTTTTCCCTCGTAGGTGAAGGTTGACTCCACCGCCGGCCAGAGAGGGGCGGTCGGCTCGGCGATCACGTCCTTGTGCTTGAACCCGGTGACGACCATATAGCCAAAGGGAGATAGGTAAGCGGTCAAGATCATCAAGGCAAAGAGCGTAAAAGTGGCGGCCGCCATGAAGGAGCGCATCCTTCGAGCTACGACAGAGGAATGTTCCGTCCGTGGGGTTTTGGATTTGGCTGTCATTATCGTTCCCCCCCGCCTGCATAATAGACCCAATACCTGTGTGTGGAGAACAGCACCACCGTCACGAGCATCACGGCCACGAACAACATCCACGCCATCGTGGCCGCGTATCCCATATGACGGTAGCCAAAGGCTTCTTTGTACAACTGCATGGCATAGAATTTGGTCGTATCGCCGGGCTTGCCGGTGCCTCCCGTGAGGACAAAGGGGATGATAAAGTATTGAAAAATGCCGATGAACGAAAGGACGAGATTGTAAAAGATCACGGGTGTAATCATGGGGAGCGTGATGTGGCGGAATGAAGCGAGCCATCCCGCGCCATCCACGCGCGCGGCTTCGTACAACTCGGTCGGTATGCCCTGCATCGCCGCCAGGTGATACAACAACATATCGCCCACGCCCCACAACCCAACGATGATCAGGGCCGGATAAATCCAGGTGGTCGAATTGAGCCAGTCTGGTCCCTCGACGCCCATCGCTTCCAGGGCCAGGTTGATCCAGCCCAAGCGAGTGTTCATCATGCCCTGCCAGATGTAGACGGCGGAAACGAGAGGCACGATGTAGGGCATGTAGAACATGGTGACAAAGAAGCGTTTTCCCAGGAGATGCCGGCTATTCAGCAGCGCGGCCATGACGATGGGCTGGGCGATCCCCACCGGCAGCGCGATGAGGGCAAAGCGCAACGAAACCAGCGAGGATGTGCGCACCAATGGGTCGTTAAAGAACCGGACATAGTTGTCCAGTCCAATCCATCGAGTTTCATCCGGGTGGAGCAGATCGTAGTTGGTGAAAGAAAAAGCCAGCGAGGCCAACATGGGCAAGAGTGTCCAGAGCAAGAACCCGATGATCCAGGGAGAAAGAAAAAGTAAACCCCATCGCGCTTCGCTTTTGGCCAGCGCGCTCATCTTTTCCGCCCGTCGGAATCTCAGATTCTTGAAGGAGAACTCGGAGAATATGGTGGACATGGAAAGCTCCTTACTAGAGACTTTACGCACTACTCAAGGAGGTCACGCCTGGCCTGAGTAGGGATTTGATGGGGTCAGCCCGGATATGTCGGCTGACCCCATCCTTTGATTGTAGTGGTATCCGTCAGGAATACCACAGGAGGAAAACCTTACTCCGCCTCGTCAAAGATCGCTTGCAGCTCGTCAACCAGCGTGTCCATTTCGGCCTCAATGTCCAAGTCAGCCTCGGACGTCATGAGGGTGTGGAAGGCCCACAGCCGATCGAAGGCCTTTGAGTAGTTCGGCATGTTGGACTCGTGGTTGGGAACGTCTGGATAGTTGAGACCGTCTATGGCTACCTGCCAGTCCACGCCCTGCGGGAACTGATCGTTCAGGCCCTCGAAGAAGGCATCCTGCTGACTCTGGCGCGCCGGCATACCACCGTAAATCTGAAGCAAGTCAGGGGCCGCCTCACCCGTCATCCAGACGACGACATCGACCGCCTCTTTGGGGTGCTCGGTGGACGCGAGGATGCGGAAGGTGTCGGCGTGCAGCTTGGAGGTCAGCTCCTCGTTGTACGAGGGAACCGCTGCGGCATCCCAGTTGGGCACCTCCTCGACACAGCAAGTGTACCACAGGTGACTGTGCGTCATCGCCAGGTTGCCGGAGTTGAACGTGTTGTCGTTGCCCAGGAGATCGCTGGTTTCGTAAGTCTGATTGGGTATAAAGTGCTTCTCGTGTATACCTGCATAGTGCCAGCGGACGCACTCGCGCCAGTCACCGGAGAGATAGGCGTTGCCGTCTTCATCCACGACTTCGTCGGCACCAAACAGAGCGGCGCAGTCCGTCCTCAGACCATCGGACCAGACCGTGTGATAGCCAAACTGCACGATGTTCTCCGGATCAAAGTCCGGGCTGGTAGCATCGTTGCCGTTGGCGTCCACCGTCAGCAGCGTGGCAAGCTCTTCCAGCTTTTCGACGTTCCAGGGATCGCCATCGGCGTAATCCGCGCCCCACTCGTGGGGAGGATAGTCGAGACCGGCCTCGTCGAACAAGTCCCTGTTGTAATAGATGAAAGAGGGATAGACCGCAAAGGGAATGCCGACCAAGCCTTCCTCCAGCCGGTAGGCATCCACCGAGGCATCTGCAAAGTCACTCCAGTCAAAGTTCATCTCCTCCAGGTAAGGCTCCATATCCAGGAAGAGACCTTCGAACGGGTTGACTCCGCTCCAACCTACCGGGCCGACGATGTCCGGGGGGTTGCCGCCGGCGATCTGCGTGCTCAGTATGTCGGGGGCCTGCTCGTAATCCACGTATTCGACCACGAGCTCGATCTTGTCCTGGGAGTTGTTGAACTCCTCAACCAACGCATCCTGGCCGGGGATGTTCTCCGGCTCGGAGCCAGCGCCCAGGCCGACGAACCAGCGGATCGTTATCTTTTCAGCCGCTGCAGGTTCTTCAGGCGCTTCGGTCGCCGTGGGTTCTGGTGGTTTCTCGGTAGCTTTGGGAGCTTCGGTCGCCGTGGGTTCTGGCGCGGCGGGTTCCTCGGTAGGAGCTGGTGTACTCCCTCCACAGGCAGTCAGCATCATGCTGGCAACGACCAGCAGAACAGCTAGAGAATTAAGTTTTCGCATCATTTTTCTCCTCACTTGTAAATGTTTTCATTTCACACAAAACAACTGACTCTCGATTAAAAAGCTAATTCAAGTTATCTTTTCGGTCTCGACCTCCTTTGCTGTTGCCACTTGGTAGACAAACTCTTTGAAAGCGTTTACATTCCGTCCTAAAAAAACATACCCACCCTATCTTGGAGTCTCTGTAGCACCAGGGGTCCGAGAAACGCTCGTGGTCATGATCAAGTGCAACCGCATGAATGACGGATCACCAATTGGGTCGGCAAAAGCACCAACGGCTCGACAGATTCGCCTCGAATCAATCGCACCAATTGTTTGATGGCCTCGCGCCCCACCTGCTCTGTCGGCGCACGAACAGTCGTCAGCGGTGGGGTCAGGTAACGCGATAGCGCAATGTCGTCAAATCCAACCACGGCGATGTCTTCCGGCACGCGCTTACCGGCATCATGAAGCGCGATCAACACGCCAATGGCCGAGTCATCGTCAGCGGCAAATACCGCGTCAAAGGCCAGTCCCTCCCTCAGCCAACGTTCAACAGCAGCGCGTGCTACTTCCCTATCGAAACCACCCACCGAGACCAATTTAGGGTCGAAAGGAATATCGTGCGCCTTCAAGCTCTCGCGATAGCCCATCTCGCGCCAGTAGGAATCCTCGTGTCCCTCTTGCCCGACCAAGAAAGCAATCCGCCGATACCCGTGCAACTCGATCAGGTGGTCAACCAACATACGAGCACCTTGCTTGTTCTCAATCGTGACGCAAGGAATGCTCAAGCCGTTTGGAGAGGAGCGGTAAACCAAAACGACGGGAAAACCGATCTGATTGAAGCGAAACAACTCCTTTTCAGGCAAACTGCCGACAAATATGACCACCCCATCCGTGTTATGCTCACCCAAAGGTTGCGGCCTGGTAGCACCGACAGCAGCTCCTCCCTGTGTGGCGTAGACGAGCAGGGCAAAACCGCTCTCCCTCGCCTCGGCTTCGATCCCGCGCAGCAGGGGAGACACAAAGTCGCCGCTGATCTCGGGGAAAAGCAAACCGATGGTGTTTGTTTTCTGGCTGGCCAGCACCCGCGCCGCCGACTGGGGGCGGTAGTTCAGCTCGGCAATTGCCGCCTGCACGTGGGCCACGGTGCTCGGCGCAACCGGCGCGGTCTGGTTGATGACCCGGCTGACGGTGGCGATAGAAACTCCCGCCTTTCTCGCCACATCGGTGATCGTTGCCCGGAAGTGGCTTTTTGATTCGGGCTGCAGGCTCACTTACTTTCTCCAGAGGAAAGGGATGGCTGATGTAAGCGCTTTCTGTAAACGTTTACATTATACATCAAAAGAAAATACCTGTCAACTGCCAACCACTGACATTTGACAGGTATCTTGTTATACGATCGTCATCAAGGCCCAGTCTGATGACTCGATTCCCACTGTCTCCTCCAGATCGGCTACAGATCGGCCATGCCTTGTCCCTGGCCAAACTCGGCTTTCATCAATTCGTGACCCAACCCGCATTTCGGCGATGCGAGGGAGAGCTTGATCTGGAATTCGTTCTGGTATATACTACTGCCCGTGAATACACTCCTGAACGATCCCTTTCTCCGACACGGGCGTGCCAAAGTTCATCGAGCATACGGCGACACAGCTTCACGAAGAACGGAGAAGCACATGACGAAACGACTCGTGCTCGTCGCGGGCAACATCAGCGCGGGCAAAACCTCTCTGACCGAGCGGTTGGGCGCTCGATTGGGCTGGCACACCCGCTTCGAGTCCGTGACCGACAATCCCTACTTGGCCGATTTTTACGCCGATATGGGACAGTGGGCGTTCCACTTGCAGGTATTTTTCCTCGGCCATCGCCGACCGCAGCATCTACGAGGACGCGCACATCTTTGCCCGCACGCTGCATCACCTGGGGAACCTGAGCGAGCGGGATTACCAGTCCTATCGTCGCGTGTTCGACATGGTCGTGGCGGGTCTGCCCCGCCCTGACCTGCTGCTCTACCTCAAGGCCCCGGTCCCGGTGCTCCTTCAGCGCATACACCGCCGGGGCCGCGCGATGGAAAGCGGCATCACGGCGGAATACCTATCGCTGTTGGAGACGTTCTACCAGGAGTGGATGCAGACGTTCGACCTTTGCCCGGTGCTGACGATTAGCACCGATGATCTGGATTTCGTGCACAAACCACAACACCTGGACATCGTGGTCCAGCGTATTCAGGACAAGCTGGCGGGGAAGGAAGAAGTGGTATTCCCTGAAGCAACGTGAAAGCGCCGGTTGAGTAGTGGTGAGCGGTAGCGAGCAGCGTATCGAAACCAGGCGTTTTGGGCCGCTTGTGCCCTTGATTTCGATACGGCCTTTGGCCTACTCAATCAGCGGGCACTCGCTTATCTGCAGTATTTGATTCCACAATTGGTATCACGAGAACTGAGCTGACAGGAGAAGAGAATAATGAAATGGAATCGTTGCACCGAAAAGGATTTGAGAGCGATAGAGGCGATCGTCGGAGCCGAATATTTTACCACCGGCGAGTCAGCGATCAATCTGTGCAGCCGGGACGAGTCCTGCTACACCGCAGAGCACCCACCTCAGGCGGTGGTGACGCCCGGTTCGGCAGAAGAGATCGCCCAGATTCTGACCATCGCCAACGCGCGCCGGATACCCGTGACACCCCGCGGAGCGGGCACCAGCATCGAGGGCAACCCTGTCCCGCTCTTTGGCGGCATCGTGGTGGACATGTTGCGCTTTGATCGAATCGTCGAGATCCGCCCCGCCGACTTTGTGGCCGTGGTCGAGGCCGGGGTGGTGTACAAGAATTTGAACAAGACCCTGAGGCGTCACGGCCTCTTTTTCCCTCCAGACCCCGGCGCCGAGGCCGTGATCGGGGGCATGATCGCCAACAACGCCAGCGGCGTGCGGACGGTCAAGTATGGAGCCACGAAGGACTATGTCCTGCAACTCACCGTCGTGCTGGCCAACGGCGAGATCATCGAGACGGGCAGTCTGGCGACCAAAAGCTCCTCGGGATACGACCTGACCCGGCTCTTTGTCGGCTCGGAGGGCACCCTGGGGATCGTCACGCAGGCCGCGCTGCGGCTGGTGGGGCTACCGGCCCACTTCTCAGCGGCCCTGGCGACCTTTTCCACCTCCGAAAGAGCGGCCCAGGCCGTCTTTGAGATCATGCGCTGGGGCTTTGGGCCTGCCGCCCTGGAGTTGATGACGCCACAGGTCGTGACGCTGCTTAACCAGGACGGCGATCTGAAACTCGCGGAGGAACCCAGCCTCTTTATGGAGTTTCACGGCGCCAGCGAGCTGGCCCTGGAGGAAAATCTGGGGCCGGTGCAGGAGATCTGCGAGGAGGCCGAGGCGCTCTCATTCCAGGCCGGGTTGGGCATCGCGGAGCGAAACCGGCTGTGGGAGGCTCGCTACCGCGCCTTTGAGAGTATGAAGCGCGCCCATCCCGGATTGGAACCGTTCGTCGCAGACGTCGCGGTTCCCATCTCCCGCTACCCCGAGATCATCGAGTTTGCCGATCAGACAGTCCGCGAGTATGGCGTGCTCGGTTATATCTTTGGCCACGCGGGCGACGGCAACCTGCACCTGGTCTTTATGGGCGATCCTCACGACGAGGAAGAGTGGGGCAACATCCAGCGGGCAAACCAGGCCATCGTCGCCCGCGGCCTGGAACTGGAAGGCACGGCCACCGGCGAACACGGCGTGGGCATCGGCAAACGGCGCTTTATGGAGCAGGAGCACGGCAAAAGCCTCGAGCTGATGCGTCAGATCAAGACACTCCTGGACCCCCAGGGCATCCTAAACCCAGGCAAGATATTCCCCCCATAGATGATAATACCACAACGAGACGGAGATCCCCGTCATTCCGAGCGGAACGGAGCGAAGCGGAGTGGAGTCGAGGAATCTCGCATTGTCGGGATTGGAGACTCTTCGTCTCCGCTACGCTCCGCTCAGGGTGACGGAGCGAAATTTCGTTGTAGTAATGAGAACAAGCTGCGTTGGCGTTCCACAATTGCTTCCCCGCTGATCAATCAGTGAACTTTTGCGCTCCCGCCGGTGTCATGTACAATAGAGGGGACGAGTGAAAAGGGAGCGAATGGATGTCATCTGACTCAAACCTGATGGAGCGAGTCTGCGAACGCGACGCGCGCGCGTTCGAGGCGCTCTTTGAGCGATACGGCGAGTTGATCCGCCGCCACCTGGCGCGCATCACGCGCGACGAGGCGGCGGCCCAGGACCTGATCCAGGAAACCTTTTTGCGGGTCTGGACCCGCGCCGAGCAATGGGACGGTCGAGGCCCCTTCAAGGCCTGGCTCTACCGTATCGCCACCAACCTGGCGCTCAACCACCTGCGCTCGGTGCGACGGCGCCGAGAGCAGCCCCTGGACGTTCCCAACGAACTGGCTGACGACGAGGAAGAAAACTCTATCCCCGCCTGGATGATCGACGATTCTGCGCTCGGCCCAGACGTCATCCTGGAACTGGCCGAACGGCGCGAGCGGCTCCGTCGGCTCGTCGGACGGCTGCCCGACGAGAAGCGCGAGGTGGTCCGTCTAGTGCACGAGATGGAGCTGAGCATGCGGGACGCGGCTGACAGGCTGGGCGTCCCCGAAGGTACAGTCAAATCGCGCCTGTACTATGCCAAGCAGCGTCTCGCCCGCGAGTGGCGAGACCAGGAGACAAACTAACCATCTTCTCAACAAGGCATGACGATGTAGCCGAGGTTTCCATACCTCGAACATCCAGCGCGCTATGGAAAGCGCGGCTACGTTAAGAATCCCCCCAATGTTGAGACGGTATCAAACTAGGAGGAGTTTGAATGACTCTCAATTCAGCCACACCCTGGCACAAAGCATCGTTCGAGCGGTTTCTACGAGATCGCCTGCCGCAATTGCTCGCCGACCGGCTGCCGTTGGTCGGCTATCAGGCCAAGTCCACCGGGCAGTGCACCTGCCGCGTCGTGGTCACGCTCGCCTCCGCCTCTGGCGACGTCGAGATCGAGTACACCGATCTGCCCCAACCGGACGAGGATGGTGTCATCGAGATCGATGGGGAACTCAAGGTCGTTCTCCCAATCGGGTCGGCAGGGAAACTGGACACTGCCAAGTTCCATTGTGTCGGGGAACAACTGTACAATTACATCGAAGAGCGCCTGGGACAGGCCCCGACGAACGGCCTGCCGTGGGACGCAGAACTGGCGCGCGCGTGGCTGCCGCTCGACCTCTGGACTCGCGAGTTTATGAGCGAGGTCTCGCAGCCTCTCGACACGACGAACTGGCTCAGCCGCCAGACGCACCTGCGGAGCCTGCTCATCCCCGGGAGAGAGCGAGCGATCACGCCGGAGGAGCGTGGTCTCGTCTGTCCCTTTGAGACGCCGGAAGGGCCGAACATTGGCCGCGTCCTGAGGATCGCCGTGGGGGCCGAGATCCGCGAGGGCAAGCTGGTCGCCGTCGACGAAACCCCCGCCGCCGGTCTTGGCTTATCCGCCTCGATGATCCCGCTGCTGGAGCACGACGACCCGAACCGCCTCCTGATGGGCGCCAACATGATGCGACAGTGGATTCCGCAGTCCACCCCAGAACCGGCGCTCGTTCAGACCGACAACGAGCCGGACGTGCCGGACTTTTGGACCGGACGCAACCTGCTGACGGCGTTCGTCCCCTGGGGAGCGGAAACTACGTGGGACGGCATCGTCGTCAGCGAGTCGTGCGCCCGCCGCTTCGATACACCCTACCCCCTCGAACCGGGCGACAAGCTCAGCAATCGGCACGGCACCAAGGGAATCGTGAGCCGGATCCTGCCCGACGACAAGATGCCCCACTTGCCCGACGGCACGCCGGTGGACTTGGTATTCAACTTTTTCGGGCTGCACGTGCGGATGAACGTCGGGCAGGTGCGTGAGGCCGTGCTGGGGCGCATTGCGCGCGCCGAGGGCGCGCCGGTCGTCGCGCCGCCCTTCCAGTCGCCAAGCCACGACGAACTACGCAAGCGCCTGACGCGGGCAGCGCTCCCCGAATCGGGGATGGAGACGCTCGCGATGGGACGAGATAGCCCCCCACTCCAGCGACCCAGCGCGGTCGGCTGGGTCTATTGGGGGCGGCTCTTTCACCTGGCGCGGAACAAGGTGATGGCGTCCGCCCATCCGCAGCAACGGGCGCACATGCGGGCGCACATGCGGGCGCACATGCGGGCGCAGATGCAGGGCGAACTCGAGAACCAGGTTCTGCGCGACGTGGGCGCTTACGAGAACCTGCGTGAGTATCTCAACACCCGCGCCGTCCGTCGGGCCGACGCCGACACCCTCGCCGCGCGCGTGGCAGTGGGTCCGGTGGAACAAGCAGATCCACCCACACCAATGTTCTCCGAGCTCGCGGATCGACTGCGAGTGGCGGGGATCGAGGCGGCGCTGGAGGCGGACCAGTTGACGTTCCGTTTCAAACCGCCAGAAGGAGAGCGGCTCGAACTGGCCCACCCGATGCCGCATCCCTGGCTGCGCGAGCGCTCGTTGACGGAGATCGGCGCGTGCCCAACACTGGACGAGTACGCCCCGCTGGTCGAGGCAAACGACCGGCTGGTGCGCATGCGATCCAGCCAGACGCCGGAACGGTTGGTACAGGATGCCATCGCCCAACTCAAAACCCGCGTACAAGCGTTCTTCGACGCGCTGCTCACGCCCGATCACCTGTGCTTTCGAGAACGGCAACTCTTCAGCGGTCGCGCCGTGATCATCCCGGGCGCGGAGCTGGCTCTCGACCAGGTGGGACTGGCGGACGAGATCGCCTGGACGCTCTTTGGGCCGCTGATCGTGCGAGAACTGGGCGACGAGGAAGCAGTCCAGGCGCGCAGCGAGCGGGCGGCGCGGGCGCTCGACCAGGTGATGGCCCGCTCGTGGGTGATCGTCAACCGCGCACCGAGCCTCTCTCCGACCGCGCTCATCGCGTTCCACCCGGTGCGCGATCCCGGTAGCGTCATCCGCATCCATCCCCTCGTCTGCGAGTGGCTCAACGCCGATTTTGACGGGGATCAGGTCGCGGTTCTGCTGCCCATCACCGAGGGCGCGCAGCGAGAAGCGGGCGAGCGGCTCTCTGTCGCCGCCCACCTGGCTCGCGACCCGGAGCTGATCACGTCCCTGCGTCCACCGCCAGATGCGCTGTGGGGCCTGGCGAGCCTGAGCCTCACGGAGACAGGCCGCCGCGAGATCACCCAAATAGCAGGAGCCGAGGCGCTTGCTCCCAACGGGCTGGTGACGCAGACCACGCTCTCTGCCGCGATGCAAAAGACGCTGGTGCGAGATGGCATCCAGGCGGCGCTGGCGGCGCTGGAACAGTTGACGCGGCGCGGGTTTGAGGCCGCTAAGGTATCGGGCGCTTCGATGAGCCCCTTCATCGGCGAGAGCCTGTCACGTCCGCCCGAACCCGAGGGAAACGATCCCGCTCTATGGATCGCGTACCAGGAGGAACTGACCGAACAGATCTTATCCGGCACGGACTATGACGACGCCGATCTGGGGCCGCAATTGCTCGCGACGCGCATCAGGGCGCGGGGTCGGCGGACGCTGCCGCTGCTGATCGGCCCCAGGGTCGTCCGAGACGCGCGTGACAAGCTGGCGGTCATCCGGCACGGTTACGCCGAGGGGCTGACGCCCGACGAGATGTACGCCTGCGCAGTCGGCGCGCGGCAGGGCCTGATCCACCTGGTTGACGAGATGGAGAAAATGTGGAATCGCTGGCGTGACCGCGATGCTCCCACCACGTTCAACGTGCTCGCGCGAGCGCGCCGGGCCAAGCGCCCTGGTGTCGTATTCGCCCGGGCGGCGGCCACCGGCGAGGTCGATCCGCTGGTAGACGTGGACAGTCGGCTTCTGGTGGGGTTGCCCATCGAAGCAAACGATTAGTGAGGAAAAAAGAATGCAAGAGAGAACAACCCATTACCCCGGCACGACGTGGCTTCAGTATGCGTCTCCTGAAGATGCCGGATACTCTTCCCGTCTGTTGGAGGAAGCGCGAGACGCCTTCAACCAGACGGGCCTGTCGGCGCTTTTAGTGATCCACGACGGGGCCATCGTGCTGGCAGAGGGTCAGGTCAACCGGCGCTTTGAGTGCCGCTCCATCAGGAAGAGCTTTCTCAGCGCCCTGTATGGCATCTATGTCGGGAAAGGCATCCTCGCTCTGAACGCGACGCTGGCCGATTTGGCCATCGACGACGAGCCGCCTCTCACCCCAGAGGAGAAGCAGGCCCGTGTGAGGCATCTGCTCCAGGCGCGCTCTGGCGTCTACCATCAGGCCGCCTTTGAGGTCCCCAAAGAGAAACCACCGCGGAACAGTTCCCAGCCAGGGGCACGTTGGTACTATAACAACTGGGACTTTAACACGCTGCTGACCATCTTTGAACGCGAAACAGGCATGCGCTTTTTCAAAGAGTTTCAGCGACAGATCGCCCGTCCCCTTCACATGGAAGAGTTCAGGCTGCGAGATACCTGCTACCACTTTGAGAGGGAGCGTTCGATCCATCCGGCCTATCGCTTCCGCATGTCGGCCAAGGATATGGCGCGCTTCGGGTTGCTCTACCTGCGAGCGGGACGCTGGGAGGATCGCCAGATCCTTCCAGCGTCCTGGGTGGCAGAGAGCACGACCAGCTACTCGAACCCAGGAGAGGATGGGTACGGATATATGTGGTGGGTCTATGACGCGCACATGCCCGACCGATTGCGCCGTTTCCACGAGCTTGGCGTGTACGAGGCTTCGGGCACCGGGGGGCAAAAGATCACGGTTGTGCCACGGGCGCGTCTGGTCATCGTTCACCTGAAGAACACTTACGTATCTACCGAGCACGATCCCAAGCAACTATGGGCGCTACAGGAGCTGATCTTTGATGCTCAGAGGAGTAAACCGATAGCGAACCCGCGTCTCGCCCCGTTTCAAGATCCGCCAGAGTGGTTCGAGACCGTGCCCCTTGAGGCCAGCACTCCCGACAAATATGTGGGGAGTTATGCGTTCGAAAACGGGATGACGATGGCTGTGGAGAGAGAAGGCGACAGCCTGCTCCTCGAGAATATCCCCGTCTGGCCGCACGATCCACCGACTCGTCTGTTCCCCCTTTCAGAGACGACGTTCGTCCTGGAGGACGTTGGCCATACCGTCACCTTTGACCTGGATGGCAGCAACTGTCACGTAACGATAAAAGTGACAGCCGAGCACACGAGTCACGGTAAACGAGTTCCAGGCAAGAGAGCACGCTAACGCACTGGCAATTTCAAAAAGACGTGGAGACATCTATGGATCAAAAAGCCAGACGCGCTCTATCCCACGTTCTTTGGATTGGAGGGGCCACTGACGCCGGTAAAACAACGGTCTCACAGACTATTGCGGACCGATACGGGCTTCAGCTTTACAACTATGATCGGCAGGATCTGCCACAATTGACACGCTTGGCCCAGACCAAACCGTGTTATCGTGCTTTCCTGTCCGCCTCGCTGGACGAGCGGTGGGTACACCCTCAACCGGAGGAGTTGCTGCAATTTTTGGTACGAGGGTTTCGAGATCGTTTTCCGCTCGTAGCTCAAGACTTGCTCGCCCTCTCACGAGAGCCGATGGTTCTGGCTGAAGGTTTCGGGTTCACCCCGGAGCTTCTTTCTCCCGTGCTCTCCAATAAGCGCCAGGCCATTTGGCTCGTGCCGACAGAGGAATTCAAGCGGGAATCCATGAAGCGACGCAACAAGCCCTCATTTCGAGACCAGGTGAGCAACCCCGAAAGAGCGACGCGGAATGTGTTCAGGCGAGATATGCTACTGGCTGAACGCGTGAAAGCACAAGCTCAGTCACGCGGCCTGACCATCTATGAAGTTGATGGATCACGCTCGGCCCAGGAGATAGCAACGTTGATCGAGCACCATCTCGAGCCGTTTCTGCACGGAACTAGAGGCGCCCCCAGCCCGCACGACCGCCATTTTCTCTGAGTGGCTCTTCTGTACTGTTAGCCTCTGCGAGTCTCATGGCTCAGATACTTCTTGTTCCAGGCCCAACGCCAGAATGGTTTCGACGCGGGGCCATTCATATTCATAGTTGCAGACGACGTCGAGGATCACCGGGGTCTGGGCGCTCAGAGCCAGCGCCCGCTCCATCGCGTCTGGCAGCGCCTCTGGCGACTCGACGCGCACTCCGGTCGCACCAAAGCTCTCGGCGAAGCGGACAAAATCAACCGGCGCGATCTCGTCGCCAAAGGAACGCTCAAAGTCTCTGCGCTGAATGGCATTGATCATGCCATAGCGACTGTCGTTGAGCACCATCACCAGGATGTTCGCCCCCGTCTCCACCGCCGTCACAAAGTCCGAAGCGCTCATCAGCAGCGAGCCATCGCCTGTGATGACCACCACCTGGCGTTCCGGGCAGGTCAGTTTCGCCACGATCCCCCCACCCAGCTCGCTGCCCATCGTGGCCCAGAAACCTTCCTGGATAAAGCTATCCCGTTTGCGGATCGGCGCCATCAAAAAGCCCCACATATTGTGGTTCCCCACGCCAGACACGACGATGGCATCCTGGTTCAGCCGCGATACCAACTCTTGCGTCGCCTGCCCAAAATGGATAGGCCGCGCGTTTTCATAAGGAGCCATGTACCGGGCCAATCCTCTCTGGAAAGCCTCTTTGTGCTGGGCGATGCGCTCCGTCAGATCCTCGTCGAGGGGACGTCTGAACTCGCCGGCGTGGGCCAAAAGTCGGAAGAGAAAAAGACGGCTATCGCAGGCCACGACGGCCTCTAGACCCTCCATAGGCGTCAGCGTGTGGGGTTCGTCCAACGCCACAAGGACGGTATGCTCCGGCGCCTGTTGAACCAACTCACCGACCGTGAACGAACCCGATCTGAAACCGACGGCCAGCACAAAGTCCGCCTCGCTCAACAGCTCCCAGCCAAACGAGTTGCCCCGCCACTGGCTAAACGCGCCCGTGGCCAGCGGGTGGTCGTCGGCGATGACGCCCAGGCTGTTGGTACAGTGGAGCACCGGCGCAGAAACCGCCTCGGCCAGCGCGACCAACTCTGCCTCGGCGCGGTGAACCAGCACCCCTCGCCCGGCGCAGATCATCGGTCGCCGCGCCTTCACCAGGGCTTGGCGCACCTGACGTACCAGTTCTTTGGGCGGCGCCTGTTTCTCTACCGGCGATGGACGGTAAGAGGGCATCTCGACACCTTCGGCCTGGATGATGTTCTGGGGAATGTCCACGTGCACCGGCCCTGGCCGCCCACTGACAGCCAGAGCGAAGGCGCGCGAAAGAATGTCGGGAACGTCCTCCGCCCGTTCCACGCGCACCGACCACTTGGTGACGTCGGCGAACATCCTGTGCAGAAAATCATCCCGGTCTATGCCGTGAAAGACCTCGTTACCTGATCCCAGCGGTACACCCCCAGAGATGTGCACCATCGGCATCGATTGGAAATACGCTTGCGCGACGCCCGATATAGAATTGGTGGCTCCTGGCCCGGCGGTGACCAACACCACCCCCGGTCGTCCGGTCAGATGGCCGTACATCCCGGCCATAAAGGCAGCGTTGTTCTCGTGCTTGGTCACCACGTGACGAATCTGGGGTTCGTCGGCCAGCGCGTCGAAAATCGCCAGCACGTGGGAGCCGGCCAGCCCGAAAACAAACTCGACTTTTTCCGCCTTGAACGCCTCCGCCACAGCCCGGCCCACACTGCTTCTGTTTGTATCTTTCATTTGTTATCTCACTCCGCTCTTGATTCTCATAATCGACTTCCTTCGACATCAGGGTGACGGAGGCATCAACGCAGCTTTTATCCCAAAAGCTCTACCTTTTCCGTCGTCAAGGTGAACCGAACGTCGGCGGCGGCCAGTTCGCTCAGCAGCGCGTCGAACAATGAACCGGCGATGGCCTGCTCCGACATGAATAACCCCGTGGCTTTAAAGTCGCCGCGCGCGATCATGCGGGCGATGATGGCCCCGGTAAAGCCCGTGGTGCGGGCCATCGAAGTGAACCCGAGGACATCGTCATAGCGATCTACCGTCTCGAACAGATACCTGCGCGGCTGTCCGTCCTTCTCGCCTTTCACCTCGGTTCGGAAGAGGGTGATGTCTCGCTCGCCCTCCTCCATTTTGACGTGGGGGTAGAGCACCGCATCAAGCACGCGCTTGGGCACAACCCGGACGCCATCCACCTCGACTGGCTCGCGGCTGAGCATCCCCATCTCTTTGAGCACCGTCACTTTGGCCGCATAACCGGGCCAGCGTATCGTCGTGTGCGCGGCGTATTTCAGGCCCTTGAGGATCTCCATGTCCAGCAGCCACTCTGGAAAGTCCTCCAGCCCTCTTCGCACTCGCCTACGCCGGAGAAGAATATGCTCTTGGCACCCGAGTAACGCGGCACGATTTTCAGCTCTCCGTCTTTGACGATCGAGGCATCGCTCTCCTGTAGCGGCATACTCCGCCCGCCAAACACGATCTTGTAATCCAGCGGTGGCTTGGGATTTTCTGGAATGCCGCCGCAGCGGATATACAGCTCGTCCACGCGATCCAGCTTTTCCGCCAGGTAGCGGGCCGACATCTCGGTCATCCCCGGCGACACGCCGCACCCCAGGACAACCACCATGCCCGCAGCCTCCACCTGCTGCCGAAGGGCAGCCATCTCCGCGTCATCGATTCCAATAGGAAAGAGCAGATCGACTAACGGCGTCTTGGCCGCTACCGCCGCCCGAATCTCTGCCGGAATGAGCACCGGAGGCAACGCGCCCAGGATGACGTCGAAATCCGCCATCAACCGGGCGGCGGCGTCCTCGTCGCGCACGTCGAGCGCGACGGTATCGAGCTTCTCTCCGCCCTGCAACTTGTTGAGCTTTGTCTGCGCGGCGTTCAACTGCTGCTGGTTCAGATCGCACAGCGTTACTCGCGACACGTCGGGATCGATCATCGCGTTGTACGCCGCCGCCGGTCCTATGAGACCACTACCCAAGATCAAGACTTTCATTTCGCCAACCTCCTTTTTTGTAATTACTCAGACCAAACCTGACAAATCCCAAAGGCCTGTCAGGCTGGGACAGATATCATCGCTTCCTTCCATAAACCGATCAATGAACCCTGGAAGTTTCGCCCGAAATACAGTGTGAGAAGACCTTAATTATGTCCTGGAAGGCCAAAATGGAATGGTTTGTCTCGGTTTATAGCTGGACATCGTGTATTTCCCCATCCGTGGTAATCTGCCGCCAACAGAATGTATCAAATCAAAAGGGTGTGTTTCATTTCCGGTTGGAGGTAGTCGCGGTTTCCATACCGCGCGCTATGGAAAGCGCGGCTACTCAACCCATTTGAAACACACCCAAATCAAAAGGGTATGGCTAAAATTTGTAGCAAGTGCGAATCGTATCCACTTTAGTATCTGTCGTCGGCCCTAGTGTAGCACGGGTCGCCCGTTTACGCAAAAAGTTCACCGCAATCGTCTGGCAGATCCCACGACTCCGCAACCATCTCTTGTACCCGCGCCGCGTCGGGGCATGTGGCGCGAGGTCGTGGAGAGCGGCGGAACAGAGCGATCCGCGTGGGTTTGCGTTTGGGCGGCGACTGGCCCAACCCGTTTTTGACTTCTGGGCCAAGTTGCGCTATACTAATCTGCAAGGTATCTGCTGCTTCGAAAATAATTATCTTAGGCGGCGGATGGCTGCATCTCAACGATGACGGAACCACCCGTTAGCTTTTCGAATCGCCGGATGAGATAGTTGACCTTGGTCTCTTTCTTGCGTTGGTCGAAGTAGTCGTCACCCAATTCTTTGTACGGTTGCCGATAGGTCAATATATGCCAAGCACTCACCAGCATCGAATGAGCAGTAGCGACCATGGCACGTTTCTTGCCTCGTCGAGCGGCCAGGCGATGGTAACGTGCTTTCAAGAATGTATTCTTGGTGCGGACCGCAGACCATGCTGCCTGAACCATGATGGTGGACAGAGGACGATTCCCTTTGCGGGTGCGCTCCGAGTACCGTTTGCCGCCACTTTGATGATTCCCTGGCGCCAACCCCGCCCACGCCGCCAGATGCTTGTCTGTAGGAAACTGGCTCATATCGAGGCCCATTTCTGCCAACATCACTTCCGCTACCTTGCGGTCAACTCTGGGGATAGTGTCCAGGAGTGCGACCGCTTCACTCCAGGTCAAGGGTGGCTTTTCGTCGGCATTTGGTTCGGGTTTTCCTGCTGCGACATCATTTCCCTCACCTGGAGTAGGTGGATGAGAGGACAGGCTCATAGCCTCTAGTCGCTGGGCAATTTCAGCACTGATATCGGCAATCTGTTCCCCCAAGAAATCGATGCGCCAACTGCTTTGCCAGCAGAAATCGGTGGTGAGACTCGACGATTCCGATCAATGCTTTTTCCAATTCTGGAATCTTGCTGCGCAACCGACCACGCGCCAAATCGGCCATGAGCGTAGGATCCGTTTCTCCCGCGCCAAGGGCCGCCAACATCGCCCGTGCCGACACCCCCATAATGTCCGTCACCACCGACGACAACTTGATATTGGCCCCCTCCAGCAACTTTTGCACCCGGTTTACCGTCCGCGCACGTTCTTGGATCACCTGCGATAGCGGGTCAACTCGCGCAGCGCACGCTGTGGCTTCGGGGGTATGAAACTGGGCTTTAGCAGCCCGTGCATCAGCAACTCCGCCAGCCACTCGGAGTCTGTGACATCCGTCTTGCGCTCCGGCACGTGCTTCACGTGCTGTGCATTCACCAGCAGGACCTCAAAGTTAAAGGGCGGCTTCCAGTAATCCCACGTGCTTTCCATGGCTACACGCGTAATGTTCCACTCCTGCAGCCAATCGTGCATCAGCAACAGTTCTGGCGTCGTTGTGCCAAAGGTCCTCATTTCCCAATCCAGCCGGCCATCTTCCGTAACGTGCATCCGCGTCGCTACCACCGTCTTTTTGTGGACATCCAGACCAGCAACCTTCTGATAGATAATGCGCATCGGCTGCCTCCTCGTAGGGTTTGGCTGGTCAGACACCCATTACAGAAAGAATCTGCTTCACGTGCTCTCGGCAGAAGCGGGCTGTGTGGCTGCGGCTATTTTCGTCCTTGGTGGTGTGTAAGCACCCATGACAACTTATCAACCGAGACAGGAATCAACTATGGCTGTCCAGACAAGGGATGGCGGTATAGTCAAGAGACGATGCAAGGATTGATTACTGAGAACAAGATTATCTGGCCATCTAGTCCTCAAGGTCGTCCACGACGCAAAAAATTCTTATTGGAATTGCAAAGTGAATTCACTGGGCTTTCTTCTTTACTTCGCAAAGTGCCGAGTACAAGCATAGGCACTCAAGAAATCAGAGATTTGTTTGGATCAGATGTATTCGATTTGGGTGTGTTTCAAATGGGTGTGTTTCAAATGGGTTGAGTAGCCGCGCTTTCCATAGCGCGCGGTATGGAAACCGCGACTACCTCCAACCGAAATGAAACACACCCATTCGATTTCCCCAAGCCATTAGAATTGGTAAAGCTTTTGGTTGAGCAAGGTTCTGCTGACAACGACATTTTCCTTGACTTCTTCGCTGGATCATGTCCAGCCGCTCAAGCTGTCTTGGAACTCAACCGCGAAGATGGTAATAACCGCTGCTCTCTTATGATGCAGTTGCCCGAGCCAACGGCTGAGAATTCACCGGCAAGAGAAGGATGTCGCTCTTCGAGGATATGAAGGGGTACGAGGAAAGCATGCTGCCCATCGAAAAGTCGATCTACGATCGCGTGATCTACGATTCGGGCGTCGAGCGGAATTTTGCGGAGGCGCTGGAGACGATGGACGAGGTAAAGCTGTTCGCAAAGCTGCCCGATTGGTTCGTCGTGTCCACGCCCATCGGCGATTATAACCCCGACTGGGCCGTGGTGCTCCACGTGCAGGACCAGTTCGGCGAGGGCCGATTTGACAATCGGCGCGAAAAGCTCTACCTGGTGAGGGAAACGAAAGGCAGCGGCGATCCGGCGGATCTTCGGGGCCAGGAAAAGATGAAGAGCGAGTGCGCCGGACGCCACTTTGGGGCGATTGCCGTGGATTATGATGTTGTCTCCACAGCCGAGGAGTTTCGAGAGAAGATGTTGGCGGGCATCGGCGTGAGTGAGTAGATCGAGTTGAGGCGTGAACCGAAACCCGACATCACGAGAGGTTCAGAGTTTGGAATCCCGCCGAGATCAGAAGAACGCTGAGGTGCATCCCGAGTTTATCATGGCCGTCATCACCAATGTGCAGGGAGCGTTAACTAGCCGCGAAGATATCCAGGTCCAACAGACGCTCCTGCGCAAATTCGTGGACAAAGTAGAGATAGGAAACGAAAAAGGAAGGCTTTGGTGTACCTTCCCTCTGCGAGACTTACCCGGTGTGAAGGGTCTTTATATGGTACCCCCAAAGAGGCTCATTATTGATTCCTCCAAAACTGTACACCGTGTCAGGAATGGGACAAGTGTAAACCAGCCTGGCGCTTTCCTTGCTCACCTCCACCCGTTCTACAAAACGTTTCAACAACACTCGCTTGGCCTGAAGATCGTCCCCCTCCAACGTCCCGCGCATCCCCGCCAGAACAGCCTGGATCAGTTCAGGGTCTACCTGTAGCTTGTGTAACTCACGCTGGCGCTCCAGCTTCCGCAATCGCCCAATCAGTCCTTCACGTTTTGCTTCACGCACTACAAGGCGATCTCCAGCCGACCTAGCGCCATATTGCTCCACCAAATCGAGCAAGTTCTCAATTTCCTTCTCGATGTCGGCTACTTGTCGCTTCACTCCATTTATCTCTCGGTCAATGTCGCCGTTATCCAGGGCTAGATGGGCATTGACCTCTTTCACCAAGTCCAGTACATAGTCAGGTGTCAACACTCGTTCTATCACCGTATCCAATACCGCTTGCTCAAGCAACTGGCCGCTGATCTTTCCAGTAGGGCAAGAATGCCAGCCCTTGCGCTTCTTCCGCCCACAAATATAGTAGGCCCAGGATTGGCGACGTTTGAGACTATCGGTGCCGCCGCTCATCGCATCCCCGCACTCGGCGCACACCACCAAGCCGGAGAGCAAATAGGGGCTTCTTTCCCGTTTTGGGTGTTGGCGAGTTGATCGCAATCGCTTTTTGTAAGACCGTCGGCGCTTCTGCACTATCTCCCAGGTTTCCTCATCTACCAGCGCCTCCAGCCCCCCTTCGATCTTAAGATCACCGCACTTTAGTACTCCCTTGTAAGTCTCGTTGCCAAACATAGTGGCATAACTATTCTTGGAAGTATAAAGGCGCGTTTCCTGATGTATCTCATTGTAAGTAGCGCCATCGGCTCGCATCCACCACGCCTTACGAACTAAATCGGCCTTGGCTGGATCAGGAACCCATCGGCTCACCACGTGAGGGCGACCGTCCCGTCGCCGCCCAAGGGTCACTTTCTCAGCCTTGTAACCAACCGGAGGAAAGCCGCCGGGAGCATAACCCTTGCGCGCCAGATCGCGTAACCCACGTTGAACATCCCGGCTCAGGTCCTTTAAGAAACGCTCGTTTTTCCAGTCAATCAGCGCCTCAATGATAGGAGCATAATCACCGTTGGGCAGGTCTTCGGTCAGACTGATAAGCTCATATCCCCGGCGCCGCAAGTCGGCTTTATGAAACTGCGCATCGAGAAGATTGCGGGCAAAGCGGCTAAACGACCAGACGACGATCCCCTCCACAGGGGGCGGGTCCTGATGGGCCAAGTGGATCAGATCATCAAAAGCATCACGCCCTACCACCGATCCGCCCGACTGCGCTTCATCCATAAAGATATGGACCAGGACCAGATCGAAACGCTCACAATAGTTTTGGATCGCCTGCACCTGCTGCTGTACCGACAAGTCTTGAGTATCCCCGCCGCTATCACGGACATAAGCCCAAACCAACGAGCCAGGAGGTAGGGAACAATCACGCCTGCTTATCTTTGTGGTCATCAATGAATACCACCTTTCCGTCAACGACGGTTAGTTTTTCCTGGGCAAGGCCCACACGCACTACATTAACCACTGCCTGGGCCACGTCGCCCAGCGCCGCCGCCTGAGCCATCCTCAAATCGGCGTAACGGTTGCCATCTGTCTCAAAGATTTGAAGTGTAGATGAACGTTTCATTACAGAACTGAAAGGGCCTTGGCCCTACCCCTCGATCTTGTCCTCGTCAGTATCAATGTCCACTATCCACGAAAGCACGACGTCGCGGTGGATCCCAAATAAATCAAGTATCTTGCCGGCGACGTCGGGTTTCGCCGGCCAGGTCGAGGACCTCCTGGAAGCACTGATCAGCATCAATGACCAAGATCGGCCCCTTCATCTGTGTTGCCAAACTACTTTTTCCACTACCCGAGTACCCCTGAAGAGTCCACCGCCGTGTCCGAAACTCGCCCTTCCTCATTTTTCTGAACAACACCCACCTCCTTCTATTATCCGTTCCTTGATCTTGATGCTGCTGACCAATAGGGCACAGGGCATACAGGTATCAAAGGCGGCCTCGCTTTTCGCTCGACTACTGACTTAATTCCACCTCTCTCTACATGTCGCTCCACGCCAGGAATTAACGGTTAATTCCGCCTGTTTGACCCCCTGATCAGCTCAAAACCCCTGGTGGCGGAGGGGGTTAATGCCAGGTGGAATTAACCCATTCAGGCGGCATTAACTCTGATGCTTCACCAACCACACGTTTTCCGCCCGGCTTCTCTCCATGTCGCCCATCCACAATATCAATGGTCGGTCTCCTGTCCATTCCAGAATCTCTTCCCTGATGGCATCCGTCGCTTCCTCCGACGAGGTGATCACACAAAAACACCCATCGGTAGCCGCATAGTAGCTCTACCTCGACGTCGCCCAGAAAACGCAACAGGTGCCCCAGTTTTTCGCGGTAATTCTTTACAGTTCGCACACTGCGTCCGTTCGCTCGGGTCGCTCTGCAAAGTAAGTCGATTGCCTCTGTGAGTAACATCGCTTGCTTCCTATCTACGAATAAGAGCTTGGGTGGATTTCAAACTGACCACACCAGGACTTGAGCATATACCTGGTAACTCCGGTTGCAGTAGCGGTTCCAAGTCATTGACCCACATTGCCACGACATCCCGATGAATCCCCAGCTCGTCGAGAAGTATCTCAGCACGTTTGCTCTCCATCAGCCAGCGGCGCGCCTCGGCCGCGTATCCGTTGCCGTCGCGGGCGTCCCGAATAGCCTGGATCAGAATTGCAGCTGCGAGTCGGTGTTCTGGGATCATATGCTCTTACAGGGTTCCTGTCGTCATTCCGTATCGTGTGATCCAGCATAATCAGAGGTGGCCTTCCGTGCGTTCAAAGCCCGCTCGTAGATCTCCAACCATTTCACAAACAGTTCCGCATGGCGGCGATCATCCAGCCTGTCGAGCAATTGTTCCATGTATTTCGCTACCACATCGGCAATCCATGCTCTTAGATCACCGCCTTGTCGCCAATAATCCGTGAGGTCGTGCGCTGGCGGTTCCACGACCTTCACACGTCGGGATGTCGAGTGCAGATAGGCGCTGCCGCACTTACCTGCATCGTCGATGTCATAGGCTGCCAAAATTGCCCAAGTCCGGATCAAGTCTATAGCGTCAAGCGCGTCCAGATGATGCTTGGCTCCGCCCAGACAGGCTACGTCGCACAGGTCGCTTGCCATATGCCAGACCAGGAGTGCGTCGAACTCACCCTCTACCAGAAATAGGATAGGCAGGCCCACAAAATAGTCCACTCCAAAGAGCATCGTGCGTCCACCCCGAGGCCCACAGTACTTCATATCCGGCAGATGATCCACTGCTCCGATGGCTTGAGCTAGCGCATCATTAGGTAGCGGTCGTCTTATCTTGAGATACCAGATAGCCTCACCCCGTGTACCCGGTATTACCACACCGCGGGGGAGCCAGATCCGCTTGCTGCCACCCAAACCCCATCGACAGGGATCGTCCCAATGGTCGCGCGGATTGTAGCCTAGATTCCACGCATAGATGGTTTCGTCAGTCAAGCCACGCTGAGTATGCAAGTATTCCAATACCGGCTGTCCTTCAGGTGATCTCAGTTGTCTTTGCGCGTACGCCACAAAGGCCTGGGCGCGTTCCTGCCATGCAGCGTGAGGAGGCTTGATGTCGACTTTGACACTAGGATCAGTCTTTGTCATTCCAAACAACTTCATCTGTGATCGTCTCCTGTCCGCACTCACATGCTCCATCTCAATACCTGCTCGCTGAGCCAGATCTCTGATGGCGCACCCAAAGTCTACGCTGCGCCAATGCATATAAAAGTCGATGGCATCCCCATCATTGGCATTCGCTGGACAACGGGTGAAGCAGTGCCATCGTTGGTGTCCATTCTGATCAGTGTAGAGATGGAAAGCTGATGGATTATCGGAGCCCGGGTGTAAGGGACAGACCGAGGAACGATTGCGTCCAAAGTTAGCACCGGCTTCTTCCGCCAACGCTCGCAAGTCAATTCGATCAAGCAACACTTCGATATCCATTACAATACTGTAACTGTCTCACTGTTTACTGTCTCAGAAGCACACCACTCTTTTTCTAGAGGGGGTGACGTGAGACAGTGAACAGTTGAGACAGTGAAACAATCTATGACAGCATCCACTGATTTTCAGGGTGCCGGCGTCCTTCCGTATCGACGATAGCATCCCCCAGACCACTGCGTGCTCGATAGACCGCCGCACGGCTGAATCCACTCTCCTTGGCTAGAGACACGATATCTCTGGGCCGCATTGGCTCTTCAGCGTCCTCCAGGGTCTCCAACAACCAATCCCTACACAGACTTGTCTTGGTCGGTGCCTCATATTCGCACGGCGGCTCCCCATAACTAAGCAGAACGCCCGCCGGTTGTAGAGGCACAAATTCCACACCGATGGGATTTGGATAACGTGTCAGGTTGGTTTTGACGACCTCCAACCGTCGGGGCCCGTTGCGGTCTGGCTCAGGTCCTATTTGTACAACCGACAGACCAAGAACCGACCGAGCCATTGCAATTATGTGGCTCGATCCACGAAAATCGTCTATGGTAAGTATAGACCCACCTTCCAGTCCACGCTTCCTGAGATGGTGAATGAGGAGTAAAGCACACTGGACATCCAAGGCTAAACTATTTAGGAAGCTCAACATGCTCCGTACGTCCTCTACAGCGTTTTCTCCTCTTGAGCTGATGCTGGAGAGTGAATCCACCACAATAAGCGCGGGATCGAGCACATGCGTCATTTCGATCAGCCGATTACGATCCGGTTGTTGGCTAAAGTCGATGAAATGACGCTCCTCCGGCCGCAACAAGTAAAGTCGTGAGGTATCCATTTCCCATCGCTCAGCTCGCTCGTTGATCATCTGAGGCACCGATTCGGCATCCACATAGAGCACAGCCGTACTACCAGACTTGGTCACCCGCGAGCCATCCGGGAAGTCCCCGTTATGAATCACACGGTGAGCCAAGTCGAGGGCGACGAAGGATTTTCCAGCCCCTGGCGCTGCGCCCAACAAGGTGATCATCCCATTAGGAATCCAGTCCGGCCAAAGCCAGGTGATGGGAGGAAGGTCGTCTGCGATCTCTCTCAAAGAGGGAAAATCAAGCGCGTCTCCGGGAACAGCTTCAAAAACCGCCCCGATGAATGAGTCGCGTTCCGGGTAATCGTTCAACGACTGTACTAATACTTGCTGTTTCTCCCTCTGAGGAGCTTGCCGAACAGCCTCGTATGCGCTGCGCAGCGGCTCGGGAAATTCCTCCAATGGGAGACCTGTCTCCAGGTCAACCAAGAGATCAGCAAATCCTTGTATCATAAGCCGTTGCGTCAGCATGGTCGCTCCTCCTCGCGGTAGAGAATCCTCTGCCGAATAAGAGGTCGATGGCGCAGCCAGAAGATCTCGTACTTGCCTCCTGCATACGGGTGGGCCGCCAGGTTGTGCAACACGGTTTGACAGCAGCGCAGCGATGGGGTAAAATGACTGTGGATGTCGATGGTGCCAACAGGCACCGCCTCCACCGCCACCGCTCCACCGGTGGCGGTACAACTTTTCTTATATTCCATCTTGTGCCTCCTTTTTCTGTTTCTGATATTGAATATCGTCGGGTTGAAAAAATCCACGATGCGTCAGTTCCTGGCGCAAGATAAAGCGAACCTGGTCGTCAGGACTACGCAGTTCGATCTGCGCCATTTTAAGAAGCGCGGTGTATTCAGTTTGTTCAAGTGGAACTTTCACCCGTATAACGGTCATAGCTAGACCTCAAAGCAAAAAAGACAGCGCCGTTTTGCACTGTCTTTATACCATACCGCGTTTCACACGGTCAATATCACATCAGTTCATAACACTTCACAACACTTCACGAATCAATCAAATGGCGGCCTTCCTTTCATTATCAGTGGGAATACCAGCATCAGGATACAGCTTGCGCAGCTTAGAGAGGCGGTTGTAGATTGTACTGCACTCTAACCCGAGTCGGTTTGCTATCTCTTGACCTTGGCGCCCATTACACCACATCTCAACGGCTATTCTATCCCATCGATATTCTGGGATGAGCTCCCATAGTTTGACATCCTTTTCATCTTTGATTTCCTTTGTCTCATCCTTGGCTATTTTGCGTTCTGTTTCTTGCTGCATTGTCTTGTCTGGCTCATGTACTGGAGCTTGTAACGCTTCGAGTTCTCTCTCAATTTCCTCTATGATACCATAGAATATGTCAGAATTGGGGAAATCTTTCACTCGGTACGCCACAAACGTTTCGCCTGACGGCAACTGCTGGGCCTCAAGCCGTCCCATCTGGACATTATCGTCATCACGGGTTGCTATTCCCCACCACACGCCTTCCTTGAGCCTATGAGGGCCAAACAACCTGGGGGAGATTTTCAGATCCAGGGAGCTTCCACTTCGAAGTACATACCCTGGTAGCTCCCTCGCTGTGCTCCACCTCTTGTTCCACTTGCTTTCCAGGTCGGCGAGGATGCCCTTGACGACCTCCAATTGTACGGGATACAGATTGCAGTGGTCGGGTGCATCATCTAGTGTCTGGGAGCTGGGACGGGGATCATCCTCTTCATCAAACTCATAGTCAGTACGCACCCTTGCCGCAGGCCACTGCTCATACATCGCGCCCACAAGCTCTTTGAAGTAATCCAATACGCTATCCCCGACATTGCAGCGTGTGATCACCTCGGTCGAGACTCCACGTTGTTGCTCTCGTATCTTGATCTCGATGGCCCAGGGCGTCCGCTCCGTCAATCTCGGCATAGGACCGACAACGCTCAACTCTAACGTGTGCCAAGGATCAGCGAGCGTCGGTTCCAACCATTCCCGCGAGATGCAATAGGCTCCGCTCTGTAATCCGAAAACCTGTTGGGAGACAAGGCGGGTATACTCTTCTACCCTCCTGATAACCTGCTGGTAGACAACAGGTATCCCCTCTATCCTCTTAATCACGGCACCCATAACAAAACCGCCTCCCATCATCCCTTGACGGGGGCGGCGTTATGTGCTACCCTGTAATCGTCAGGCCGCCCCCGTCGGCTTGACCATCGCCCCAGGTGCGTCAACACCGTGGGGCGTTTTTTCTTTGATCACGCGCGTAATCATAGCACAGGTGTTGTCCTATGCCAAATCCGCCTCTTCCCTCAGTCATCCTTGCTTCTGGGCCCGGTTCGCACGGTCGGGACGGCGGCTTATGCGACTTTCAAGGTACAGTGAAATGCTGCTAAAACGGGATAAAGTCTGATACTGTCGTCTCTAGGTCGAGCTCCAGGTTAAGATACCGTTGGGTCGTCTCCACACTGGCGTGCCCCAGGAGCGTCGATATCTGCGTGATGGGGATGCCGGCCTCGTAGCCAAGTTGAGCATAAGTCCGGCGCAGGTCGTGCGGGGCAAGGTCAGGCTTACCAATCAGCCCACCGCGCTTTTGCACGATGTCGTAGAGGGCCGCCGTGCTCAGACTATCCCCGATCACCTTCTTGCGGCCCAGGCTGCGCAGAATGCGCCCATCGCCGCCGACCACAGCGGCCCAATCGCCGATCGCGTTGGCCAGACTGTCCCGGATCGGGACCAACCGCTCCTTTGCGCCCTTGCCGGCCACATCGAGCACCGTCCGCAGTCGCTCCTTGACCGGCTGTAGTTTCACGTCGGCAAAGGTCAAGTGGGTTGCTTCCCCCCGGCGCAGGCCTGCAGCCAGCAGCAACCCCAACGCAAGCCGGTCTCGCTGGCCAACGACGTCGGCCTCACACGTGTCCAGGAGCTGCTTGACTTCCGTTTGTGTGAGCCAGGTGTGTGCTTTCTGGCCAGCCAGGCGCTCCACGTGGACCGCCTGGCGCAGGGCCTCGGCCCGGTAGACTGTCGCCTGAACCGCGGCCACGTTGTCCGGTGTCGCCTGGCTCTTGGCCTTCAGCTCGATCCGCTCGCATAGCTTGGTTACCGCTGCACTCAGAAAGGCCCGCGTCGAGGATCCCACCGTCCTGGCGTAGCCGGCCAGGGCCTGGGGATCCGTCAGGCTGTGGCCCTCGGCCACGTAATTGAGCACCGCCTTGCGGTACTGGTGCCGGGTTGAGTCCGCGAGATCCGGAGCCGCATCGAGCGCCGCCAGGACCAGCGCCAGGTTGCCGTCAGGCTGTATGATTTGAGTGTTCATAAGCTCCTTTGATACTTGCGTATATCGCACTTTACGTAAGTATTGCGAATGATCGTCATTGTCTGCGCCGTCGTATCACCGTCCTCTTGGCCTCGCTTTTCGCTCGACTACTGACTTAATTCCACCTCCATATATGTGTCGTTCCCCGCCAGGCATTAGGTACCCAATTCCGCACTTTCGGCCCTTTTTTGGCCCATTTTCGCCCCAAAGCAGGTGGAATTAGGTGACTTAATTCCGGGTGGCATTAGGTCAGACCGCTACTACTACTACACCGCTACTGCTGCAGGGCGTTGTATCACCGTCTCGGTAGTAGTAGTACCACCCTCTAGCGCCTCGGTCACTGCGGTATAGGCCGCGCCGCCGGCGTAACCAAACACCTCAAGCGCGATCTGGCGCTTGCTCAGACCATCCGCAGCCAGGGCCCGGATCCGCTCGCCCCGGGCGTCGACGTCGGCCTCAACCTCGACCGCCGGCGTCGTCTGCTGCGGACCTCCACCGGCGAGGGCCTCCAGGATCGTCTGATAGGATACCATCGGCGCTTGTAGCTTTACCATCTCCCGTCCCGGAAGGATCGCCAGCGCCCGGCCGGCCACGTCGAGCGATTCCGCGCCCGACCGCTGGAGCAACACACGGCTCTGGCTCGCGCTCATTGCTCGAAACTGTATCCGCGTCGCCAGTTGGTTGCGGATCGCCGTGTCGAGGCTCGAGGCTTTCCAATCCTGGCCACCCAATATGCACCACAACCCATACTTGCGTGCCCGCAGCACCAGCGTCCGGATCGCGTCTTCCATCGTCTTGTCACTGAAAAGCGCCGTCGCTTCATCCACCAGCGCCACCACCGGCGCCAGCGGCTCGCTTGCCCTGGCGTTGTAGGCCTTGAGTGAATCCACGCCGGGATACTGGGCAAAAAACGCCTTCCTTCTGTCCACCTCGCCCAGCAGGTCCTGGAAGATCGCCAGGGCGTCGCGCTCGTTGTCGGCCATCGGGTAAAGCAGCCGGCTACACGCGGCGAAAGGGGCAAACGTCGCACCCTCCAGGTCGACCAGCACCAGATCCACCGGCTCGCTCGATTGCGCCAGTTGGAAGCCCAGCGCGCGCAAAAACACGCTCTTCCCCCATCCACTGGATCCGCCGACCGCCACGTGTACCAGCTTGCCCATATCGGCCCGGACCACCTCGGCGCGCCCACCATCGCCGACCGTCACCCCCAGGGCCAGCCGGTGCACATTGGGAGGCCCGTCCAGGATACCACGCAAGGGAACGCGGGTCGGCCACTGTGGATCCACCTCTTGCCACTGACCACCGCCGTTGCCTGGGGAGAGCCCAGTCGGACGACGGGTCACCCGCTGGCCGCCTCTTCCCCGGCCAGCCGCTACCACGTCCACCAGTTGCGCTCTGGCGCTCGCCCGGTCCTGCAGGGCCCACGGCGCCAGTTGGGGGGAGCTCTCCTGTTCGACATTGAGCAAGGGCGAAAGCAACCGGCTCGGCATGATAATGCGCTCCAACGTGACAACCATCGGCTCGACCTCGCCTTGTTTGCGCCGGATCACCTGCAACCGCGCCTTGACGACGGGCAAAAGATACCCGGTCACCACCGCAGCCGCCAGGATGCCGCCGGCCAGCAGAGCCCAACCTGCAAATGTGCTCAGCGCCTGGGTCGCCTCGGCGCGCTCGGTCTCACGGCGGACCGTCTGGGCCGTCGCCTCCAGCGCCACGGCCTGGGCCGCCTGGGCCGTGCCCTCGACCGCCGCGATCGCCGCGCGCATCGTAGACGTTGCGCTTACGGCCGTCGCTGTGGCCTCGGTGTCCATCGCCGCCCGGGTCGCCTCGACCGCCTGGGCCGTCGCCGTAGCGCCCAGATCCTGGGCCCGCTGGGTGGCCAGTGAGTCCATCGCCTGCTGAGTCGCCGCCGCGTCCATCACCTGGCGCGTCGCCAGCGCCTGGGCGTTGATTGCGTCCGTAGTCGCTCTGGCTATTGCGTCCTGGGCCGCCCGCGTCGCCACCGCTTCGGTCGTCTCCTGGGCAGCCACCGCTTGCGCTTGCCGCTCGATTGCGTCCGCTTGGGCGTGCAATTCGCTAGAAGCCGGGCGGGTCACCGCTTGCGTCGCGCAGCCGACCAGCAGAAGGGCCGCGCAGGTCATCGCCATCGCTCGTTTCATCTCACCACCCCCAGTCGCTCAGGTCCAGATCGACCAGGTCCAGGCCGTCACTTTCCTCGACCGTGTATGGGCTTGCCCATATCGACTCTTCACTGCTGGGCAGCGTCCCGTAGAGGCCGCTGCCACTACGGGGCAGCCGTCGCTTGCGTCGCTTTCTCCTGGAGAGCAGGGTCCAACCCTCAGCCGCTCGCAATCTCAGCGCCAGGTAGCCGATCACGCCCACCGCAGCCAACAGCATACCGCTCAGGATCACCGCCAGGCCAGACACGCCCGCAGCCCCGGCGCTGGCTACCGTCGCCACCGTCACCGCTCGACGGGTCGCCCTGGCGTTCTCCAATAGGGCCAGGCCCAGGATGATGACCGCAGCCAGCACGCCAAAGACCAACGCCCAGCGCGCCAGGGTCTTGCCGAAACGGAGCAGCAGCCAGGCCAGCGCCGTCACCGCTACACCGGACAAGATGACAAGGATCGTCGCGCTCATCGTGCTATTCCCTCCCGCTCATCGCCGTTCACAGTTTCGCCAGCTCATCGAGGGCCGCCGCCGCTTCGGGCGGTTCGTCCCAATCGTCCCCGGTAGGCCCGGGACCTCCGGCCAAGACCACCGCCCCGGTCTCGATCTTGCGCTCCAGTGCCTTGACTGCCTGGTATACGTCGCCCACCGTCACGCCGTTCCGGTCGAGATGATCACGGATCGCCGCACGGATCGCCGCACTGCGGTTTTTCTGGCGATCCAGCCAGCGCACCAGATCACGGTCGGTCTCTGAGTCTATCGTAAAACTGACAACTCTTTTGCCCATCGCGCCTCTGGTATTGCTCAGTATTTACTACCCGGTATTATTGAGGCGTTGAGCAAACTTCCAAAAGCCCAACGCATTGGCAAAGACCGGCTCCTCGATGACCCTGGCGTGCCGAAAGTGACGCTCGATGTACGGCCCCAGGAGCAGCCCACCGCCGCCGCTCACCAGTACCGCGTCCAACGTCGCCCCGTCACCCCACAGGCGAGACGCCTCAGCCAGCACCTGGTCGGCCAGCGGCTCCAGGGTATCCTCTACGATGGCCGTCAGGTCCACCCGCTCACCGTAATGACGGACCTCGCGGGCGATGATGGCGTCCACAATCCGATGGCCGCGCAACTCTTCGAGACCGGGATAGTGGGCAGAAAGCCAATCGCGCATCATCCGCACCACGTCCCAGACCCCCACGCTCACGCTGCCGGTCTCGCCCCGGATCTCCGATAGCCGGTTCACCGAGAGTAGGTTCGTGGTCTTGCCGCCCACGTCTACGACGCCCACCGCCCCGGTCGCCAGGTCCCGGTCCACGATGCGCCCCCGGTCGTCGAGCGTGGCGGTCAGCAGCGACCCAAAGGGCTGCGGGATCACGTTACAGGCGACCACCTGGAACACCTGAGCGTGTCGCCCCTCGCGTTGTACCCGGTGGTCGCCGAGCAGCCGGTCACGCACGACTGCAAAGTCGTCGTGAAACGCCACCGGCAGACCGGTCACGATGCGCAGTTCGGTCCGCGTCGCCGTCGTGATCTCGGTCACAGCCGCCAGGAAGAGGCTGTACCACCCGTCGCTTTCGATCCAGCGGCGATCTTCTCGCTGGCGTAGCAGGCGGCTTTGAGCGACCGCCCCCTCACCCACCTGGATGTGTTCGGGATGCATCAGCACGATAGACGCGCTGGCGTTCAGACTGAAGCGGGCCTTGTCGGGCGTGCCCACTACCGAGGGAAATGTGACGCGCCGGTCGCCCGCGACCGCTTTGACCGCGCTATAGCCCAAGTCAAGCCCAATATTCATTCCTCTGCTCCTCTTCGTCAGTCTCCCCGTCGGCCCCGTTCCTGGTCGGTCAAGTCCTCCCGCCAGGGGTTGTGTTTCTCCGGGCCGAGAACGTCCATTTGATGTTTGTATGCCAATAGGCTCTCACGGTTGATCAGCCAATCACGGCCCATTTTGCGGGCCTCAACTTGTCCGCTATGAGCTAGCATTCTCATATACGCTTGGGAGTAGCCGGTCAAGGTTGCCGCCTCGGTTGTATTCACCCATCCCTCGAATTCACTCATACTTGCTCTCCTGTCACTGTAGAGACGATCTAGCCCTGTCCCTGTTACGTTAACGTAGCAGGTTTTTGCAAAAAAAGATGGTATCCTCCTACGTTTACGTAGCAAGTATACCATCAAAAAAAGGGGCTGTCAAGCCCCTAACGTTAAAATCTCTAATCTTCTGCTGCCTTCTGCCGTGCCCCAGTTTTCCAGGGGTTGTACTTCTCTGACCCCAATTGCTTCATCTTCTCAGCGTATGCTAAAACATCAGACTTGTTTAGAACCCAATCACGACCAATTTTCTGACCGCTCAAACGCCCACGCGCGATCAGTTGCCGGAAGTAAGCGGCAGTATACCCTGTCAATTTCGCTGCCTCTTTGGTTGTAATCCACTCAGTTGGGTTAAAGTCGTTGGGCATCGTTCCTAGTCCACTGAAAATCCAGGGCAAACTCAAGCCTTATAGTGTCTCACTGGTCAGCTCGCCAGTAGTCTCTGAACAAAGCGAATACGTTTTCAGAGTTCTCTCCTCGGTAGACACTTTGCGGAACCACATATCGTGAGAAAAAATCTTGCAATAGTGCCTCCATATTCTCGTGCAAGCTTGAAACATCACAAGGAATAGTATGCAGTTTTTCTTCCCCATTTTTCTCTACACATACGATCACGGTGAAATCTGATAATGCACGTAGGTATGACATCTTACTAGATTCGTCAGGGAAATCAACAAGGTTTTTGATCTCAATAGAGTACTCAACCGGCGAATCACCAACAATAAATGAACAGTTCGCCGTTTGTCTGGTGTCTTTCTTCGTAACATGGAAATCGCTTGCAGAACCCATTTCAACAGAATTCCACAACATCTTGTTAATAGACACTTTCATACGAACAGGAGGTTCGGATACACCCGTATATAGCGTCACCCGAAAATGGATTTCTACTGGCTGATCATAAAGTTCCCCATGTCGAAGTTGGTACGGTAGTTTATTCGCTCATATGGGAAACTAGGTGAAATGGCCTTCGACCCCATTTTTAACCGCCAATGGGGGGTTGTTCGCTCGCAATGACCTAGATGTGGGGGTAGAAACAAACCATCTGGTACGTTTCACCTAATTCCCCATATGAGCGAGTTTATTTATACTGATTTTCGGTTCGTAAAACTCAATTTTGGGTTGGGATTTTGGCCATTCCTTCAACGCTCTCCCGTAAAGCGAATAGCTCGCTACAAATAAACAGAGGAAAGCTATAAGGGTCGTAATTCCAGGTACATACTTGAAAATCCAAACAAACACGGGATGAGACAGTGAAGGCAAAAGCCAAGATACCCCCTTCACAATAGCCGTTATGATCAAGGCAATAAATCCAAAAGCACCAAAGTGGTCTTCTGATTCCCGGACCAACTTCCAAACATAACTCAACACGCCACCGAACTCCAATTGACTTTTTGACATAGGAGCCTCACATCACTTTCTAGCAACAGAAATCTCACCAATGAGATGGGCTTATACAAGACCAGATTAACCAGGATTGACACGCTGTCAATTCCGCCGCCTCTTTGGTCGTGCTCCACTCGGTGGGGTTGAAGTTGTCGGTCATTGTCCCTATTTTTGCAAATCGCCAGCGACGAGAGTTTGAAAGCATTCGTGATCCCGAATGGAGTCAAAATTTTCATCTTCCCAGACCACTGCCAGAACTCCTTTATCCAGACGAATAGCGTGTCGATGGCTATTGAGATAAGGTAAGAACTAGTCATTGGCTTTATCCGGTCCGTCTGGAGCCTGGGGGTATCAAAATACCCTCTATGGGGGGAAACTTCAAGTCAGAATTCAGGTACATCCTCACTGGCAAATTTCCCGCACCATAAGCCCACATAAAGAGTTCGATACCGAATACCGAAGGCTCAAGAACAATTCCTGAGGCATCTGCCGCTTTCCAGCTTTTTCGTAAGTGATCTGTGTCTCCATAAGCAAACTGGCCGCCAATTAGGTTCTCCTTGACTAAGTTGAATATTGTGTTCTCAAGAATCGCGCTTGGCTCTTCATTATCAGAGAAGCCCATTCCCTGATCAAACACAGTGAATGGAACAAATATTCTCATTTTCCTTCTGTCTGCCCCCAGTGTTGGCATTAGTGACTCACCATCAAAAAGAGCCTTGAATAGAGAGTAAAAGATATAGTGAGCACGTATTTGATAAGTACTCAACCTGGAGAGCAAAGAAATGAGCATTGCACCACGGTCGTCCCTTGACACCTCGCTTCTCGAAGATGCAAGAATTCCGCCAAAGTATTCTGCTGATAGCTCATCATCGCAAAAAGATCCTTCCTGCAGAACACCTTTTAGAACTCTTGGTGGGATGGCACCAGGCTGCTCAATTCTATCACCAAGTCTGGCGGCAGTCTTTGTAAATATTTTTTCGAGATTGTTAGTCCTCTTTACTGCCCAGTCCTTCAGCCCTTCGCCAATGTAATCTGCTGTTGGACCCAAGATTCTCTTGGCAACGTCTGATATAACTGGAGTGATTATAATAGCAGTAGTTGGATCTGTGGTCATGATCTTCCTCCTGGTTGAAACGGTGACAAGTCCAAGATATGTGCGTCTTGCTCGGCTTACTGCGTGTTATCATTACCTATCATCTATTGCTTTCTCGACAATCTCTATTTCCTCCTCCACTAACCTATGTAGTTCATACACCAATCGGTCAATCTGCCAGTCGGTGGCTTCGATTGGGTGCTGGCAAAATCGCCTGTTGGCGGAAAAACTGACTGCGCCTCTTTGATCGTGATCTGCTCGGTGGGATTGAAGTTGTCGGCCATTGCTTTCCTTTTAGCTTCAGCATAATTGGTCACTCAGAAACACTGATTACCTGCTACGTGGCGGCCTAGTCCTTACCACGATTGGACTCTCATCAGTCAGTAGGTGGCTGCCTATCAGAATACACCGTGGAGGGTTAGCCGACACTCTCTGTTGAGTTTAACCACTCTGTGATAAGTTCAGTTTTGTAGTCAATTCTTGTACAGCGTATTACCTCGTCGTCATCCCTGCGGACAAAGATTCCGACAAAACGGGGCAAATCTACCCACGGGGGCAAATCCGCCCTTGGCGGTAGCTGCTGAGGCCCATTGAGAATTTTAGTTTCATACGCGAAGGTTCCTTCAGTGAATGTAACTGTGGCAATGTTGCGACTGCGTGCATACTGGAGCGCACCGGATTGAAAGCCACACGTTGCGAAGATCATCGCCTTGTGCGCATTGACATCCAGCAGTTTGGCCCACAGGGCAAGAACATAGTCGCGTTCTACAGGACGGCTATGGCGCTTACATTCGACCAATACAATGATGCATGCACCGTTCAAGATGGTGAATTCAGCTACAGCATCAAACTCATAATCTCCACCTCCTCCAGGCAAATGTTTCAGATGCTTAACCTCAAACTTCTCAAGCCTGCTGCCTGAAGCTCTCAACCAAGCAACAACTTGTTGCTCATACTCTTTAGGCGTTACCTGTGGAGGAGAAGCTGGATTCCAAAGTGAATTTGGATTCTTCTTGGACATTGTACTGAGTGTGCAAGCAATTACACGGCTAGCTAATCGTTGATGATACTCGTCATAACCGCCAGTTTTCAAAGTCGACATCTCGATAGCCAAAAGGCAAGGAGATCTGCTTTCTCTTCTTTGGGCGTTTAGAGGTATTAGGACGCCACAACGGAACCCCTGATCTACCACGGATGATATTCCCTCTGGCTCTCTTATATAGGAAGCGATCATCTTGAACGATTTCGCCCCTGTACTTTCCATACCAAACCTCATTACCATCCAGCCGACCAATATAGCGCTTCTTGTCTGAAAAGACGTGGTTGCGATCAGCAAGCGCAATAGGTTCTCCCTTAGAGTTGAATAACCATCTTATCATATTTCTCCTCATAACCAGGCTCCACAGCCTCTTTGGTCGTGATCCACTCGGTGGGATTGAAGTCGTCGGTCATTGCTTTCCTCTTAGCTTCAGCACAATCGGTCACTCAGAACATCCAAGCTCACCCGGCAATCCCGACGGCTCTTCGAGCTGTCGGGATTGGTCAGGTGAAGCGCGTCGTTACGGGGTTGTTTTTAGGCTTATTATATGACTTGATACGGATACTATTATTCCGCACCAAAAAAGAAAAGCACCTATTTTAAAAAGCTTAGTCTCAATTATTGGACTTTGGATAAATTTACACCCCTATATATGCCGGTTTGAAAATACCAATCCCGTATATATGCGGGTAAAGAAAGGCTTGTCTAGGACTTGAATCCTGAACAGAAAGGCCAAACCCCTATATAT
>DAOTUB010000102.1:0-22131 GCA_034437455.1 Anaerolineae bacterium | reverse complement strand
TTGCGTGTACAATTCCATTGGAAGGTGACCTCCTTTTGATTCGGGATAGAGATACCCCTATCTTACAGGAAAATGTCACCTTCCGCTATTCATTTGTAAAGGTGTTTTTAGTCAAGAATGAACCATGCCCAACTTTTTAAACCCAATCCGTCCCTAATTCCAACGTCTCTCATCGGTGGACGTTTCGATTCTCTGGTATAGTAGTGTTATGGAGGCGCTATAAGAGCGGCGCTAGATCGACGATATTTTGGCTGCGGCTGTGACGCAAAGCAAAAGATAAAACAAGGAGTCACCATGAACTCGGTTCACCCAGAAGGACGAAAATGTAGGGCGGTTGCGGATTGGAACAATCCGACGCTAACTGCTACAGGTACTCGTCATTCCGAGCGGAACGGAGCGCAGCGGAGTGGAGTCGAGGAATCCCCCCGGTGGTTTTGCTTGCGAAAGTGGAGATTCCTCGACCCTTCGACAGGCTCAGGGCAGGCTTCCCTTCGGTCGCTCGGAATGACGCAAATTGGTAACAGATTTATTTTCGGAGGAGAGATATGTTTCCCGTTGGTGATGATGATGTCCGGGGCGCAGGCAGGCCATGTCTCACGTGGATCCTGATCGGCCTCAACGTGATGGCCTTTTTGTACGAACTGACGCTGAGCCAATCTCAGCTAGAACAATTCATCATGGCCTATGGCGTCGTTCCGGCGCAGGTCATGCAGGGGCATAACCTGATCTCGCTGTTTACGTCCATGTTCCTCCACGGGGGCTGGGCGCATATTCTCGGCAACATGGTCTTTTTGGCCGTCTTTGGCGACAACGTCGAGGCGACCCTGGGCAAGCTGGGGTATCTGTTCTTTTATCTCGCGGGCGGTCTGGCCGCCTCGGTTGCCCATATCGTGTTCAATCTGGGCGGACAGGTGCCGAGCCTGGGGGCCAGCGGCGCGGTGGCGGCGGTTCTGGGGGCGTATGTGGTGATGTTTCCCCGCTCGCGCGTCCGGGTGCTTGTATTCTTTGGATATTTTATCCGGTTCACGCAGGTGGCGGCGCTGTTCTTTGTGGGAATCTGGTTCATCACGCAATTGTTCAGCGGCGTGGCCAGTTTGGGAGTCGAGACGGCGCAGTCGGGCGGTGTGGCCTACTGGGCCCACGTCGGCGGGTTCGTGCTGGGCCTGCTCGTGGGATTCTTGCTGCGCGGGCAGGCGCCAGAGTTGGAGCGCGCCCAGCCGCAGAGACGGCGCGGATTTTAACGTGGACAAGCGCGAGGCGCTGGACGAGATCGCCCGGCAGGTGCGCGACCTGACCGAGTCGCCCCTCTACGACTACCGGCAGGAGAACGGCTACCAGTCCGTCGTCGGCGAGGGCGACCCCGACACGGACATTTTCTTCGTCGGCGAGGCGCCGGGCGCGCAGGAGGCCCGGACGGGGCGGCCCTTTGTGGGGCGCGCCGGCAAGGTGCTGGATCGCCTGCTGGATTCGGTGGATCTGGAACGCTCTGCGGTCTATATCACCAACGTGGTCAAAGATCGTCCCCCGGATAACCGGAATCCCACCGTCGAGGAGATTCGTTTGTACGCGCCCTTCTTGCGGCGGCAGATCGAGATCATTCGGCCCCGCGTCATCGCTACGCTGGGGCGGTTTGCGATGGACTTTTGTCTGCGCGAGTTCGAGCTTCCGCAGCAGGGGCTAAAGATCGGCGATCTGCACGGCCAGGTGTTGGAGGCGGAGACGACCTGCGGCGAGGTCGCCGTCGTCCCGCTCTATCACCCGGCGGCCACGTTCTACAATCGCGATCTGGAGGGTGTGCTGGAGGAGGATTTCCGCGTTTTGGTCCGATTTTTGGAATGGACACAAAGAGGTGCTTGGGCAGGACGCGCTGGGCGAGTATTTTAGGGGAGGGAGGCCGGTGACCGGAGGTGTTCGAGATTCTCATCGGGTTTCTCTCCGGCGGGGGATAAGCAGATCAAGCGCAAGGTCTTTGAAAAGATTGGCGTCAAAGCGTAAAGAGAAAAAGTGTTATGGGGAGTAGCCGTTTTGCCCATTCACAATTCCGACGTAGAGAGAATATTCAACCGGGTGGCCGACCTGCTCGAGATCGAGGGGGCCAATCCGTTCCGGGTGCGCGCCTATCGCAACGCGGCGCGCACCATCGGGGGGCTCTCGCGCAGCGTGAGCGATATGATCGAGGCGGACGAGGATCTGACCGATCTATCGGGCATCGGCGAGGACCTGGCCGGCAAGATCGAAGAGATCGTCGAGACCGGCGGCCTGGAGCAACTGGAAGGGATCGAGCGGCGCACGCCGCCGGGGCTGGCCGAACTGCTCCGGGTCTCGGGGCTGGGTCCCAAGCGCGTCCAGACGTTGCGCGAGGAGTTGGGGATCGCGTCGCTCGACGAATTGGAGCGCGCCGCCCAGAAGGGGCAGATCCGGCAACTTCACGGGTTCGGGAAAAAGATCGAAGAGGGCATCATCGAGGACCTCGAGCGCGTGCGGGCGGACGAGGGGCGCACGTTGCTACAGGTGGCCGAGCAGGTGGCCGAGCCACTGGTCGAGTACCTGCGGGGGACCGAGGGGGTCGACCGGGTGAAGGTGGCCGGCAGCTACCGCCGCCGCAAGGAGACGGTGGGCGATCTGGACATCCTGGCGACCGGCGGCGATGGCGCCGGCATCATTGAGCGATTTGTGGGATACGAGGACGTCGCCGATGTCGTCTCGCAGGGGGAGACGCGCTCTACCGTGATCTTGCGCTCGGGCTTGCAGGTCGACCTGCGGGTCGTCGCTTCTAAAAGCTATGGCGCGGCACTGCTCTATTTCACCGGTTCCAAGGCGCACAACATCAAGCTGCGCAACATGGCCCTGGATCGCGATCTCAAGATCAACGAATACGGAGTTTTCGAGGGGCAGGATCGAATTGCGGGCGAGACGGAGGAGGAGATATACGCGCTTTTCGACCTGCCCCTCGTCCCACCCGAGCTGCGGGAGGATCGCGGCGAGATCGAGGTGGCGCAGAAGGATGCGCTGCCTGAACTGATCGCGCTGGATGACATTCGCGGCGACTTGCAGATGCACACCCAATCCTCCGACGGCCATGCCACGCTGGAGGAGATGGCGCGCGCGGCGCAGGATCTGGGCTATGACTATATCGCCGTCACCGATCACTTGGCCTACGTCGCCGTGACGCAGGGGCTGGACGCCGAGGCGCTGGCCGGGCAGATCGACGAGATCGACCGGCTGAACGAGGAACTGGAGGATCTGGTCGTGCTCAAGAGCATCGAGGTGGACATCCTGGAGGACGGCTCGCTGGACATGCCCGACGACAGCCTCCGGCGGCTCGATCTGACCATCTGTTCCATCCATTCCAATTTCGATCTATCCCGCGAGAGACAGACGGAGCGCATCATCCGGGCGATGGACAACCCCTATTTTACCATCCTGGCCCATCCCACGGGGCGCCGCATCGGCGAGCGCGCGCCCTACGACGTGGACATGGAGCGGGTGATGGAGGCGGCGCTGGAGCGCGGTTGCTTTTTGGAGATCAACGCCTATCCCGACCGGCTGGACCTGAACGATGTGCACGCCAAGATGGCCCACGAGATGGGGCTGAAGCTTTCCATCTCGACCGACGCTCACCGCCCGGACGAACTGAACTATATGCGCTACGGAGTGGGGCAGGCGCGGCGGGGCTGGTTGGAGGCGCGGGACGTGTTGAACGCGCGCTCCCTGGGCGACCTCCGGTCGCTGCTCGAACGGTAGGGACGGCCATGCCCTCCGAACACGCGCGCGAGCACGCTCACGGCGCAGGAGAGTACAACTGGGCCTTTGGCCTGGGAGTCGCGCTCAACGTCGGATTTGTCGTCGTCGAGGCGATCTTTGGCTTCCTGGCCGGTTCGCTGGCCCTGCTGGCCGACGCTGGTCACAACGCGGGCGATGTGCTGGGGCTGCTTCTGGCCTGGGGCGCCAACCTGTTGATGCAGCGCCCGTCCACGCGGCGGCACACGTATGGCTGGCGCAGTTCCTCGATCCTGGCGGCCATACTCAACGCCCTCATCCTGCTGGTCGCCGTCGGCGGCATCGTGCGCGAGGCCGTGGGACGCTTTTCCGAGCCGGGGCCGGTGGCCAGCGCGACCGTCATCTGGGTGGCGGCGGTGGGGACGGCCATCAATCTGGCGACGGCGCTGCTCTTTATGGCGGGCCGCGAGCGAGACCTGAACGTGCGGGGGGCGTTCGTCCACATGGCCGCCGACGCCGGGATATCGGCGGGCGTCGGCGCGGCGGGCCTGGCCATCCGAGCCACCGGTTGGCTGTGGCTGGACCCGGTGGTGAGCCTGGTCATCGCCGCCGTGATCTTTTGGGGGACGTGGGGCTTGCTGCGCGATGCGTTTCACCTGGCGATGGGAGGCGTGCCCCGCGACATCGACGCGGAGGCGGTGCGCGCGTACCTGGTCGGTCTGCCGGGGGTCGAGGAGGTGCACGACCTGCACGTGTGGGGGCTGAGCACCGCCGAGGTCGCGCTGACCGCGCACCTGGTCAAACCGGATCCTCGGGACGACGACGCCCTCGTCGAGCGGGCCACCGACGAACTGCGGGCGCGCTTTGGCATCGATCACGTGACCTTGCAGTGGGAGCGCGGCGGGCTGGCCGAATGCCGGGATCGCTCGTGCGATCGCGAGTTCTGTCTGCTGCCTGAGGAGGAGCCGGGATCGGATGAGTGACGAAAAGACGCCTGACATCTCTCTGGACGACGTCGAATCGAAGCGCGAGGCGAAAGAGGCGCTCGAAGAGCTGCGCGAGGCGATCCGCTATCACAATTACCGCTATTACGCCCTCGACGACCCGGTCATCTCGGACGCCGAATACGACGAATTGATGCACCAGCTCCAGGCGCTGGAGGAGGCGTATCCCGATCTGCGCACTCCCGACTCGCCAACGCAGCAGGTGGGCGGCGAGCCGAGGGACGAACTGGGGTTGGTGGATCATCCCGCGCCGATGTTGAGCCTCAAGGCGGTCTATGACGAGGAGGACGTGCGCGGCTTTGACCAGACCTGCCGGGAGGAACTGGGAGAGCGCGAGGTGGTCTATGTGGCCGAACCCAAGTACGATGGCCTGGCCGTGGAACTGGTCTATGAGGACGGCCAGCTTTCAGTGGCCGCCACGCGGGGCGACGGGAACACGGGGGAGGACGTCACGCCCAACGTCAAGACGATCAAGGAGGCGCCCTTGCGGCTCGTGGATCAGGGGGACGTCTCGCCCCCGGATCGGCTGGTGATGCGAGGCGAGGTCTATATGCGCAAGGACGAGTTCGAGTCGTTGAACCGGCGGCGGGCTGAGGAGAACGAGCGTCAGTTCGCCAATCCGCGTAACGCGGCGGCCGGTTCGGTGCGCCAGTTCGATCCGCAGGTCACGGCCCGCCGACCGCTGCACATTTTTCTTTACCACGTGGTGGACGCCGCCGCCCTCGGGTTCGAGACCCACTGGGACGTGGTGCAGGCGCTGCCCGGCTGGGGCCTGCGCGTCAACCGGGAAAAGATGCGCCGCTGCGCGGGCGTCGAGGAGGCCATCGCCTACCACGCGGACATGGCCGATGAGCGGGATGACCTGCCCTACGAGATCGACGGTGTGGTGTTCAAGGTGGACCGGCTGGCGGCCCACGACGAGCTGGGCGTGCGCACCCGCGATCCGCGCTGGGCGTTGGCCTTCAAGTTCGAGCCGCGCCGGGCGACCACCACCGTCGAGGAGATTGAGGTGCAGGTGGGCCGCACCGGCAAGCTGACGCCGGTGGCGCTTTTGGAGCCGGTACACATCGGGGGGGTGGAGGTGAGCCGCGCCTCGCTGCACAACCAGAGCGAGATCGAGCGCAAGGATATCCGCATTGGCGACGCGGTGCTGGTGGAGCGGGCGGGCGACGTGATCCCCCAGGTGGTCGGGCCGCTTGAGGAGCGGCGGGATGGCTCGGAGCGAGCGTTCCACATGCCGGACGAGTGCCCCGTCTGTGGCGCCGAGGTGGTGATGAGCGAGGACAAGAAGCAGACCCGCTGCCCCAACGTGAACTGTCCGGCCCAGCTCCAGGGGCGCATCACTCACTTTGCCTCCCGCGAGGCGCTGGACATTGAGGGGCTGGGGGAAAAGCGCGCCCAGCAGCTCATTGACGCCGGACTCGTGGAGCGGCTCTCGGACCTGTACGCGCTTTCGAAGGACGATCTGCTGGCGCTGGATCGCTACGCCGAGAAATCGGCCCAGAACCTGCTGCGCGAGATCGAGCAGAGCAAGGAGAAGAGCCTGGCCCGCTTCCTGTACGGGCTGGGCGTGCCTCTGGTGGGCGAACATGTGACGCGGGTGCTGGTCCGCCGGTACCGGACGTTGGACGATCTGATGGCCGCCTCGCAGGAGGAGCTTGAGTCGATCCACGAGATCGGCCCGCAGGTGGCCCACAACATCGTCACCTTTTTCGAGGCCGAGCAAAACCGCCGGGTGATCCAGGAGATGCGGGAGGCGGGCCTGGAGCTGGAGAATCCGATGTTTGCCGGATCTGGCGAAGCGCAGCCCCTGGCCGGGTTGACCTTTGTGTTTACCGGCGAGTTGGAGCGTTGGACGCGCGATGAGGTCAAACGGTACGTCGAGCGGCTGGGCGGGCGGGCCACCTCCGGCGTCAGCGGCGAGACCGACTATGTGGTCGCTGGTCCGGGCGCGGGGCAAAAGCTGGAGCAGGCGCGAGAGCGGGACGTGCCGGTGTTGGACGAGGACGAGTTCGTGGCGCTGGTAAACGATCGGCGCTGATTTTGGCGAGTCATCATGAACCAGGTTCACCCAGAAGGACAAAAATGTAGGGCGATTGCGGATTGGCACAATCGGACTAATCGCCTGGGTCGGATAACGTGCAACCTCCGGTTGCCTGCTGACCTACAGAGTGATTTTCGAAGGAGTCACCATGAATTCCGTTCACCCAGAAGGACGAAATTGTAGTCGCGCTTTCCATAGCGCGGCGCGGAATGGAATCCGCGGCTACAGATCTATTTACGGAGGAGAAGTTCACGCCCCTACGGGACGCCACGAAGGACGAAAATGTAGGGCGGTTTTGCTAACCGCCAGAGTCGGATAACGTGCAACCTCCGGTTGCCTGCCGACCTACAGAGTGATTTTCGAAGGAGATGAAGAAAAGTGATCAGAATCACGCGGCGCATCGCCATTGATGAGAACGAGCTGGAGGAACGCTTCTTTCACGCTTCGGGGCCGGGCGGACAGCACGTGAACAAGGCGGCCACAGCGGTGCAACTTCGCTTCGATGCGGCCCATTCCCCCTCGCTGCCCGACGACGTGCGAGAGCGGTTGATCGCGCTGGCGGGCAACCAGGTGACGGACGAAGGAGTGCTCATCATCACCGCGCAACGTTTTCGCTCTCAGCGCCGGAATCGGCGCGACGCGCGGAAGCGGCTGGTGGACCTGATCCGCCAGGCGGCCAAAAAGCCCAAGCAGCGACGCAAGACCAGGCCCTCCCGCGCCTCGAGGAAGCGCCGTCTGGAGGAAAAGCGCCGCCGCAGCGAGAAAAAGCGGCGGCGCAAGCCGCCCCAGGAATGGTAACAGGAGGGGATGCCGTATGCCCGAACTGCCCGACGTCGAGGTTTTCAAGCGATACCTGGATGCCACGTCGCTCCATCAAGAGATCGAGGAGGTGGATGTGCGCACCCGTCAGTTGCTCGAAAACACCTCCATCCGACACCTGCGGCGAGGATTGGAGGGACGGCGCTTTGAATCGACCCGCCGCCACGGCAAGAATCTCTTTGCCGGGCTGGACGATGGCGACTGGCTGTTGTTGCACTTTGGCATGACGGGCGACCTGGCCTATTTCAAGCACATCGAGGACGATCCCCAGTACGACCGACTGTTGCTCACCTTTGCCAACGGGTACCACCTGGCCTACGTCTCTCAGCGCAAGCTGGGCGAGCTGGCCCTGATCGAGGGCGTGGACGAATTCGTGGAGCAAAAGGACCTGGGTCCAGATGCGCTGAACGACCTGGGCCGGGATACGTTTGAGGAGATCGTGGCGGGCCGGCGGGCGATGGCGAAATCGCTCCTGATGGACCAGCAGACCATCGCCGGCATCGGCAACGTCTATTCCGACGAGATCCTATTTCAGGCCGGCGTCCATTCTCGAACCAAGGTCAACCAGTTGGAGGAGAATGTTTTGGAACAGGTGTACGACGAGATAGGAGAGGTGCTGCGCACGGCCATCGATTGCCAGGCCAAGCCAGACCGATTCCCCGCCGATTATTTGATCCCCCATCGCCATCCCGATGGAAGGTGCCCCCTGTGCGGCGAGCCGGTCGAGCGGGTCAAGGTCTCGGGGCGCAGCGCCTATTTCTGCCCCAACCGGCAAACCCAATCGGGCTAGGGGCCGACCAACCCAATTCCAACGTTCCAAACCCAATACAGCAAGAATTCTAACCCACTTCGTAGGTTGGAGGCGGGCGTTTTTGGTATGCTTGAGTATGGTAAGGTGAGAGCGAGCAAACAATGGGAGAGAGTATGAAAAGATACAAGATCCTCATCGCAGGATTGGCGATGCTGTCGGCGCTGCTTGTGGGCTGCAGCGCGGGCGAGCAGTCGACGCCCACGCCCACACCTGCGCTGGAGTTTGCCTCTCTGATCGCCATCACCGGCGAGGTGCTGCCGGCCAGGAGAGCCACCGTCAGCCCCCAGAGATCGGGGGCCGTGGCGGCGGTAGAGGTAGAGCCTGGAGACGTCGTGGCGGCGGGCGACCTGCTGGTTCAACTCGACCCGACCGACGCGCAGTTAGCCGTGCGCCGGGCCGAGGCGGCGTTGGATGGCGCTCAGGAAAGACTGGGCCAGATTCAGGCCGAGCCGCTCCAGGCCAGGCGCTCGGAGGCCGAGGCGGAACTGGATGCAGCCGAGGCTGCGCTATCGCAGGCCGCTGCGCGGCTGGATCAGCTCCAGGCGGGGGCTGTCGAGACCGAGATCGCGACGGCCCGGGTGCGGGTGAGGGAGGCCGAGATCGATCGGTTCGCCGCGTATCACGAGCACAAAGATACGATGGAGTGCCGTAAAATTACTCTGCCGGATGGCAGCGAAAGAAAGATATGCCCGCTGTTAGGCCCCCCGGAGGAGCGCGCCCGTTACGCGTTGCAGGCGGCGGACGAGCAACTGGACGCGGCTCACGCTCGTTTGACGGCCCTGAACCGGGGTTCGGACGAGCGGTTGCAGGGGGCAGAGGCGAGCGTGATAGAGACCGCCGCCCGGCGGGACGCGGCCCAGGCCCGGTTGAACGTGGTCGAGTCCGGCGCTACCGAGGAAGAGATCGCCGTCCGAGAGACGGAGGTGGACGCGGCCCGTGTGGCGCTGGAATCGGCGCGATTGACGTTAACGCGCACCCAGGTGCGCGTGCCCATCACGGGCACCATCGGACGGGTGAACGTGAGCGAGGGGGAACTGGCCGCGCCGGGGCAGCCCATCGTCGAGATCGGCGATCTCGACACGCTGCGGGTCGAAACCACGGATCTGGGAGAACTCGACGTGGCGCTGGTTCAGATTGGACAGGGGGTGACCATCACCTTTGACGCTCTGCCGGACGCCGTTTTCTCTGGCCGCGTGACGCGCATAGCGCCCAAGGCCGATTCCGAGGCCGGTGGGGTCGCCTATACCACCATCATCGAACTGGACGAGATCCACCCGCAACTGCGCTGGGGCATGACGGCGTTCGTGGACATTGAGATACAGCAGGAGGAGTAGGTATGCGGAGAGCAGTCTGGATTGTCGTGTTCGGTTGGGCGATCTCGATCCTGGCCGGCTGCGCCGACGCGGGCGAGGAGACGGCGACGCCCCAGGCGGAGGTTGCCATGGACACGGTGGTCGCCGCCACAGGCGAGCTGGCCCCCGCGCAGCGAGCGACCCTCAGCATCCAGCGGGGAGGCCCGGTCGCGGAGGTAGCGATCGAGGAGGGAGACCAGGTGGCTGCCGACGATCTGTTGGTGCGTCTGGATACCGCCGAGGCGGAACTGAAGGTGGAGGAGGCGCGGGCCGCGTTGGCCAGCGCCGAGACGCAACTGGCGCTGCTCCAGGCCTCTCCGCGCCCGGAGGAGATCGCCGCGGCGGAGGCGCAGGTGGAAGCAGCCGAGGCCGCGCTCTTGCGCGCCGTCGCCGAGCGGGACCGGCTGGTCTCGGGCGATCTCGATGCCGACGTGGTCTCGGCCGAGGCCGAGTTGGCCGGGGCCGAGCAGGCGCGCAAAGAGGCCCAGATCCATCACGATACGATGGAGGATCGAAAGGACGTCGAGGATTGGCAGCGAGACGCGGCTGGCGCTCAAATGCGCGCGGCGGAACAACGGGTGGAGGTCGCCGAGATGCGATTGGCCCAGGCGCGGCAAAGTGTCGGCGCCCGGAGGCGCGAGGCGGACGGGGCGGTGCAGGCCGCCGAGGCCGAAAGAGATCGCGCCCAGGCCCACCTGGCGCTGTTAAAGGCGCAGCCGACGGACGAACAGGTCCGCGTGGCTCAGGCAGACGTGGAGCGGGCGCGGGCGGCGCTCGACGCGGCGCGGGCGGCTTTGGACCGTTGCGAGCTGCGCGCGCCCTTTGCGGGCGTCGTCGGCGAGGTGATGGTGCGCCAGGGAGAGCGCGTGACGGCGGGCCAGGCCCTGGTCACCCTGGGCGACCTGGAGACGCTGCGGGTAGAGACCACCGATCTGAGCGAGCTGGACGTGGCGCGGCTGGAGGCCGGTCAACCGGTCACCGTGACCTTTGACGCGCTGCCCGAACGGACCTTTGATGGGCGCGTCGTGCGCGTCGATCCGATGGCTCAACCGGGACAGGGGGGCGTCAATTATCGGACCCTCGTCGAGGTGCCCCAGCTTGACCCCCGGCTTCGCTGGGGGATGACGGCGTTCGTGGATATCCAGGTGGAGGAGTGAGACGTGAATAGACGGTCACATTTCACGAGACGGAGTCTGTCGTGATCCTGAAGAGTCTGTGGCATCACAAAACCCGCACCCTGTTAACCGTCGTGGGCGTCGCCATCGTCGTGGCGGCCATCGTCGCGTTGAGCGCGCTTTCTGAGGGGTTGTTGGAGACGTATGGCTCCCTGGCCGGCGGCAGCAAGGCCGATATGCTGGTGGCCCAGGAGGAGGCGGTGGATATTGTGTTCAGCGCCGTGGACGAAAAGGTGGGGCCAGCGTTGGCGAGCGTGCCGTCCGTCGAGGACGTGACGGGCATGATCTATACCGCCGCTTCCACCCCGGGTACGCCCTATTTTATCGTCTTTGGCTACGATCCTCAGGGGTTTGCCATCGATCATTTCAAGATCGTGGAGGGACAGGCCCTTTCCGGTCAGGCGTCGCGGCGGGGCGGCGCGCCTCTCCTCCTGGGGCGGGCTGCGGCCGACGACCTGGAAAAGGGGGTCGGCGACACGATCCGTCTCTATCAGAGCGTCTATCGCGTCGTGGGTATCTACGAGACGGGGCAGCCCATCGAGGACGGCGCGGCGGTCGTGCCGCTCCAGCAGGCGCAGATCCTCTCCAAGCATCCCCATCAGGTGAACGCCTTTCTGCTCAAGCTGCGCGACTTGGACGGCGCGGAGTTGGTCCGCCAGCGCATCGAGCGCCGTTTCGACGAGCTTACGGCGACCTTGTCCTCCGAGTTCGCCGAGAACCAACAGACGATCGATTACGTGAACAGTTTTACGTGGGCGGTCTCTTTCCTGGCGATCTTCATCGGCGGGGTCGGGGTGATGAACACCCTGTTGATGAGCGTCTTTGAGCGGACGCGCGAGTTTGGCGTCCTGCGGGCCACGGGTTGGGAGCGCCTGCGCGTTCTGGGGATCGTGCTGGGCGAGGCGGTGACCCTGTGCGGGATCGGCGGGCTGCTGGGCGCCGGGCTGGGTGTGGCGTTGATCCTGGGATTGAGGCAGCTCCCCCTGGCCGGTGGGTTCCTGACCGCCGAGTTTTCTCCGCTGCTGTTGGGGCGGGGTGTGGGAGTCGCTCTCGTGCTGGGCCTGGTGGGAGGCGTCTACCCGGCCTGGCGAGCCTCGGGCTTGACGCCGGTCGAGGCGATGCGCTCCGAGGGAGGATCGAGCGCTCGGGCCGCGCGGCTCAAGGTGGGATGGGTTTCGCTGCGCAATCTCTTGCGCCAGCCCACGCGCACGCTGCTCACCCTGGTGGGTATCGGTATCGCTATCATGGCCATGGTCAGCCTGGGCGGCCTGGGCGAGGGGATCACCGAACAGATGGAGGCCTTTGCGGGAGGCGGCGTCCACCTGGTCGGCATAGAGGCCGGCGCTTCGATGGACCTGAGCACCATCGGCCAGGAGAAGGTGCGCCGCATCGGACGGTTGCCCCAGGTGCGGCACGCGGAGGGCTTTTTGACCGGCTACGCCCAGGTCGGCGATCTGCCGTACTTTGTGGTCTTTGGATACCGTCCGCGGGGTCAGATGATCCGGGATTTCGAGATCGTCGAGGGAGAGCGGCTGGCTACCTCGCGCCAGATCCTCATCGGGTGCGTGGCCGCCGACAGTCTCGGCAGGCAAGTGGGAGAGACGCTGCGCGTTTTCGATTCGACCTTTCGCATCGTCGGCATCTACGAAACCGGGGTGCCCTTCGAGGACGGCGGGGGCGTGATCAGCCTGCGCACCGCGCAGGATCTGTTCGGCCAGCCGCGCAAGGTCAGCTTCCTGGGGATCTAGTTGAAGGACCCGCTCGATGCCGAGACGGCCATCCAGAATATCGAGCGGCGCTTTCCCAACGTCTCGATCTCGCAGGCCAGCGAGTTCAGCGAGGACGTGGTCGACCTCCAGATGATGCGGGACGCGACCTGGGCGATCGCCTTTCTCGCCCTTCTCGTGGGCGGCGCGGGGATGACGAACACGATGGTGATGAGCGTCTTTGAGCGGACACAAGAGATCGGCGTGCTACGGGCGTTGGGATGGCCCCGCCTGCGCGTCGTGTGGATGGTTCTGCGCGAATCGATCTCCCTCAGCTTGCTGGGAGGCGTGGTGGGGGTCGCCATCGGGGTGGGGATGATCTAGTTGATCAACGCGCTGCCCTTTTTTGAGGGATTTGCACAGGCCACGTTCAGCCTGGGATTGTTCGCCCAGGCCCTGGCGACCGCGCTGGTGCTGGGAGCCGTGGGCGGGGTCTATCCGGCCTGGCGCGCCTCGCGCCTGAAGCCGGTCGAGGCGCGAGGCGCGCCAGGCGGATCGCATCCTGACGATGCGCGACGGCAAGATCGCCGACGAGCACCAGGTGGGCACGCCGTTTGAGGAGGATCTGGCCGAGTTCCGGCGCTCTGGCCTGGTACAGGCGATTGTGGAGGGAGAGGAAGAGACCGAGGCATTGCAACAGTTCGACGCCGAGGAGCGCCGCGTGTTGCGGCGATTATTGAAGAAAGGAGCGAAATGAAGCTGACCTTCTTGGGCACGCGCGGAAACATCGATGCCCGCACCCGGCGTCACCGAATGCACAGCTCGATGAAGGTATCCTATTACGACACGGAAGTCGTCGTCGACTGTGGGGAGGATTGGCTGGGCGAGGTCGACGGCTGGGACGTGGATGAGATCGTGGTGACGCACGCCCATCCCGATCACGCCTTTGGCCTGAAGGAGGGCGCGCCCTGTCCCGTCTATGCGACCGCGGTCTCGTGGGAGAAGATGGAGAACTTTGATATCGAGGATGAGGAGCGGAGGCGGATGCCCAGGCGCAGTCCGGTCGAAATTGGCGCGGACGAGGGGTAGCATGGAATCACGTTCGAGGCGTTCCCGGTGCTTCATTCCACGCGGGCGCCTGCTGTGGGCTATCGCATCAGCGCCGGGCGGGTCGAGATTTTCTACGTGCCGGACGTGGCGTGGATCGAGGATCGAGAGGCGGCCCTTTCGGGCGTTCGCCTTTACGTCGGAGACGGGGCGTCCATCATGCGCTCGATGGTGCGCAAGCCGGGCGAGGTGATCATCGGTCACGCCCCGATCCAGACACAGCTCACGTGGTGCCAAAAGCTGGACGTGGACTGGACTGTCTTTACGCATCTGGGGTCAGAGATCGTCGAGGGGGACGAGCGAACGCTCGGAGCCAAGATCCGCGATCTGGCCGAGGCGCGAGACGTCAACCGGGTGGAGATCACCCACGACGGCATGGAGGTCGTGTTACGGTGAGCGTTTCGATCGGAAAGTGCAGGATTGAGGTGGAAAGGATGCCGAGGAGTGTGATGAAAAAGTCCGGGAGGTTTCTGCTGGCGTTGCTCGTCCTGGTGCTGGCGGTGGACGTCGCGGCCCAAGAGAGCGGGCCGGAGCCGCCTCGTCTGCTGGAGCGGGAAGCGCCGCAACGCGAGCCTCGGATACTTGGCCGCACGGTAACGCCCAGTGGAGTCGCCAACCGGGTCATCGATTTGTCGGCGGAGGCGGACACGTACATTGCTTCGGAATGGCCGGACCAGAATTTTGGCGCGGACGCTCTCTACCTGGGCTACAACCTGGCGGAAGAGAACTATTTTGGGGCGGAGAGGGTGCTCTTGCGCTTCGATGTGGCGGACAACATACCGCAAGGCGCGCTGGTGAACGACGCCCGGCTCAGACTTTACCTGAGCTTTTCGTCGCCGGGCGGCGATGCGCCGATGGGCGCTATCCTGCGTCAACTGGATTCGACTTGGAGCGAAGTGGGCGTTACCTGGAACAGCGAACCGACGTGGGGTCCGATCCGGGCCGAGAGCGACGTGGGCAGCGTCATCGGGTGGTACGAATGGGACGTCACGGAACTGGTCGGTGACTGGGTATCGGGCGCTCAGGACAACCACGGCGTCGAGATCATTGGCGATGAAAAAGTTCAGCAGCGCGAGCGGGCGTTCTACTCTCGTGAGACCACCACCAATCTGTATCCACGGCTGGTGATCGATTACGTGGACTTGAACGATACCGAGCCGCCGGTCGTGACTGTGGACCCATTGCCCGAGTTCGTGGGTCGAGACTTTACCGTCTCGTGGAGCGGCACGGATCCCGGCGGGTCTGGGATCGCCTCTTACGACGTGCAGTACCGGGTCGATAGCGGCGATTGGGCGAACTGGATCGTGGACGCCAGCTCCCGCTCCGCCGTCTTTGCGGCCGGTCAGGATGGCAAGCTCTACGAGTTCCGGGCACGGGGCGAGGATAACGCCGGGAACGTGGAACTCTTTGGCACAGCCGAGGCGAGCGCCACAGTAGACGCACAGCCGCCGACGACGCTCGTGGATCCTCTGCCCACCATCACCAGTAGCGTCAGCTTCACGGTGAGCTGGACGGGTCAGGACAAGGGTTCCGGCATTCATTATTACGACGTTCAGTACCGGTTCAACGATGGGAATTGGATCCCGTGGCAGCATCAGACGTTGGCCGTAAGCACCACATTCACGGCGATGAGCGACGGCCTGTACGATTTCGAGGCGCGGGCGGTGGACAAGTTGGGCTTGCAGGAGGACTGGAGGAACGAGCCGGAGGCCTCGATCATCGTTGATGCAGAGTCGCCGTTCGTGGAGCCGAGGGTATGGCTGCCGCTCATCGTTCACTAGCAGTGAGTTGGAACGTCTGTCTTTGGTTTAGCAACGCGCCCGGATCAGTTCCAACGCAATTCCAACGCTACAACCCAATCCAAAGGGAATTCCAACCCATCCCGACAGGGATAACTCTGGATATTTGTTACACTGAGAGAAAGGTTCGCTACCATCATCTGGCCCGGATGCCGGATCGCCTGGGTGATGGACTGATACGAGAAAGGAGAAAAAGAATGGCAAAGATAGCAATCAATGGATTTGGCAGGATCGGTCGGGCGGCTTTCAAGATCATCCTGGATCACTTCCCGACCCTGGAGGTGGCGGTCATCAACGACCTGATCCCCACACAGAATCTGGCTTACTTGTTGGAGTATGATTCGGCGTACGGTCGCTACCATCGCCCGGTGCACGCGGATGACAGCAAACTCGTGGTGGACGGCGAAGAGTATCCGGTCCTGAACGGCAAGGACCCGGCCCAGCTTCCCTGGACCGTCATGGGCGTCGACATTGTGCTCGAATGCACGGGCATTTTCACGCGGGCTGAGGATATGGAAAAGCACCGCCAGGCCGGGGCCGAGTACGTGATCCTCTCCGCGCCGGCCAAAAGTGGAGACGTGCCCACCATCGTCCACGGGGTCAACGAGGTGGATTACGGTTCGGTCAATATGATCTCTTGTGCCAGTTGCACCACCAACTGCATCACGTCCCTGGTCGAGGTGATGGGCCGGCGGCTCGGCCTGAAAAAGGCCATCATGACCACTGTCCACGCCTACACCTCCTCGCAGTCCATCGTGGATGGCCCCAGCAAAAAGATCCGCCGGGGGCGGGCGGGGGCGGTCAACTTTGTGCCCACCTCGACCGGCTCGGCCATCGCCACGACCGAGGTGTTGCCCAAGTACGAGGGGTTGTTCGATGGCGTGGCCGTGCGCGGCCCCGTGGTGGTAGGCTCGATCTCTGACGTCATCTTTGTCACCGGGCGCGAGACGACCGTCGAGGAGGTCAACGACATCTTTCGGGAAGAGGCCGAGAGCAAAAAGTACCTCGGCATTCTGGGCGTCTCGGAGGACCCGATTGTCTCGTCGGACATCATAGGAGACGACCACGCCTCGCTCGTCGATCTGGACATGACGCGCGTGGTGGACGGCGATCTGGTCAAGGTGATGAGCTGGTACGATAACGAGTGGGGCTTTACCAGCCAGATGATCCGCGAGGCGGCCAAGCTGGCCCAGGAAGCCGGACTGGATTGATCTTGCTGCTTTGAGCTGGATGCTTTATGTCTGCAAACAAGGAGGCTGATATGCAATTCAAAGATGGCGCGCACGTGGTTACATTTGACGGTCAGGACGTCGGCTCTATCGAACGAGTCGTGCTCGACCCACAGACGGGAGAGGTGACCCACCTGGTCGTGCAGGAGGGAATCTTGCTGGCCGAGAAAAAGGTGCTTCCGGTCAACTGGATCGCCTCGACTTCGGCGGACTATGTCACGTTGGATCCCGCCGTAAAAGATCTCGAGAACCTGCCCAGGTTTGAGGAGCGGCATTTTGTCTCACCCGAACAGGTGGAGGGGGAGCCGCCCCCGCCCGGTCGCGTTCGCTCTCTCTATTGGTATCCACCCCTTGGCTCTGCGTGGTGGAACTATCCTCATTATTCGATGTACCAGCCGTCGCCCTACGTCGTCGAGAAAGAGCGCAATATTCCCCTGGGGACTGTGGCCCTGAAGGAAGGCGCGGACGTGATCAGCAAGGACGGCGAGCACGTGGGCGAGGTGGAGCACATCTTCGCCGAGCCTGTGGAGGAACGGGTGACGCATTTTGTGATTTCTGAGGGCTTGCTCTTCAAAGAGAGAAAGTTGGTCCCCATGATGTGGGTCACCGATGTGATCGAAGATCAGATCCACTTGGCAGTCACCGCGGATTTTTTGGACAAGTTGTCCGAGTATCAACCTGAATCCTGAATGACTAGCTGGACGGGTACTCGCGGCGACAATAGTTCTTTAATCTCTGTCCGGGGTAGGAGGGCGAGAGGATGACGAACATAGAGCCGAGGGAATTATCCTTCGACATATCCCAGTTCGAGGACTATTTGCGCGCCTTGTACCAGGAGGACGTGCAGATCACCGCCGTGCGCAAACTGGTCCAAGATCCCGATGAGGATCCGCTCAAAGAGTTTGGGTATGGAGATCCCCTGCTCGTCGAGATCGCTCGCGACGGCAGCCAGGAGCGACTCGTGTTCCACACGATGGCCGCCGACTCGTTCGGCCACGAGCGGGCCTCCGACCGGGCACGCAACCTGCTCCTCGACCACGCCACGTTCAACGAGCTGCCTCGGCACGCGCCCTCGATAGACGTAGGCGCCTTCACTTCTGAGGGAGGACTCGTTTCGCTGAGGGACGCCCGCGAATTTTTCCACCTGACCCAGTACGTGCCCGGTCAATTATACGCCAATGATCTCCACCGCATTGCCCGGACGGGGGCGCTGGCATCCGGGGACGAGGAGCGCGCTGTGGCCCTGGCCAAGTATCTGGCCGGGATTCACCGGCGCAAGCGGGCGGACCCGCCCTGCTATTGGCGGCGCATCCGCAACCTGGTGGGCCACGGCGAGGGGATCATGGGAATGATGGACAATTTTCCGCCCGATTTTCCCGTCGCTCCCGCCGAGCGTTTGGAACAGATCGAAGAACGATGCGTGGCGTGGCGCTGGCGGATCAAGAACGCCAGCCATCGGTTGAGCCAGGTGCACGGCGACTTTCATCCCTGGAACGTGCTTTTCGAGGAGGACGGCGATTTCTTTTTGCTCGATCGGAGCCGGGGGACGTGGGGCGAGCCGGCTGACGATGTGAGCGCGATGAGCGTCAACTATGTACTCTTTGCCCTGCGCTCGTCCGGCGCGGTGAGCGGGCCGTTCCGCCGCCTGTACGATCGATTCTGGGAAACGTACCTGGTCCAGACCGGCGACGACGAGATTCTGTCCGTCGTCCAGCCCTTTTACGCCTGGCGCGCCCTGGTCGTGGCGCATCCGGTCTGGTATCCCGATCTGGCGCTCTCGGTGCGCGAGGCGTTGTTTCGCTTCATTGAGAACGTGTTGGAGACGGAGCGGTTTGAACCGGATCGGATCGACGACTATTTGGCAGAGGACGCAAGATGATATCGAAAACAGGGTTTGCCCTTTGGCTGACCGGCTTGCCGTCGTCGGGCAAGACGACGCTGGGCCGGGGCGTGATCGGCGCGCTGAGGGAGCGGGACATCGGCGTCCAGCTATTGGATTCGGACCGCCTGCGAGAGGTGCTGACCCCTGAGCCAACCTACAGCTCGGAGGAGCGGGATTGGTTCTACCGGGTGATGGTCTATATCGGGCGGTTGCTGACGGAGAACGGCGCCAACGTCATTTTTGCGGCCACGGCCCACCGCCGCTGCTATCGGGATCGAGCGCTGGAAACGCTGGATCGATTCGCCGAGGTGTATGTGGATTGCTCGCTGGAGATGTGCATGTCGCGAGATCAGAAGGGCATCTATCAAAAGGCGCTGACGGGCCAGGCCAGAACCGTGCCCGGTTTGCAGGTGAGGTACGAGCCTCCCCCGAGACCGGCGCTGACGGTGAACACGGAGCGGCACAGCGCCGAGGAATGTGTGCGGCAGATCGTGGGCCGCATGGAGACCCTTTCGTTCATTGGAAAGGAGCGAGTGAATTTAGATCGGATAGAAAAGGTGTCGAGATCATGATAGAATGGAACGTGTTGCGATTATGGATGCTCGCGGGCGTGATGGCGCTCGTCCTGCTCGCGCCGGCCTGTGGCGCCTGGACGGTGGATCGGACGCCGACCGCGCCGCCAGAGGTGGAGGCGGAGGAGTGGATCGACCCGGACGACGATCCCGGCGCGACGGTCGTGCCAGAGACCGAGCTTCGACTCAGCCGGAGCTTCACCGGCACGGTGGAACAGATCGCGGAAGATGCCTGGGTGATCGATGGGCAGACGGTAGCGATCACCACCGGGACGGTGATCCACGGGACCATCCGGATGGGCCAGGCGGTGCGGGTGCGCGCCCGGTTCGTCAAGGGGGAGCGTCTGACCGCCTATCAGATCGAATTGCTGCCCACCGTTCTCGAGCCTAGAGAAGATCGAAACCAGACGCCCACACCGGCGAGCGAGGGCGACGAATAGCGAAGGAAAGAGTATTTTGGAGGGACAAGCATGCGCATTGTGATGTTCAGCAACAACTATTTACCCATCCTCAGCGGGGTCGCGACTTCCATCGTTCTGTTCCGCCGGGGATTGATCGAGGCGGGCCACGAGGTTCATCTGGTCGTTCCTCAGTATAACAGCTTTGAGGATGAGGAGCCTTACGTGTTCCGCATCCCCGCGCTCGATCTGAGCGAGCAGTTGCAGGTATCTCTGGCGATGCCCTTCAGGGCGCCGATAGAGGTAACGATGCGGGGTATCAAGCCGGACGTGATCCACAGCCACCATCCCATCTGGCTGGGCGACATGGCGGCTGACTTTGCCCAGGATCTGGGTGTGCCTTTGGTCTTTACCTTTCACACGCGCTACGATGCGTACGCGCAGGAATACGTCTCTCTCGTGCCGGACCTGGCCGAGGTGGTGATGCAGGAGCTTGTCGGACGGTATCTGGAGAGGTGCGCGCACGTGGTAGCTCCCACGGTCAGCATCCGCGATTTCATCCGTCGCAAGTACGACGCCGAAACGCCGGTGACCGTGGTGCCCACGCCGGTTGACTTGACGATGTATCGCGACCTGGAGCCTCAAAGAATTCGGCAGGGTCTGGGGTTGGACGATGCGGAGATGTTGCTGTACATGGGCCGGCTGGCTGGCGAAAAGAACCTCGATTTTTTGCTGCGGGCCTTTGCCCAAGTCGCCGCCGAGCGACCGCAGGCCCGGCTGGTATTGCTGGGGGAGGGGCCGGCGGAAGACGAACTGCGCGAGATGACGCAGCGTATGGGGCTGGATGGACGGGTGATCCTGGCCGGTTCGGTCCCTCACGCCGACGTGCCGCACTATGCCACCGCCGCCGACCTGTTCGTCTTTGCCTCGGTGACCGAGACCCAAGGGTTGGTTCTGATGGAGGCCATGGCCGCCGGTACCCCGGTGGTGGCGGTTGAAGCGCCCGGCTCGGTGGACATGCTGGCCCAGGGCGGCGGCGTGCTGGTCAAACCGCGCGAGGATGACTTTTCCGACGCCGTGCTCCGGTTGCTTGCCGACAAGTCCGACTTGCAACAGATGGGAGAGCGGGCCGCGCAGGCGGTGCAGCGTTACGCCGTGCCCTCGGTGACCGACCGCCTGCTGGAGGTTTATGAGGCGGCCGTCGCCGCTGGCCCTCGGCGAAGCGGTTAGCGATCTCGGCTTTGAAAAGGTATGCGTAGAGGAAGCAGTAGAGTGAGACGTTGGTTATTCTGGTTATTGATCGCCGCTTTTTTGATCTTGGTGGTGAGCCGCTTTACCGAGATCGAGTCGCTCGTGAACACGCTGGCCCAGGGACGGTGGGAGTGGGTAGTGGCGGCGGTACTCTTGCAGGTGATCTATTACGTGACGTACGCCGCGCTCTACCAGGCGGCCTTTCACACTGTAGAGGTCGAGAGCCGCGTGCGCGAGCTGCTGCCGGTGATGTTCGCGTCGCTGTTTGTCAACGTGGCCGCGCCCGTCGCCAATATCGGCGGGTCGGCGCTTTTCGTGGACGACGCCGCCCAACGCGGCCAATCGGGGACGCGGGCAGCGGCGGGGGTCGTGCTGGCGATGCTGGCTGACGTCGGCGCCTTTCTGCTGCCCATGCTCGTTGGGTTAATCTTCCTTTTTCTGTGGGATCAGATCCGGGCCTACCAGGTGCTGGGGGCGCTGGCTGTCCTGATGGTCGTCGTTGGGCTGACCGCTCTTCTAATGATCGGCTGGCGCGCCCGGAGGCGATTGCGTCGTCTGTTTGAGGGACTCCGGCGGCTCGTCAACCGGGCGGTCGGTTGGTTCAACCGCTCGCCTGTGCTGGACGACGATTGGGCGGAGGAGACGGCGGCAGAGTTCGCCCAGGCCGCCGCCGTCATCGCCGACCATCCCCGGCGGATGGGGCGGACCCTGGCCGTGGGACTGATCACTCACCTGGTCAACATGGCCTGTCTCTACGCGCTGACCGTGGCCTTCTACCGTCCCATGGGCCTGGAGGCGCTGTTGATGGGATACGCGATGGCCATCACCTTCCGCATCGCCTCGATCACGCCGCAGGGGGCAGGCGTAGCCGAAGGGGTCTTGACGGCGCTGTACGCCTCGCTGGGACTGCCGGGGCCAAAGGCCGCCGCGGTCACGCTGACCTTTCGCGGGCTATCCATCTGGCTGCCGATGGTGATCGGCTTCTTCCTGTTGCGCTGGGTTCGCTCTTTCAAGGCCCAGAAGTGACGACGATTGGTTAGATTGGGAGGTTGGCGTTGAACGTTCTTTCACTGATCATCCGTGGAACCCGAGAAATGGGGCTGCGGGCGCTGTGGGATACTTTCAAGTATCTGTTCCGAAAACAATGGCATCGGCTGCGGTTTGGCCCTCGGCGCTCCCGAGATCCTGCCGCCCGGGACTATCGGCGGCCAGGGCGGGTGGTGGGACATCTCCGGCGGGGCCAGACGGTGGTCGTGAGTTGC
>DAOTUB010000101.1:0-3364 GCA_034437455.1 Anaerolineae bacterium | reverse complement strand
GGAGAACTCTATCATGACCGGTTCACTTTTCAACCAGAAACGGTTCACCTTTCAGCCTTAAATGGTTCACTTTTGAACTTTAACTGACATAACTGGCAGTTCTACTTGACAAACTAGCAGAGAGAGTGTACACTTTATTGAGCGCAAATCCTACGCAACCCTTTCATCGCCAACTATTTGCACGACATCTTTTACATCGAAAAGTGGGGGTGCTGGCATCGCCCGGATTCGCCGCCCCTGATGCGCGGGTGCAGGCTGGCGGAATCACACTCGGATGACTCTTTTTGGCGTACACTTTCTGTCATCGACCCCGACCGGGAACCTGGTGACGTTATTGTACGTGGCAAAAAGATCACGAGATAGAGGAAATCGTTCCAAAAGTGGCCAAAGATAAAGTTAATTGGAGGTGAGTGATGGCGTTGAAAACCAGTACGACGGGCAGTTGGCCTCCGATCTATAACCCCGACGAATCCATTCGCCATTTACCGGCCGAAGAACAGGATCGCATTGTGCATGAATCTATCGAAAGAGCGATCCATGACCAGATCGAACTCGGTATTGATATCCTGGTAGACGGCCAGGTGCGGGATGACATCGTATCCCTTTTGGCCTTCAAATTACTGGGTTACGAGGGCAGAACTTTGCCCTATCGCGCCGTTGACCGCATCCGACCAGCAGATGAGCCTATCACCGTGCAGGATTACCTGTACGCCAAGAGTCTAGCTGGTGATAGACCGTTGAAAGCACACATCACAGGGCCGATGACGTTAGCGAGAGCAATTCTTGTGGACGCTGAATCACCCTACAAGAGTCGAAACGATCCCGACTTGGTCATTGATCTTGCCCAAGCCTTGGGACAGGAAGCCCGTTACTTGGTCGAGGCTGGAGCTGAGATTGTGCAGATAGATGAACCGGCCCTGGCAGATGGCGTAGACTTGGGCCTCGCCTTTGAGGCTATGAAGCGGATTGTCGAGATTGGAGAGATACCCTTCCCAGGTTTACACATATGCAAGAACGTGACTCGAATTCTGGACGATGTCCTCACTCGCTCGCCGGTGAATATGGTGTCAATGGAGGGGGAGTGGTTGAGGCGTGATGAATTGAATCACATCAACCGGGATTATCTCTCCCGCTGCGGGAAGCAGATCGGCCTGGGATGTATTGAAGTACGCAACTATTCAATTGAAAGATTGACAGCAGTCCAGAACTTTTTGGACTTGATGGTGACCAGAATGGGCGAAGAGCATATCTGGGCAGCGATGCCGAATTGTGGCCTGCGCCCTGTTCCCCACGAGATCGCTTTGAAGAAGCTCAAGGTCATGGTGAGCGCTGCCAAATCCTTGTGGTCTGCCGGTGCAGGAGGTAAATAATGAACGATACAAGTGTGAGTGAAAAGGTACGCGCTCTTTTCGTAGGTCGTGAGAGAGCTTTGTACGCATTCTACCTGCGTTTTTCCTACCGGCATATGAAGAACGGCATTTATTACTGCGGCGGCGGCGGCCTGGGGAAAACGTGGATCCTCCAAAGGATCATCAATGAAAACAAGGGGGATCCCATTCGCGTGGTGACGCCCGTCATTGACTTCTTTAACACCCAGAACCACAGCGTCCGCGGGCTTCAAGCCACGATCAAATCTCATTTGCAAAACCCGCAAGCGTTTGAATCTTACGGTGAAGCCCTCAAACGTTTGGAGGAAGCAAGGTCAAAGCCAGGAACTCACCCCAGTGTAATCGCCAGTCTGGAAACCCGTGCAGACAGAGTTTTCATTCAGTGTTGCCAGGATGCTATCGTTGGCCGAGAAGTTGTTTTGCTTTTCGACACCTTTGAGCGCGTGCAGCAACGGTATGTGGGGCAATGGCTGCGTCAAGAATTCCTTCCCCAGGTGGGTGATCTGATCGTGGTCATTGCAGGGCGACCAGAACCGGCCCCGGCCCGGATGCCGGACAACGTGGTTACTCATGAGCTGACAGGGCTTGATCGTGAGGCATTCGCCGAGTTCGTACGACGCCGGCTGTCGTTAGCCTCTGATGAGATAGCGGAGAGTATTTGGAAGCACACTGGTGGCGCCCCGCTGATGGCCCACCTAATTCTGGACCTGCACGAACCACAGCGAGGCCAGTTTATTGCTCGGCTGAGTCAATTGGACGAGAGTAAACGAGTTCAGAGCTCACCGGAGTTGCAACGTGCGCTTGTTGGACAATTTGCGGACCCGCCTGACAACAGGAATAAAGCGATATGGACTATGGCCTATCTTCGGCGACGCTTTGACGTCTCTCTCCTAGAGTACGTCGTCAAAAACACAAAGTGGTTTCGACTCGACGACGATGAGGCAATTTTTAGCGATCTTTGCCAGCTCATCTATGTGAAGGAATATCCTCATCAACAGAGTCACTTGCTGCACGACGAGATCCAACGGATGGTGGCCGAATATGTACTTCCAGAAGTGGGTGTATGGGAAGAGTTCCGCGCCATCCTCTATAACGCAGTCGTGAATGACTATTATCCAGAGAATATCAGGACGATTGAAGGGATCCCTCCAGACGCCAGGACCTTGGCCGATCTGGACCTGATACGCCAACTGCGGGCAGAGCATCTGGGCTACATCCTTGATCAAGAGCCAGATGCTGGTCTGGAAAAGTACGAGTCCTACAGGGCCGAGGTCGAAGAAAAAACGCGCGATTACGATTTTGAAGAACTCTTGTGGGGAGAAGTACGCGACCACTTGGATGACTGGGAGGAGGAGAGAGGCTACGATATTTGCCTTGGGCGTGGGCAATGGCTGCGCAGGCATAGTTTGTTCCAAAAGGCGGAAGAGCATTATCGGCAGATGCGGGACCGATTCAAGATAAAGCAGGTGGAAACTCGACAGGCCTTGGGTTTTATGCTGATGCGCCAGGGCAAGATCGACCAAGCGCAGGCTGTGTTTGAAGCAAGCCGCTCAATGGTGGAGGAAAACGATTTTGAGAACATTGCAATGATCGAGAACAACCTGGGACAGGCAGCTCGATACGCCGGGCAATGGGACAAGGCCCTCGAACACTATGCGCGCAGTTTCCACGCTGCGACTATGGAACACAACCCTGCCGGGATGGCGACTGTCTACATCAATCGTGGATATCTGTACTCCGTGCAAGGTCTATATTCCGAGGCCAAGAAGCAGTGTGAGCGGGCAATCGCTCTTATCGAGTCTCTGCCAACCAGTCGAGAAAACGCACAACGCGCCATATACGCCCGGATGAACCTGGGCACGGCCCATCGCCATTCCGGTGATTATTCCACTGCGGCGCAACATTACCATCAAAGTCTGAAATTGGCTCAGGAATGGGAGGACGGGGAAGCTATTTGCAATGTCCTGCAACATGTG
>DAOTUB010000100.1:0-3972 GCA_034437455.1 Anaerolineae bacterium | reverse complement strand
CTTATCAGCGTTGCAACAACGCATTTTGGCCTTGTTGCAGCTTCCTGAATCCATTTACCGACTTGCATTCTCTAATGGTTGTACATAATAATTCGTTATGCAATTTATTTTCTATCGAAAGGACAGTGAATAGGTCTGCTGAAAGTTTCTATCCGAGAGCCAGCGCTTAAAGGCCGGATTGTCGCTGTACTGCTTGAACAGCTCGGTGAAATCGACCCTGAGATCTATCATGACCCGATCCAGCGCCCGGTCGCGCCACGGCTGAAAAATCCAGTCGGTGACGGGCAAAAAGATCAGGTTAGCCATCAGTTCGACCACGTCGCGTAAAGTGCTCGCCGGCCTTTTCATTGGCTTCCTCGTTAAAGCGGCGGATCGGCTCTCAAAGATGGTGCCCATAGCGTGATTGTCCAGGTCTGGCAGCAACTCGTTACCTGCGCGGTCATAGACTGGGTCGGGGCTCAGGTTGATGCCGGGATGGAATCGGTAAGAACGTGTCCGTCCAAAACAAAAAAGCCCCACCTCGACAGGTGGGGCTTGGCGTTTCCAGTGACCCGCGTAGGACTCGAACCTACAACCAAGTGATTAAGAGTCTTGCACTATTGGTATATAGAAACAATAATATTTGTATAACGTCCCGCTCATCCGCACGCCCTGCAATGTGGGGCGTGCCTCGTGCGCCACGTCAGCTTGTTCCCTTGACGCCAAGAGGAACTTTCCAGTCTGACGTCCTTTGTGCTAGAGCTGTCCGGCATGGGGACGTTGCCGATCCCTACGGCGCTTATGATCTACGCGGACAAATTCCCCGACCGGCCTCTGGCAAAGTTGGTACATCGTACCCCTCACGGGGGGGACCCGGTGGCGTTCTTGCTGGAGCGTGGTATCCCTTCGGTGGAAGTGAGCGGCGTCCTATCGACTTTCGACAAGGCCCAACAAAACCCTGACCGCAAAGGTGTCTTGAGAAAAAAGTACGAGAGCACCGAGCATCGTATGGGGTTGGAATTGGAGCGGGTCATCGAGGGCCGCGTCTCCAAGTCACCGGTTGCTACCGTGTTGCTGTTGTTCCCGGCCCTGTTGGCCACAGCATTGGTGCCCGTGATGGTACGCTTTATGGCCATGATAGGCGGGATATAGATGACGGGAGCGAATGCCGTACAATCCTTCGTGGGCCAATTGATACGGGATTCTCGCGTAGCAGAGTTTGCTTGGGACGGCAATGGGCGGCCTTGGCGTGTACGACGTAACGGGCGCTGGGCGACGATAAACGATGTCCAGCCGCCTGCTTTCACCCTCGAAGATCAGCCTGATGCCCCCGTCGTACCGCAGGTCAGGTGACTCATCAGGCCTTCTAGCCTCTCAAACAGCTTGCCGTCCGGATCGAACGGTCAATTGCTTACGGCCTGGCCTTGTTCGTTTGCCCCCTGGCGCACGTAGCCGGTGGCATCGTTCAAGTGATACAGTCTTTCATCATTGGCGTTGTCATAATGGTCTAGACAGTCTTGGTATTGAATATGGAACGCTCGCATATTGCGAGCGTTCCAGAGCCTCTAAACTAAAACTGAAACAACCTTGCCGCTCAGTTATTTGTGATCGTGAACGCCCAGGTGTAATCTATCACTTCTCCCAATGCGTTTCGCAGCCGAATGGTAGCCTCGTGCTTACCGGGTGCCAGATCAACCTGCCAGCACCAATAGTGATGAGGTCCGACATACGATGCAACGACATGTCCGCTATCGTCAAGGACTGAAACTTGATGAGGTTCATAACTTCCCTCTATTACAGCCTCAGAACCTGGCGGAGTACCGTCCAAGGCTGTAAAGAAATATTTCTCCCCCACACTGCCATCCAGAAACTCGCCACGCTCCACCATTTTTTTCGATAACACTCCAGCACAGACGCTGCCTCGCGGGTCGGTAAAGCCTGGGGCATAGTAGGGGGGAACCAAATGATCTTCCTGATAAGCTTGCACCGTGACGGTACTATCCGGTAGGGGACGCACGAATTGGAGCCCTTCCGGCAAGCCGGGCAGCGTGGGCTCCTCAGCCAGGACCGTGAATGTCCAACTGTACACCAACACCTGGCCAGAAGTTCTGCGCACTCGAATGGTGGCTGTGTGTTCGCCTAAATCCAGAGCAGCACTTTTGACGGGCCGCACGTCTATAGTACCAGGGTAGAGGCCCTGACCGACCCTTGTCTCCACGATGTCGCCATCTATCAAAAGGCTTGTCCGCTCTTGTATCTCGTCTAGTTCCAGAGTCTCTCCCGGTTCCGCGATCTCTTCCACTCGCAGATCTCCTGAAATATGGTGAACGGACAGTCTGTCTTGCGCAATCAGTTGGCCCGACTTGGGATATATCAGGGAGAGAAACCTGGGCAAAGTTGGGCTGGGTTGTGGTGTGGGTGCTGTCGATCGGCCAGATTGCTTACAGGCCCCTAACAGCATGAGGCAGATAGCCCCTAGTATGACCATCAACATATACAGCCATTCTCTGATTTTTAGATCCATCGTTTTCTTCCTATATTCTTCCATCAGTTTGCCGGTGTAAAGGATAATTGGATACCTGTCGCCCCATATCAGGCTAGAGACTAGACGGTAGTAGGGCGCTTCTGAAACTGGGAAGTCTAACTCTTTCAGATGTCTCAATAATTGACCATGTATTACCCACTAATTGGCCATTCTTAAACATTCCTCCTCCCGAGTCCCCAGGACTAAGGATCATCGACGGATCAGCAATTCTTGCTTCTGGTATATCTCCCATATACAAACACTCGATCCTTGTTGACAAGACATCCATCCGACTCATTTCGTCGTCGTAGTAAACTACTTGCACTGCATCGTTCACGGAGAGCGTACCAGAATTCCCCAGAGGTGCTGATATGGCGCCCAAGCTGGTCCCAGAGGGTAATTGAAGGATCATAGTTCCGGCATCCTTGGGCTGATCAAGATCTTTGCTTTTCTCAACCTCTGTTTCGACGCCTGTATGGCTGGTGAAGAGGAGGTACTCAGCTATTTCCCATTTTTCTTTATCGAAATGGTTATGGGTCAAAACTCTATCGCCGCTGATAATCGTGCCTACGCTTTGTTCCATTTTTAATCTTACCTTGACATCATTAGTGTCATTGGGGTCAGTAGGGTCAGGGATACGTTCTGTTGTTTCATACACCACAAGAGCAATTCTGACCGCATATTGTAGCATGTCAGGATCAGGAGGTGGTAGCGGCGACTGCGGTGGTGTCGCACACACTTCAGGCTTTGGCTCTTCGTTTCCACCACATCCTGTCAGCACTCCCCCCACACCTACGCACACAAAGATCGCGACCACGTACCACGGCATCCCGCGCCGCCGCTTCCGCTTGCGCCCGCGCCACGATTGTATCATCACCAGCGGCACCAATGCAAGCCAGATGCCCAGGTTGGGGTCAAAATAGCCCCCGCCCTTGAAGATCAGTCCGGTGCTCCAATCGTATACCCCGCCACAGATCAGGTGGCTCACCAGCCCTTGCGGCCCCTCCAGCATCGTGCCATCGGGGTCAAACAGCCAACTGCTCACCACTTCACCCTGCTCGTCGGCGCCCTGACGCACGTAGCCGGTGGCATCGTTCAGGTAGTACAGCCACTCGTCCTCGGCGCCCTCATACTGCCCCAAGTATTGATGGCTGTAGAGGTACAATAGAGTGCTAGTGAGCGTCTCCCGGGTCGCGGTATGGACGAAGCCCCCGGAACAAGCTCTGGGGGCTTTACCAAAAGAAACTCGAATCTGCTTGATTTGATTATGTTTGAGCTGTCGTCTCTGGCTCATCCCTGCGGCTTGCTTTGAACGGGGGAGATTGGTCAACTGGCTTACTTCTGTCCTTTCGATAGAAAATAAATTGCATAACGAATTATTATGTACAACCATTAGAGAATGCAAGTCGGTAAATGGATTCAGGAAGCTGCAACAAGGCCAAAATGCGTTGTTGCAACGCTGATAAGGG
>DAOTUB010000099.1:0-3500 GCA_034437455.1 Anaerolineae bacterium | reverse complement strand
GAGCCTGGATTGTCTCTTGTTTCCGCCGGCGAATCCCCGGTCCGCGTCGGAGCATTCCTAAATCGCTTCCACGACCAACCGAAAGCCGCAACGACCGGCGAGATCACACGCGGAACTGATGATACTCACCTTTTATCGCAAGACGTCTATGTCCTCAACGCCCCAGCGCGGCCAAAAATCAGCACGCCACCAATCCGCGATCCAGTCCACTTTATGGGCTTGCCCGCTCCCGTCCGTCTCGACGAGCAGATGCTTCTCTGGGCCACCACGGGTTTCAAAGTAATGGCAGAGGAATAGACGGCCGTCGGGGCTCCACGTGCAGCTTCCGAGGACCGGCTGCGGTTCGTCAAAATGATACACCTCGTGGGTATCGCTTCCGTCGGCGTTCACGACCCAGATCCCCCGCGCTTTCGATTCCTGGTAGTACAGGAAGGCGATCTGTTGGCTGTCAGGTGACCACGTGGGGATTTCAGTGCAGTAATCGCAGGACACGAGTAATGGTGCCTCGTCCGAACCATCGGGGCGGATGCGCCACAGGTTGCAGTCGCGGTAAAAGGCGATCCACTGTCCATCCGGCGACCACTCGGCCTCCTGGTCGTGGCTGTCGCCGTGGGTGAGTTGTCGCAGGCCGGAGCCGTCGGCGTTGATGATGTACAGCTTGTGGTCGAGCTGCATCGAACCAGCCGGGAAGAGGATCTGCGTCCCGTCGGGTGACCAGGAGGGCGCACCGTTGGCCGCAAACTCCAGGTCGTCGGTCACCTGGGTGACCCGACCGGTCTCTTGATCACGGACATAGATCTGTGGAGGCGTCTCATCCTCGACCCAAAACACGGTTTCCCCTCTATCCGGCTCCACCGGTCGTGCCGATGAGAGGGGAGGGCTGGTCGTCGTCAACACATCGACCGCCACACTCAAGTATTCAGGGTCGGGCGGGTTGCATCCCTCGATCACGAACCGCTCAACCAGGATGGGAACACCCGTGGCCTGGTTGAATATCTCGACCGTCAGGCTTCCCAGACATCCCTTATCTACCCGGAACATCAACGTCTGGTCCTCAGTCACCCCGGCCAAGGTCAGGTCCTGCACGATGGTGGCATGGTCGCCTGCTCTCGCTCGTCTAATGGATTGATCTATCTCGATCATACGATCGTGCATACGATCGTGCATCCTGGCGGTAGTCGTGATTCCGCTGGTCTCTACCGTTTTTGTGTTCAGGATGTCGCTGCCTGGTAACAAGATCACGTTTACCCAGTCCGAGGTCGAGGTGAGCCGCATCCGCATTTGAACGGTGAGTGGGAGCGGGGTTGTAGCGGATCCAGCTTCAATCGCCGGTGTCCCTTCTACCAACCGCACTACCTCTAGTTGCCCACCGCTGATCTGCACCCGCAGTGGCACGCGGCTCAGGGCGAGGTAAAGGGCCAGTAGCGCCACGCTACCCAAAGCCACCCACATTGCCGTCCGTCTATATCCCATCGGAAGGAGCCTGCGAATGCCATCCATTGCCCGTCTCCACACTCCCGCAGTTGGTTCCGTCACTACCTTGTCATATTTTCATTCTACTGTCTCAATATAGACAGAACAACACAGAGATGTAAACGTTTTGTAACAACTCAGGCTGCGATGGGGAGCTCGAAGGAAAAGGTCGCGCCGCGTCCCAACTCGCTCTGGACGCAGATTTCGGCGCCGTGTTGGGCCAGGATGGTACGCACGATGGTCAGGCCCAGGCCGGTGCCAGGGGCGACCCGGCGAGCGCGTTCGCTGCGAAACAGGGGCTCAAAGATGTGGGGCAGGTCGGCGGCCGGGATGCCCATGCCGGTGTCGCTGACCTCGACTCGCATACGCTGTTGCGCCTGGTCGGGCGCTAACCGTACGGTGACCCGTCCGCCCGCTGCAGTATACTTGACGCCGTTGTCCACCAGGTTGACCAACACCTGGCGCAACCGGTCGGCGTTCCCCCGTACGCGGGGCAGTCCTGGCGGAGACTGAAGGGCCAGTGTGATGTGTCTTTTTTCGGCGGACTGCCACAGGGAAGAGAGGGTCTCTTCGGCGACTATTGCAAGATTGATGGGGGCGAGGGAGACGGCGTCGAGGTCGAGCCGGGAGAAGGTCAGCAGGTCTTCCACCAGGCGGGTCAGTCGCTCGGCCTCGTGGGCGATGAATTGCTGCGAGCGCCGCCATAACTGTTCGTCCTCGATGGAACAACTGGCGAGGATGTCGCTATGGCCGACAATGGCAGTCAAGGGCGTGCGCAGTTCGTGGGCGATGGTACGCATGAGGTGGCGGTGCACGTCGGCGGTTGGCCGGTTCTTCCCATCGGCGCGGCGCTCAATAAGCACCAGGACATCGCCGGCGGCGCCCAACGGCGTCGCCGTGACCCACGCGCGCGCGGATTTGTCGGGCGTGTTGGCGGTCTCTAACCGCTCGGCGACGCCGGACGCGGCGACGCGCGCGGCCAGCGCTTGCACCGGGGCCGGCAGGGTGGACAGTCCGTCCGGCTGCCCGGTCTGTTTGATCCACTGGCCGGCGCTGTTGTTGATGGCCGTGACCCGGCCGGACGGATCGGTCAGCAGCGCGCCACATGGCATAGATTCCAGCACGGTCAGGAACCAGGGGGCGGCGATTGGGGCATAGGGCGTGTGCCGTCGCCAGCGGCGGGCCAGGAACCATCCCCCGGCAGCGACCAGGGCGACCAGCAGCAATAGAATGATCAGTACGATGGGCAGGGGTAGGCTGAGGATTACCTCGGGCTGAAAAGGGGGCACAAGATCATCCCTCCTCTCCAGCGTCGAATTTGTAGCCGATGGTGTGTACCGTCAACACGTAACGTGGATTGTGTGGATCGGGTTCCAATTTGCGGCGCAGCCGCTGGATATGGACATCCACGGTGCGGGAATCACCCAGATAGTCATAGCCCCACACCTGCTGGAGCAATGTCTCGCGCCCAAAGACCCGTCCCGGGCGGCGGGCCAGCACCACGAGCAGGTCGAACTCTTTGGGAGTCAATGCAACAAAGCAACCCGCTATCTCGACTTCTCGGCCAGCCAGGTCGATGTTCAGCGGGCCGACCTTTAATCGGTCTGAGCGGCCAGTCCCACGTCCACTATCGGCCAGCCGCAGGACCGCGCGCATCCGGGCCAGTAGCTCGCGGGTGTTGAAGGGTTTGGTGATATAGTCGTCGGCGCCCAATTCCAGCCCGACAACCTTGTCCACGTCCTCAGCCTTGGCGGTGAGCATAATGATGGGGATGTACCGTTCTCTTTGCCGTACCGTGCGGCAGATCTGGAGGCCGTCAGTGTCACCGGGAAGCATCAGGTCGAGCAGGATCAGGTCTGGCGGACGGCGCTGGACGCGGCAGAGGGCGTCGTCCCCCCTGCTGGTGTGGGTGACGGCGTATCCTTCCCGTTCTAGCGCCGTGGCGATGAAAGCGACGATGGCGGCGTCATCCTCTACGATCAAGATGTGCTTGCTCATCGCATCTTTCCTCATGTGTTGCCGCATAC
>DAOTUB010000098.1:0-34697 GCA_034437455.1 Anaerolineae bacterium | reverse complement strand
TTCTGCATCATCTCGGATAGGCGACTTGAGTGAGCATAGATGCTAAAGTGGTCAAGCCTGATTCGGTCCATATGTTACACGACACCAGTCTGACAGAGAAAATCCGTAAACTTGTCTGGGCAATCACAGAAGGTCTCAAGCGCAGCTTGGAAGTTCTTGAGATTCGCCTTGCGGAAAAGCTTCACCACGAATGTCCGTAAGCATGCCATCACGTGAGCTTGGTCGGCACATTTGGTTTTGACGTTGTCTTCGTTGAAGGTAACATCCCGAATCCAGTTTTCCGATTCCACACCCCAGTGCCGCCGAATGGCAGTGAATAACTCGCTCCGAACGTTGGGTTGCTCCAGGTTTACTTCCTGGTTGGACACGTAGTACGAGATTTCTGAAGATACTTTCCGCTGGGCTGTCTTGACTGTCTGACGCTCGATCATAATCAAGGTTCGGATTCCACTATCAGACCAACGTTCAGCAAATTTGATCTTTTCCATATCAAAGAAAACGCCTTTCCGGGTCTCGTGGCGACCGTGCCCTTTCTCCACGGTGGTGATGGTATCCAGAGAGACATCTTCAGCAGCCAGCCGCTTGCATTGCTTTCGCAGTTCTTCCTGGTTGTCCTTCACCTGGATGATGTAGATGCCTCCAGCCAGATTGATCTGCGCGGTTGTGGTTGGGTTCATGTGTAAAGCGTCTAGCGTGACCTTACCCTTCTCCAACCCGGTCTCTCGCAACAGTTCTCGGGCGGCGGTGATTTCGCTGGTTTTCGGGCCGCTCATGGGGCGTTGCGCTAGGATATCTCGCTTGGTGTGTGTGACGGCCAACAGTGTCCTTTCTCCCTGCTTGTCATCGGCACGGGTAGTCCCACGCAAGGTCTTGCCGTCAATCGCCACCCATTCATCATCCTGGTTCACTTCCAAACGCACACCAAAGTGGGTTTCGATAATCTCATTGAGTTCGCCTAACGGCACGATTCTCAGTAACCGAGGTAAGTGCGCGCGCGATATTAGACGCGCCCCTGGCATCTTGGTCACTTTCCGAAGCCAATCAGCCTTGTTCCAGATGTAGCGATGAATGCTTGATGGCTTGGAACGTCCCGACATGATGGCCAACACGACTGCACCCACGATGAATGCGAGGTTGATTCTCTTACCTCGATTGTCGCGCGGATCTGGCAGGCTGTGTAAGGCTTTGATGAAAGAAGCAGCTTTCTTTGGATCACGCGCTTGTTGTGACAGTGATTTGCGGGACAAATGTTACCTCCAACTGGCATTGATTGTCCCGCTCAGTATACATATTTGCGGCTACTTTACCAGCCGAGGTTTTATGAGAAAACCGTGGATCCTTCACTAACCTCCGTCGGAACTGGAGACGGCTCCAAAGTGGGCGTCTCCTCGGCGGCCTCTGAAGCCGGACGGCACTCGCCCCGGTAAAAGGCCCACTCCTCGCACTCGCTCCCGTCGGGAAAGATGCAGACGCCGTACTGGCCGCCGTCCGCGTCTGTGCGCATCTCCAGGGTGTAGCCCTGCTCCTCGCAGTAGACGGACGCCGGGTTCGCCAGCCCAACGGTCGGCTCGGCGGTGGCCGTCTGGCAACCACTGACAATCGCGGCGCTCAAAATGAGCGCAAATCCCAAAGCTCGTTTATCTATCATTTTTCTCCTGTGACGGTAGGCGGCGGACTATGCGCTCGGATCGACGACGCGGCCAACGAACAGAATCGCGCCGGTCTCGATATCGCGGATCAAGAATACAAAGGGGCGATCTACAGCGACCTCGACCGGTTCCGCCGGCATCCCCAACTTGGCGATCACGACTGCGGTGGCCGCCGCCGCCTCTGTGCCCGCCTCGTCTACAGAGACGAACGCCTTGTGGAGCACCTCGGAGATGAACAGGTCGCGTTCGCCCGTCATGCCAGAAAAGTCCGCCGCGCCGGTGAAAGCATCCGGCATGCCCAACGCAGCGAGCGCATCCTTCAAACTAAAGCCCGACTCGAATTCAAATTTCGGCATGGTCAGGGCGACCTGCCGATGCACCAGGTCGTCGAGGATACCATCCACCCGCCCGGCGTCCAGCGCGCCCTCGAACGATTCAAACTCGCCCGCCTGGGGGAGCAGGATCACCATCGAAAGCTCCCTGCCATCGTACGGCAATTCGACCGCCTGGTACCCCTCGCCCTCGGCGTAGCCGAAGGATGTCGTCTGCCGCATCATCGGCGCAGTGACCTCGCCGCCGTCGAGCAGGTGAAACGCGCCATCCTCCGTCAGCTCCTCCTCGAAAGGCTCGGCCCAGGCGGCGTTAAAGTAGATGGCGTTGGTCAGCACCAGCACCGTCAACGGATCCAGGGCGCCCTGCGGGATCAGATCTTCTATCCGGCCCTCCGTCTGCTCGCTGACCCAGTTATTGATCGTGACGCGGGATTCCTCCAACGCGGACGCGAAATCGAGAAGCCGCAGCCCGGCGCCGTAATTCTCGGCCAGGACGTCGAGGAATTCGGGACGAAACCGGACCCTCTCCTGTCCCCAGATCGCGTTGACGATGTTCAGCCGAAAGCCCTCGCCGTCCTTGCCCTCGGCGCCCTCGCCGCGACCGGCAAGCTCGAGGTCGAGGCTGTTGAACGCGGGATGCAGCCGCTCCTCCGGGAGTGCAAAGTGAAGCGTATCCGCCATCTGCCGCTCGGTCCCGCCGCGAGCGCCTGCGTACGTCATCGCCAGCGCCAGCGAGATGCTGTGAGGGGAATAGAATAGATTGTCATTTTTCTCTTTGAGGAGCTGGTAGAGGTCAAAGGCAAAGGCGCTGTTTCCTTCTACCTGCTGCGCCAGGTCCGAAGCGGGCACATTAGGCGCAGCGATCCGCTGCTTGGACGATTGTGCCGCGGTCTCTACCTCGCTTATCGGACTGCCGCAGCCCGCCGTGGTCAGTAGCATCATCACCGCCAGTATACTCAATAGTGCGTTTTTCATCTGAACCTCCTGTTTTTGTGATTAAAATTGGCCCTACCATATCCTAGACGATGGAGGGCCACAGAAGGTTCCAAGTAAAAATAGAAAGCCCCACCTACAACCGACCGGCTATGACCGCCTGCCCCAGCGCAATCCCGCCATCGTTCGGCGGTACCAGGCGGTGGACGTAGACGGTAAAGCCGGCCTCCTCCAGAAGCGGCACTGTCTTGCCCAACAGCGTCACGTTCTGGAAAACCCCGCCAGAGAGAGCCACTTCATTCAGCTCGCTCTCCTCTCGCAGCCGCAGGCAGACGTCGCGGACCATCACCGCCAGGCCGTTGTGGAATCTGGCAGCAATGACGCCGACAGGAACGCCCGCTCGCACGTCGGCCACGACCGCGCGGATGACCGGAGCCGGGTCGACCTCCCCTCCCAGGCCGAAAGTGTACGACTCCCCCACCCCACCCTCCACCAGCATCTCCAGCTCGATAGCGGCCTGGGCCTCGTAGTTGATCTCCTGGCACACGCCCGCCAGCGCAGAGACGGCGTCAAAGAGACGACCGATGCTGGAGGTAGGCACTGTGTTCAGCCCGCGTTCCAATTGACGGGCCAGGATCGTCCGCTCGACGGCGGAGGCAGCAAGCACGGGAGCCAGGTCCTCCCCCCACCCCACCCCGGCCGCCCACAGGTGGGCCAACGCGGTGCGATAGGGACGGCGGATGGCCGCGTCGCCGCCGGGAAGGGGCAGGTACTTGAGATGAGCCGCCCGGCGGAAGGAATTGTAGTCGGCGATGAGAAACTCCCCGCCCCAGATCGCGCCGTCGGTACCATAGCCGGTGCCGTCAAAGGCCACGCCGATGACGGGGCGCTCGCCGGTGAGGCCGTTCTCGACCATCACGGAGGCAATGTGGGCGTGGTGGTGCTGGATTGGATAGCGGGTAGTGGGTAGTGGGTAGTGGGTAGTAGCGTACCGGGTCGAGAGATAGGTGGGGTGCAAATCGTGGGCGATGATCTCCGGCTGGATGCGGAAGGTGCGCTCCAACTGCTCCACCATCTGCTCGAAGAAGCGCAGCGTCTCGTAATTTTCCATGTCGCCGATGTGCTGGCTGAGAAAGGCGTACCGGTCGCGAGTGAGGCAGAAGGTGTTCTTCAGCTCTCCGCCCACCGCCAACACCTGCCGCACGGGGAACGGGAGATGGATCGGGTAGGGCGCGTATCCTCTGGAGCGGCGCACCGGCAGTTCCGCCCCGGCAACGACGCGGGTGACGCTGTCGTCGCAGCGGGCGTGGATCTCGCGGTCGTGCAGGAGGAACCCGTCGGCCAGGTTGCTCAATCGTTCCAGCGCCTCGTCGTTGCCGGTGGCGATAGGTTCCTCGGAATAGTTGCCAGAGGTCATCACCAACGCGAGGGGAAATGAACAATGAACAATGTCCAATGAACAATCTAGCGCAGCAGGTTCAAGAAGCAAGTAGTGAAGCGGGGTGTAGGGCAACATCACACCGAGATAGCGATTGCCGGGGGCGGCGAGAGGGGAGATAGCGCTGTCGGCGCGCTCGCGCAGCAGGACGATGGGCCGCTCGTGGGAGGTGAGCAGTGCCCGCTCGTCTTCGTTGACGTGGCAAAATTGCTCGACGGTCTCCAGGTCGAAGGCCATCAGCGCAAAGGGCTTGTCCACCCGTCCTTTCCGCTCGCGCAGCCGGCCCACCGCCTCGTCGTTCGTCGCGTCGCAGGCCAGGTGAAAACCACCCAAGCCTTTGATGGCGACCACCCCACCCTCGACCAGCATCTCCCGGGTCGCCTGAATTGCCTCTTCCTCAGATGAGATCGAGGATCGGGGATCGGCACTTTGAAACCAAACTCGCGGGCCGCAGACAGGGCAGGCGTTCGGCTGGGCGTGAAAGCGCCGGTCGGCCGGGTCGTCGTACTCCGCCTGGCAATCGGGGCACATCCTGAAAGGCGCCATCGTCGTCTGGGGCCGGTCGTAGGGAATGTCCTGGATGATGGTAAAGCGAGGGCCGCAGTTGGTGCAGTTGATGAAGGGGTAGCGGTAGCGCCGGTCGTCGGGATCGAAAAGCTCCCGCAGGCAATCGTCGCACAAGGCGACGTCGGGCGAGATGGGCTGGAACTCGCCAGGGCGGCCCTCCGAATGACGAATGACGAACTCCTCCGGTATCGGGTCTTGGACCTCGGACGTCTCGACAGTGATCTGTTCGATGCGGGCCAGGGGCGGGGCTTCAGACTGTAGCTGTTCGGCGAATTCTTCGAGCGCGGTGGGAGAACCGACGGCCTCGATCTCCACGCCAGAGGAACTGTTCAGCACCCAGCCGGAAAGGTTCAGCCGGGTAGCCAGGTTGTAGACGAAAGGGCGAAATCCCACCCCCTGCACGACGCCGGTGATGTGAATGTGATGGGCGGAAAGAGATTGTGAATTCTTTTCGTTCATTGGGCAGATTATAGCACCCGGCTGGACCTCCGTCAACACGCTGAATTGCTTTGAGCAACCTTGACTTTTACAGACATCAGTATTACCCTATAGTCAAAATTCCAAGCAAGGAGGCGACATGAAACGCTCAGACCAAGAGACAGCCGAAGGCATCCTGTTCACCGACCAATACCAACTGACGATGGCCCACCTCTACTACCGCATGGGGTTGCACGAAAAGCAGGGACAGTTCGACCATTTCTTCCGCCGCTACCCCGACTATGGCGGCCACAAGGCGGGCTATTGCATCAGCGCCGGGCTGGAATGGCTCCTCGATTGGATGGAAAATGCTCACTTCCGCGACGAGGACGTCGAGTACCTGCGCGGTCAGACCGGGCGGACCGGCGCGTCTATCTTTGACGACGATTTCCTGGCCTGGCTGCGGCAGAACGGTTCGTTCGACGGCATCACCATGCGCGCCATCCCAGAGGGCCGCGTGGTCCATCCCAACGTCCCGCTGACCGTCGTCCAGGGACCGCTGGCCATGGCCCAGATCCTGGAGACCTCGCTGCTCAATCACCTCAACTACCAGACGCTCATCGCCACCAAGGCCTCGCGGGTCCACGAGAGCGGGCGCGGTCAACTGCTGCTCGAGTTCGGGCTGCGCCGGGGTCACGACAAGGGAGCGAACGCGGGCGCGCGCGCAGCCCTCATCGGCGGGGCTGACTTCTCCTCGAACGTGGGCGCCTCGCACGTCCTGGGGTATCCGCCAAAGGGCACGCACGCCCACAGTATGGTCCAGGTTTTCATGGCGCTGGGAGAAGGTGAGTTGGAGGCGTTTCGCGCCTACGCCGACGTCTACCCCGACGATTGCCTGCTGCTCGTGGACACAATTGATACTCTGGAGAGCGGCGTCCCCAACGCCATCAAAATCTTTGAGGAACTGCGCAGCAAGGGCCACGAACCGATCGGCATCCGGCTCGATTCAGGCGACCTGGCGCATCTCAGCGTCCTGGCCGCCCGGATGCTGAATCAGGCTGGCTTCCCCGATGTGTCCATCGTCCTGTCGAACAATCTGGACGAGCTGGTCATCTGGCAGATCATCACCCAGATTCAAGAAGAGGCCCCGCGCTACGGGATCGACCCTGACCACCTCGTCGGGCGACTGGTGTACGGCGTGGGCACGCACCTGATCACCTCGTGGGGCGAGCCAGCCCTGGGCGGCGTCTACAAATTGGTCGCCGTGCGCGCTGGGGGCGAGTGGATACCGGCGATCAAAATCTCCGAATCGGTGGCCAAGACGCCCAATCCCGGTCACAAGCTGGCCTGGCGCGTGCATGACCGACGGGGCAAAGCAACCGCTGACCTACTCAGCCTCGACGACGAGATCCCCCAGGAGATGGAACAGATCGTCTTGCATCACCCAACCGATCACACCAAGCATCGCACACTTGACCAAGACGAGATCGCCGAGATCGAACCGCTCCTGGTTGACGTGCTGCGCGAGGGGAAATTGGTGTACGATCTCCCATCCATCGAGGACATGCGCGAGCGCCGCAAGACCGACGTAAACCGGCTGGATTTGGGCGTAAGGCGTCTATTGAACCCGCATATCTATCACGTCTCCCTCACACAGAAGCTTTGGGATCTGAAGCAAACACTGATCGAGTCCGTAGTAAACAACAATCTGTAAGGGCGGTTTTGCTAACCGCCGCCAGGTCGGATAGCAAATCCGACCTACATTTGCCACTTTCCCCAGAATATTGAGAAGATACGGACATTTTTTTGAGTGAGCGTCCATTTGGACACGAACTTGATCTGGGATTTTTCCGACGCGCGCCGAAAACAAAAAACATCTGTGTCATCCACGTTCGTCCGTGTCCTGAGAAAAGTGTCCGGTAGCAAAGAGAGGATGGCAAAATCCACCCTACGTCAAGTTAGTTAACGCCCTGAAACACTGTCGTAACGCATACGCAACCCAACAATACTCATTTTGATGTATACTATGCCCGTAGTGCCTGGGGGTTAGCAGTCCCGCCCCTGCTCTCCTCCAGGCATTCGCTCTTAGCCTCCTATTTTGGGAAACATTCAGGGTGTGCGGGGTGGTTGGGGTAAGGCGCCAGGTACTATTGCCGCCAAAGTATCTGGCGCCCCCTCTTTTCTTGTGCGCTTCTTGCGCGCTGGCCCCTTTTCTGCTACTATTCCCCCATGTCCGATCAACTCCGCGGCGCCGTCGAGCGCATCACCTACTATAACGAGGAGAACGGCTACTCAGTCATTCGCCTCAACGTCGAAGGCCAACCAGACTTGGTGACCGTCGTCGGAAACCTGCCGGAGGTGCAGCCGGGCGAGAGCCTGCGCCTGGAAGGGAAATGGACCACCCACGCGCAGTACGGTCGCCAATTCAAGGCCGAGCAGTGCAAGCAGGTCCTCCCGGCCACCATCGAGGGCATCAAACGGTACCTGGGATCAGGGCTGATCAAGGGGATAGGCCCGGTCACCGCCGGGCGCGTCGTCCAGCGCTTTGGCGCGGATACGCTGCGCGTGCTCGACGAGGAACCCCGGCGACTGCGAGAGGCGCTGGGTGTAGGCCCCAAGCGGGCCGTCTCCATCGCTCGCGCCTGGGAGGAGCAGAAACAGATCCGCGAGGTGATGCTCTTTCTCCAGGGCCACGGTGTCTCGACCAGCCTGGCGGTCAAGATCTACAAGACCTACGGCGACGACGCGCTGAACGTGGTGCAGGAGGACCCCTACCGGATGGCCCGCGACATCTGGGGCGTGGGGTTCAAGACCGCCGACAAGGTCGCCCGCGACCTGGGGCTGCCGCCCGATTCTCCATCTCGCATCCAGGCCGGCGTGGCCTACGCGCTGAGCCAACTGGCCGACGAGGGCCACGTCTACGCGCCGGAGGAGGAACTGACGGCGGAGGCCACCCGCCTGCTGACCGTCCCCCCCGACCTGGTCGGGACAGCCATCGAGGATCTGGATGCCGAGGAGGTGGTACGCCGCGAGACGTTGGTCTATCATTATCCCCCCCCTTCGTCCCCCCCAACGGGGGGGAAAGCGTCCTATCCCTCCCCCCCCGTTGGGGGGGGACAACGGGGGGGGATTGCCGCGCGCGAGGAGCAGGCCGTCTACCTAGCCCCGTTCTACTACGGCGAGATCGGCGTCACCAACCGGCTGCGAGAGATGGTCGAAAACCCCACCACCCGCCTGCTCCCCTTCCGCAGCATCGATTGGGACGCGCTGCTGAAGCAGATCACGCGGAACTCGGCCATCGAGCTTTCGCCCGAACAACAGCAGACTGTACGAACGGCGCTTACCCACAAGATAACGGTGCTCACCGGCGGCCCGGGTACGGGAAAAACGGTGAGCGTGCACACCGTCATCGGGGCGCTGGAGGCGCTCCGATGCAAGTACGCGCTCTGCGCCCCCACCGGCCGCGCCGCGAAACGGCTCTCGGAGGCGACGGGCCGCGGGGCCAAGACGGTCCACCGGCTGCTCGAATACTCGCCGCGGGATGGGTTTCGCCGCAACGAGGAGAACCCGTTGCCAGTGGACTGCCTCATCGTGGACGAATCCTCGATGCTGGACCTCTTGCTGACCAACCGGCTGCTCAAGGCGGTGGATCCCGCCACGCACGTGCTCTTTGTCGGCGACGTGGATCAACTCCCCTCCGTCGGCGCGGGCGACGTTTTGCGCGACATCATCCGTTCCGACCGGGCCGCCGTCGTGCGGCTGACCACCATCTTTCGCCAGGCCGCCGACAGCGGCATCGTGGTCAACGCCCATCGCATCAACCAGGGGCAGTTCCCTGTGCTCAACGAATTCGACGATTTCTATTTCTTCTCCCAAGAGGATCCACAGGAGGCCGCCGATCTGCTGGTGGACGTCGTGCAGCGCCGCATCCCGAAAAAGTTCGGGCTGGACCCCGTGGATGACGTACAGGTGATGGCGCCGATGTACCGGGGCGCGTGTGGCGTGGCGAATCTCAACGTGCTCCTGCAAGAGTCGCTCAACCCTCCCTCGCCACACAAGGTCGAACGGCGGCTGGGCGGGCGCATCCTGCGGGTGGGAGACAAGTTGATGCAGGCGCGCAACAATTACGACAAGGACGTCTACAACGGGGACATTGGCCGGGTGGTGGGGATCGACCAGGTGGAGCAGACGTTGACGGTGGCGATAGATGGCCGGCCGGTGGTCTACGACTGGGGCGAGGTGGACGAGCTGGCGCACGCCTTTGCGATCTCGGTGCACAAGAGCCAGGGGAGCGAGTACACGGCGGTGGTGATGCCGGCGCTGACCCAGCATTACCTCATGCTCCAGCGTAATCTACTCTACACGGCCATCACGCGGGCAAAGCGGCTGGTGGTGCTGGTAGGCACGCGCCGGGCGATCGCCATTGCCGTACGGAACGACAAGGTACGGGAGCGGCACTCGGGATTGAGCGTGCGGCTACGGCAGGACCTCTGACTTGACAAAGGCACGCGCCAGATGTAAAAATCCAGCGCGAGCTAAGAGATGATGAGACTATCCTTGTGTGTTTAAAAGAACCGGCTCTCTGGGATTTTGCGTGGTCATCCCTATATTGGACTTTGGACAAATGGTTTGAGAGTAACTTCCCCAAAAGCGTGAATTTGCGGCTTTTTCAGTTCAGTTCACGCTTTTGGCGACAACTCTGTGATTGCAAATGTCCAAAGTCCAACTCCATGGCCCATCAGTTTAATATCAGCATCCCATTTAACGCCCATAGACCTTGCGTAACTGGGTATAATCATCGCTTGTAGGGGATGTCAAGCATTGACTTTCCATGTCATTATAACACATCACAGAGGTTCCTCCACCACACTTGTCGACAAGTCTCATCCAATGCCCAGCTTCATGGAGCGCGACGACGCGAATATCAGCCTGCATTGACGAGAATGTACAATTCGTGTTCCAGTTCCAATCAGAGTTGAAATACGTATCAACGTCGGAGAGAAACCCGCTGCTTGGCGACTCGTTTGGCTCTTCAAAATTGCGTGTGGTAGCTGCAGCCCAAGTGTCTGGCCAGACGGTATCATCAAAGTCAACACTTGAGAAGTGATGTGATCCCGAACCTGCCTCGTATAGGTCAAGAGCTGCATTGTTGTCCCACCGCTCAGCAGCTCTGACAATGTGCTGTTCCATCCAGTCTGGAAACGAGCTTCGGACCAGATCAAAAGACACACGCTCATCGCCCGTGGATGGAGCAGACCACTTTTCCCCAGTCCATCGAGAACCGTCACCAAATACCACCGAGACCGCAACCAGAAGAATAAACATAGTCGCCAACGTCGCCAGAAACAATTTTGGGACTCTGTACATCGTATTTCACCTCCTGTATATGGATATGCTCGCCGGACCTTCCGGCAACGAAACCAGCATACCACATACTGGAGGCTTGTCATCGTGGAAAACCACGAGCCTCATCCTGTGGCTTTCCACAGGTCGTCCGGCAGATGGTCGTGGAGCCACACCACTGCCTGCAACCGCGATTCGACCCCCAACTTGTCCAGGATGCTCGTCACGTGAGTTTCCACTGTCCTCCTTGTCACGCCCAATGCTTCGACGATAGCCTCGTTGTTCAACCCGTCCGCCAACAACCGCAGCACCTCACGTTCACGCTCGGACAGGTTGTCCCAGCGTTCGCCCACCTCCTCGCGCCAGCGCCTGGCCCGGACTAGCTGCTCTCCGGTAATGAGAGGTTCCCTCCGTACAGCACAACGTATCGCTTCCACGATCCTTGAGCGGGTTTCTTCTTTAACGAGAAAACCTGCCACTCCTGCCTCGATCATCTTTGCCAGATAATAATCCCGGTCGTGAGCCGTAAGCACCAGTGTAATAGTCTCCGGGTAGTTGATGCGTACCCATTTCTCAACTTTATACGGTTGCAAGCCGGGCATGACCAAATCAAGTAGCAAGACATCTGGACAAAGTTCAGCAACCAATTGTTGCGCTTCTACACCATCTTTGGCTTCCCCTACGACCTCAATATCCGGCGCTTCTTCCAGGATCGCACGAATGCCCTCGCGCGTCACCTGGTGATCGTCGGCTAACAGTACACGGATGGTCATTTTCGCCCTCCTTCGCCAAGACACCCTGACTATAGCACGCCCCCCCAAAAAAAAGCGGAAGGCTCTTGCCTCCCGCTTTTTACTTCCCATCAACGTCAGATCTATACCGCGCCCTTGGCCACCTCCACCAACTGGGCAAACGTCTCCGCGTCTCGCACGGCGATGTCGGCCAGGACCTTGCGATCCAGCTCCACGTTCGCCTGTTTGAGGCCGTGAATGAAGCGGCTGTAGGGCATATCATTCAACCGCGCCGCCGCGTTGATCCGTGTGATCCATAATCGCCGTAGATCTCGCCGTCGTTGCCGCCGGTCCCGGTAGGCGTACCATTGAGCCTTCATCCACGCCTGGTTGGCCCGGCGGAAGAGGTTATTCCGCGTACCCCAATACCCCTTTGTCTGCCGGATGATCTTTTTATGGCGACGGCGCCTGTTTCCTCCCCCTCTAACTCTCACTGCTTTTTTACTCCTTACTTTTTCCTGGCGCGCGTCAAGATTTCGGCGCCAAAACCATCAACATTGTGCGTCCATCCATGGTCGGTCTTTGCTCGACCTCTCCCACGTCGGACAGTTCCTCGACGATATCTTCCAGTTGCTTGCGGCCGATCTGCGGATACGTGATCTCCCGGCCTCGGAAGCGAATGCGTACCCTGACTTTCATCCCATCCTCCAGCCAACCTCTGGCGCGACGCACTTTGACATCGCGATGGTGGTCGCCTGTTTTGGGACGCAGACGAATCTCCTTGACCTCCACGTGCTTCTGAGATCTGCGCGCCTCCTGTGCTCGTTTTTCCTGGTCGTACTTGAACTTGCCATAGTCCATCACCCGAACGACAGGAGGATCTGCGTGCGGCGCGACTTCTACCAGATCCAAACCATGAGCGATGGCCTCCTCCCTGGCCTCTTCGAGAGGTACGATGCCTACCTGGTTGCCATCAGCGTCAACGAGTCGCACCGGAGAAACTCGAATCTGCCTATTGACACGATACCATTTCTTGCTAATAAGGTCTTACCTCCTACAATCGTATCACTACCCCGAACATGAGTGCATACTATGATAGCACAATGAGGAAAAGGTGTCAAATTGCTCAGACCATTCTGTCCAAACGACAAAGGCTCGGCTGAGGATCTGGGCAGATCCTCAGCCGAGCGAAAACGAAGCTAGAGCAGTCTTTTCTCCGTCACTGCTTCCTGGGCCAACGCGATGAAGTCGTCCACGGACATCGCGCCCCGCACCTCCTCGTTGCGCAGTCGCAGGTTCACCTGTCCGGCCTCCACCTCCCGGTCGCCAACGACGAGCATGTAGGGGATCTTTTGCATCTGGGCGTCGCGTATCTTGGCCCGCATGCGGTCGCTCGAGTCGTTAACCTCCACCCGTAGCCCGGCGGCCTTTAACTGTTTCGCTACCGAGCGGGCAAACTCGACGTGACGATCGGCGATGGGGATCAGCGCCACCTGCACCGGGCTTAGCCAGACGGGGAACGCCCCGGCATAGTGCTCGATCAGCACACCGAAAAAACGTTCCAGCGCGCCCAGCAGCGCCCGGTGCACCACGTAGGGCTGGTGCTCCTGACCATCCTCCCCCATGTAGGTCATGTCGAACCGCTCTGGCAGGTTAAAGTCGAACTGGATCGTCGTCAACTGCCAGGCCCGGTCCAGCGCATCTTTGACCTTGATGTCGATCTTGGGGCCGTAGAAAGCACCGCCTCCCTCGTCTATGCGGTAGGGCAACCCTTGAGCCTCCAGCGCTCTCTTCAACGCCTCCTGTGCCTGGTCCCACCGCTCCGGCACGCCGACGAACTTTTCCGGGCGCGTGGACAGATAGATGTCGAACTCGTGGAAGCCAAAAGCCTGTAACAGGCGCAGGCTAAAGTCATAGACGCCCATGATCTCGTCATCGACCTGATCGGGCCGGCAGATGATGTGGGCATCGTCGATAGTAAAGCCGCGCACCCGCATCAGCCCGTGCAACACGCCGCTGCGCTCGTAGCGATAGACCGTCCCCAGCTCCGCCCAGCGCAACGGCAGTTCCCGGTAGGAACGGATGCGCGAGTTATACATCAGGATCTGGTAGGGACAGTTCATGGGCTTGATAAAATACTCTTGCCCATCAATGTCCATCGGCGAGTACATGCTCTCCCGATAAAAATCGAGGTGGCCGCTGATGGCCCATAGGTCGGCCTTGCCGATGTGCGGGGTAAAGACGATCTCATAGCCGCCCCGATCGTGCTCCTCGTACCAAAAGTCCTCGATGATCTTGCGCATGCGCCCGCCCTTGGGGTGCCAGCAGATCAACCCTGGGCCACCCACGTCGTGCGTGCTAAAGAGGTCCAGCTCGCGTCCCAGCTTGCGGTGGTCGCGCCGGGTCGCCTCCTCCTGCCGCCAGAGGTATTCTTCCAGTTGCTCGCTCGTCTCCCAGGCGGTGCCATAGATGCGCTGGAGCATCGGCCTCCTCTCGTCGCCGCGCCAGTAGGCTCCGGCGACGTTGAGCAACTTGATCGCGTCCGGGTTGATCTCGCGCGTGTTCTCCACGTGCGGCCCCCGACACAGGTCTATGAATGGGCCGCTTTTGTAGATCGAGAGTTGGGCCGCTTCCTCCAGCGGTTCGCCGTCGGCCCACTCCAGGGGGGCCGCTTCATCCGTCCCAGCAGAAAGGATGCCGTCGATCAGCTCCAGCTTGTACGTTTGATCCGCAAAGACGCGCCGGGCTTCTTCCTCGTCGATCTCCTGGTAGACAAAGTCGTGCCCCTCGGCGATGATCTCGCGCATGCGAGCCTCAAACTCCTCCAGATCCTCCGGCGTCAAGGGCCGGGGCAGGTCGAAATCATAGTAAAAGCCGGTCTCGATGGCCGGACCGATGGCGACCTGACCATCGGGAAACTTTTCCATCACCGCCTGCGCCATCACGTGCGCCGCCGAGTGGCGGATGCGATGCAGTTTACCATTTTCCTGCTCATGTTCTTCAGACATTTTTTCCTCCTCGAAAAGTGATCGAACCACGAATACGTCGCAACGTGAAAGTACCAGTGTCATCTTCGGTCATGTCGATCACCTCCTAATCTACACACAAAAATCCCCACGCCCTTGGGGCGCGGGGAATCTCCCACGTGGTTCCACCCAAGTTCGGCAAACGTAGTGTACGCCGCCGCACTCTGAGGCGATAACGGGCCTGTCCCGGAGACCCTTACTCTCTCGTGGTTTGGGGGTCTCGCTCCCGGGGGGTTTTCCCAGCCGTCCGGTCGAAGAGGCTTTCAGCCGGTGACCTCTTCTCTCTTTGACCTTCTCAGGCCAGTACTCGTCCCGGTCAACGCGTTGGCGAATCGTATTGGAATGCTATTATAATGCGTTTTCGGCTGCTGTCAACTCTGCACCAACACCTCCTGGCGCGGGTAGGGTAAGGTGATGTTCTCTCGCTCACAGGCAGCGAGGATGCGCTTCTGAAGCTCGCGGGAGATCTCCCACTGCTTCCCCGGCTGCGTCTTGACCATCACGCGCACTGTGACGGCCCAATCTCCCAGACTGACAGGCCCCATCACCTGCGGCGTCTCCATCAGTTGCGATTCAAAAGCAGCGTCACGGGCAAAGGATTCGGCGACTCCTTCCAGGACGCGAAGGACGCGATCCAGGTCCTCCTCGTAGGCCACCCCCACGTTCACCACCGCGCGCGACCAACCCTTGGTCCGATTGGAGACGATGCGCACCTCCCCATTCGGAACGACGTGGAGATTCCCATCCAGATCCCGCACGCAGGTGGCCCGCAGGGTAAGCTGCTCCACCGTCCCGGCTACCTCCTCCACCTGGATGACGTCTCCAACCGAGTACTGATTCTCCATCAGAATCAGAAAGCCGCCGATGAGGTCCTTGAGAAGCGTCTGCGCACCCAGGCTCACCGCCAGCCCCACCACACCCACGCTGGCCAGCAATGGAGTGATGTCCGCAAAGTGCCCGATGATCATCAGCAGAGCAGCGCCGACGATGAGGATATTGGCCGCCCACTGAAATATGTGGACGAGCGTTTCCAACTGCTGTCTTCGTTCTTCGTGAAGATCCTCCAGAGAGCGAATGATGCGTTTCAGCCAGCGTCGAAGAAACTGAACCAAAACCAGCCCCAGGGCCGCCAGAACGACACTCGATGTCACCGCGATCAAAAGCTCTCTCAATTTATCCAGATTCATCCTTTTGCCCCCTGACGATTATGAACCAAGCAATTGGATTATAAGCCACTGGAGGAGGCTGTCAAGTAACATCAAGGCGAAAGGCTTGCCCATCCCTCGGCATCGTGTTACAATCCCCTCGGCAACTTGTTGTATAAAAACCTGAACAGGAGCAATGTATGTCAAAAACTTTTCCCCTGGCCCAAGCCGTGCGCGCAGCCTATCGCGCTGGTGAGGACGACGAAACGATGGAGCCGCTGGTACGTGTAGACGCGGTGGGGCAACCCCTCGGTCGCATCCGCGATGGCGATTACGTCATTTTTTACGACATCCGAGGCGAACGCGAGATCGAATTGACCCAGGCATTCGTCGCTGCTGAGAATCATTTCCCCCACTTTGCCCGCGAGCCGATCACGACTCACTGGGCGACGATGATCGAGTATCACCCCGAGCTGGACGTCCGCGTCGCGTTCCCGCCGTTGGGCGCAATTCCCGACACGTTGAGCGAGGTGGTCAGCAGGGAGGGCTTGCGTCAGGTCAAAATTGTCGAATCGGAAAAGAGTGTGCACCTGACGTATTTTCTGAACGGCAAGCGAAGCGAGCCTTTCCCCGGCGAAGAGCATCGCATCATCCCCTCCCTGGAATTTGAAGGATACCTGCCGCCGCCAGAGATGCGCGCCGACGAGGTCGCCGACGCCGTCATCGAGGCGCTGCGCGACCCGACGGTCGATCTGCTGGTGGTCAACTGGGCGAACGTGGACGTGATCGGCCACAGCGAGGATCGCGAGGCGATCAAACGGGCCGTGGCCACGGTGGACGCGCAGCTTGGGCGCGTGATCGAGGCAGCGAAGGAGCTGCAAGTCGCCGCGCTGATCACCGCCGATCACGGCACGGTGGAAAAGTGGTACTATCCCGACGGCGCGATCGACACCGGCCACACCGATAGCCCTGTGCCCTTCGTGTTGGTCGCGCCGCACCTGCTTGGGGCCAGTGTGCGCGACGGAGGCACGCTGGTCGACGTGGCGCCGACGGCGCTGGATTTACTGGGGGTCGAAAAGCCAGCCGTTATGACAGGGGCATCGTTGGTCTCCGGCAGCGGACAGAACGAATCCCAGCGCGTAGCCCTGTTCATCCTCGACGGCTGGGGCGCGCGCGACGAAGCGTGGGGCAACCTAATCCTGGAGGCCGACACGCCGGTGATGGACACGCTGCAAGCCGCCTTCCCCTCCACTCGCCTGGCAGCCGCCGGCGAGGCGGTGGGCCTGCCCAACACCGTCCCCGGACGGCCGGGCATGACGGTGGGCAACTCGGAGGTGGGGCACACCCACCTGGGCGCGGGCCGCATCGTACCGTCCGACCGGCTGCGTATCGAGCGGGCCATCGCCGACGGCAGCTTCTTCGAGAATCCCGCCCTCCGTTGGGCGATGGAAGGCGCCAGGCGAGATGGCACGCGCCTGCATCTGCTGGGCATCATCTCCTTCTACAGCTCCCACGGATCGGTGGAGCATCTCAAGGCGTTGCTGCGTATGGCGAAACAGGTCGGCGCGCCAGAGGTCTATGTTCACGGCATGTTGGGGCGGCGCGGCGAAAAGCCAGAGAGCGGGGCGATCTATGTGGGCGACGTCGAGGCCGAGTGCGAGCGATTGGGCGTGGGAGAGTTTGTGTCGCTCATCGGACGCTTCTGGTCGCTCGACCGGGAGCATAACTGGGACCGCATCGAAAAGAGCTATCGTTGGCTGGTGCACGGCGAAGGCAGACCAGTACAATTGGAATGACCACGAGATTTCACATTCCCAGGGAGGAGCTGCGCCAGCTCTATTACGTCAAAGGCTGGACACAGAGACAGATCGCGGCCCACTATGGCTGCACCGACTCTGCCATCGTCCGGCGCATGAAAAAATACAGCTTCCAGACCCGGAACCGGGGCGACTACTATCGGGTTAGTCCTTCCTGCGCGGAATTGAGAGAACTACAGCAATTCCCGTTATGGGATCCGTAGTAACGACTTTAGTCGTTTGAGCCGCGCAACCAGCGACTAAAGTCGCCACTACGATGCCATATCACGCGGTGATGATGCCAAAACGGGAATTGCTGAGAGAACTATACATTGAACAGAAACTGAGCATTTCTCAGATCGCTACCCGCCAGGGTTGTAGCGACACCACTGTTTGGAAATTGTTACAAAGGTGTGGTATCCCGCTTCGGCCCCAGGGAGGCCAGCTCGCGGTGCACATGTCGCCAGAGGTGCTGGCGGCCTGGCCCACACCAGAGTTGGCCTACGCCATAGGCCTGATCGCTGCCGATGGCCATCTGGGAAAAGGGAACAATCTCATCGGCTTTACCTCGGCTGACGAGGAACAAGTCGAAAATTATCGCACCTGCCTGGAGTTAGGTCCCGAGTTTACCATTCGCGTGTATCCGCCGGACCAGGAGAACCACAAACCGAGCTACAGGCTCAACTTTAGCGACCGCGCTTTTTACGCCTTCCTCCAGGAGCTAGGGCTGACCCCGGCCAACAGCCTGACTATCGGACCACTGGCTATTCCCGATAGCTTCTTGGCAGATTTCGCACGCGGCTGCTGGGACGGCGACGGTGGCTTTTCCGTCAATCGTCAGTGTGGGCGACGAGACCAGTTACGCAGTTATTTTTCATCGTCCAGCCCGGACTTTTTGGGGTGGATGCATAAGCGCATTGAGGCACTGACCGGGCTGCATGGCAATATCTACGGCGCTAACCTGGAATACTACGGCCAAAAAGCCATTGCACTGGGCCACTGGCTGTACTACGCGCCCGATCTGCCAGCACTGGCCCGCAAGCGAGTCATCTGGGAACAGTTTGCTACATAGCAAAGCCCCTGGTTTTCTGAAAACCCAGGGGCCGTATCACTGCGAAACGTCTCGAGCAAGATGGGCGATGCAGGACTTGAACCTGCGAACCTCCACGATGTCAACGTGGCGCTCTGGCCATCTGAGCTAATCGCCCAAAGCATTTGGGATTATACCACTTTTGCCGCCATTTTGCAAGGCACGCGCCTTGTGCTACAATCACCTCCTATGAAAACACGCGAAAACAGGAGCGACAACTGGGGCATCGTGGGGCACGAGTGGGCCGTGAGGTCGCTGCGCCAAGCCGTGGCCTCAAACAGCATCTCCCACGCTTACCTCCTCACCGGCCCGCCAGGCGGGAGCAAGACGACGCTGGCGCGGAAACTGGCCGCCGCTCTGCTATGCCAGGCCGAAGCGGAGAAGCGACCCTGCGGCGATTGCCGCGCCTGCCGCTTGGTCGCCAGCGGCAACCACCCCGATCTGCACGTCGTCGAATCCGAGCATATCGGCGCCAGCCTCAAGATCGCGCAGGTGCGGGAGTTGCAACACCAGCTCGCCCTCACTCCGGTCGAGGGAACGTGGCGGATCGCCATCCTGCGCCGCTTCGAGGAGGCCACCACTTCCGCTGCGAACGCGCTGCTCAAGACGTTGGAAGAACCCCCCGCCTACGTCGTGCTGGCCATCCTGGCGGACGACGCCGACCGCCTCCTGCCCACCATCGTCTCCCGCTGCCAACAGATTCCCTTACGCCCACTGTCTGTGGCGCTGGTGCAGCAGGCCCTCGCCGAACGGTGGGGCGCAAAACCAGAGCGGGCCGAACTCTTGGCCCACCTTTCGGGCGGGCGACTGGGCTGGGCAGTGCGAACACTCGGCGACGAGAAAGCTCTTCAGCGGCGCGCGAGACGGTTAGACGCCCTCGACCAGCTCGTCGGCGCTTCCATCGTCGAGCGTTTCCGCTACGCCGAAACGTTGGCCCGCGACCCCATCGCCACGCAAGAGACGCTCGATCTGTGGATCGGTTGGTGGCGCGACGTGTTGCTCGTGGCCGCCGACGCTGGCGCGCCGTTGACAAACGTGGATCGTCTGAACGAATTACGCGATCACGCCCGTCGCTTTGGTTGGGCGCAAAGCAGCGCGGTGGTCGAGGCTCTGCGCAGCGCGGCCAAAAAGTTGAAACAAAACGCCAACCCGCGTCTCACGCTCGAAGTGTTGATACTCGACTTGCCCCATCCCTAAACACAAAAAGGCGAAGCCACAAGGCTTCGCCGATCCACAAGACGCCCGCAAAGCTCTCCAACCAGCACACCACGAGGCACAAGCGTGATTACGTCACGCCTCTACACGCTCCAGCGCCAAGCAGACCCTATCTGATCGGATGTACAGGCCTTCCGATGCCGTATTACACCAATTCTTCCGGCTCTGGCGCCAACACGCCGGCTCGCTTCTCGATAGCCAGCCGCACCGCAGTTCTCTCCTGACCTTCAATCGACACCTCGACGAACGAGGGTACACAGATGATGTCAATCCCATCCAGTTCGAGATAACCGCGCGCGATGGCTACTGCCTTCACCGCCTGATTGACCGCCCCAGCTCCAATAGCCTGCACATCTACGTGATCTTGCTCCCGCATCACCCCGGCGATGGCGCCTGCCACCGCCGTCGAGCGAGAAGTGGACGCGACTTTGATGAGGTGCATTGCATCCCTCCTTGTACTCCCTTGGACCTTGAATCCACCAGAACCTGACCTATCCTGGTCAGGTTGTGTCCGCATAACTTGGCATTATCATACACCAAAAAACGCCATTGCACAAGTGGCTTAACACTCCACGCCATACTGCGCCACGTTGACCGGAACGTACTGCACCTTTTCGTACTCCCGCCGTTTCGCGCCCAAGGGGGCCGTGGCGTCCAATCCCATCTTGGCTGTGCGCGCCTTTTGCCCTGGCACCCGCGTGGCGGAGGGATCGAGGCTGCTGCCCGGTTTATCGGTGAGAAGCACCAAGTCGCGGTCGGCCTGGAAGCGTGTGGCGATCGCCCACTCTACCTCGGCGCTATCGTAGAGATCCACGTCTGTATCTACGACGACGACGTGCTTGAGCGAACCGTGGCCCTGGAAAGCGGCCCAGACCGCCCGGCGACCGTCCTCCTCGTGCTGCTTGTCGATCTGCACGACCGCGTGCATCCAGGAGGTTCCTCCCGGCGTGATATAGACGCCCGTGCAACAACAGACCTCGTTGACGGCGGCAAAGATAGTCGGCTCGCGGAGCACGCCCATCAGGTTCTTGTGCTCCATGCCACCGGGGAGCAGCGCGTGAAAGATAGGCTCCCGGCGGTGGGTGATGTGGTCAATCTCGATCACCGGCTGGCGGCGCACGCCGTCCATCGTCTCCGTCAGGTCGGGGAAAGGGCCTTCGTCAACCAGGGTGTGGGTGATGCGGCCTTCGAGGATCAGTTCGGCCTCCGCCGGAACCTCCAGGTCCACCGTCTGGCACCGGACCAGCGAAGTCGGGAGCAAGGCGTGGGCGATACTCAATTCATCCACGCCCTTGGGGGGACTCATCGCCGCCGCCAACAACACCTGCATCGGACAACCGATGGCGATGGCGACCGGAAGGTCGTCCACACACTTGCCCATCGCGGTGTGCGTTCCCCTCTTCTCGACGATGCGGGCGGCGAAACGGCGCTTGTCCAGCAGCATCAGCCGGTGGAACGAGATATTGCGGCCGAAATCGGGGTCCTTGATGACCGCCACGCCCGCCGTGACGTAGCGACCGCCGTCTTTTGGATGGTAGCGGGGGATGGGCAGGCTCGTCAAGTCCACCTGTGTCTCGACAATCTCCTGACAGGGGGCAGACTCGAGCAGAGGGGGCAGCACCGGTTGCTTCAAAGCATCAGCCACTCGATGGGACAGTTCTGGTACCGTGCAACCCAGCGCCGCCGCAAAGTGCTGTCGCTGAGCACACACCCCGGCGACCGCTCGCCAATCAGGGAAATCGGCCAGCCGATGGAACAATACAGGGCGCCCATCGAGCGCGTACATCACGCGCGCCAGTTCTAGATGCGCGTCCACCTCGCGCTCGACCTCGATCAGCACGCCCGTCTCTTTGGCCCAGACGACAAAATCTCGCAGGGTCATATGCCTTTCTCCCAATTCGTTCTGGATGCCAGATGCACCTGAACGCCATCAGGGCTGGCTCACCACCAGGTCATCAAAGTGGATTTCCGTGGACGTGTCCTCGTAGGAGGTCGCGGTCAGCGCGATGTCGCCGCTGGTGAACGTGCTGTCCTGGGCCGTCGCCAAACGTTGTCCGTTGACGGACAACTCCAAGGTAGAACCATCACACGTCACCTGGATACGGTTTTCGGCATTCCCCTGCCGGATGACGCCGGACTCGGTAAAATCCACCAGCCACTCGAACCCCTCGTTTTGAGCCTTGGCGATGGCGTACATGCCATCCCCCGAGATGAGAAAGTAATACCCGCCGCCATCCCCTTGCTCCCGGCACACCACCCCATAGTCATTGTTGTTGTTGACCGGAGCCGAGACCTGGGTGGCATCCACTTCGATGACAAGGTCGCTAAAAGATTGGTTGGCCACGCCCCACATCGTGCTGCCATCGCCGATGGACGCGATAAAGTAGGCGCCCGCTTTGTAGCCCACGCTGCCCTCGTCATAATCCCCCACCTCCCAGCCGGAGCCTGAATCGCCAAAGTCATCCCGAAAAAGAGCTTCAGCTTGAGGCGGCGGAGGCGTCGTCTCCCCACCAATGGGAGGCGGCGTTTCGATTCCCGACAGGAAGGGAAGGTTGCAACTACACGCCAGGGCCGTCACCATCAATATAATAGACATACCAAAGAACCTCTTGTTCATTTCGTTCCTCCTGTATCTACCCTAGTTTGCGATACAAAACTCTACGGACGTTCTGATTTATCGGGGGTTCCCTGGCTGAAGCCGGGCCTCCGACTCCTTTGCACCGGAAGTTACCCCAATCGTTCTTGCTCTTCTTCGATCACACGTTCATCCAGCTTCTTGAACAACGGCTCCGGTTGGCGCAATGGTTGGCCCGGCGGCAGTTGGCTGGGTTTCCACCCGCCCGTCGCCCTGTCGCCGTCGTAGCAGAGCGCCTCGTGGACGCGGCTCTCTTCCTCAAAGGTGGCCGTGTACTGTCGTCCAAACAGCGTCCCCTCGTAGCCCAGGTATTGATGTAGCCGCTCGGACGAGAAGGGCAGGAAGGGAGCAAAGAGGACCTTGAGCGAATCTATGACCTTGAGCGCCACGTAGATGGTCGTGCCGGCGTCCTGGCGATCCTCCTTGATCTGGAACCAGGGGCCTTTTTCCTCCAGGTAGCGGTTCGCCTCGCGTGCCAATGCCATCACCTCGCCCAGCGCCGCACGGAATTTGCACCTGGCGATCAACTGGCCGATAGGCTCAAAGCCCGTCTCGACGCGCTCCAACAGTTGGGTATCCACGTCCTCCAATGCGCCCGGTGTGGGCACTTGCCCATCGAACCGCTTGTAGGCAAAAGTCAGCGCCCGATTGACCAGGTTGCCCCAGGTAGCCACCAATTCGTCGTTGTTGCGGCGCACAAACCCCTCCCACATCCAGTCGGTGTCCCGCGCCTCCGGCATCGCCACCGTCAAGTAGTAGCGCAGGGCGTCGGGATCGTAGCGGTCGAGCGCGTCGTCCATCCAGACGGCCCAATTGCGGCTGCCAGAGAACTTTTGCCCCTCCATGTTCATAAACTCGTTGGCCGGAACGTCGTAAGGCAGATTGAGTTTTTTGGACGAGTCGTCGTCGTAGAGCCGCCCCACCCCCATCAATTCCGCCGGCCAGATGACGGCGTGGAAGGGGATGTTGTCCTTGCCGATAAAGTATTTCGTCTGAGCAGTTGGATCGTACCACCAACGCTTCCACGCCTCCGGCTCTCCTCGATTGTGCGCCCATTCCCGGCTGGCAGAAAAGTAGCCAATGACGGCCTCGAACCAGACGTAGAGACACTTGCCCTCCCATCCCGGCAGCGGCACGGGAATCCCCCACGCGAGATCGCGGGTGATGGGCCTCCCTTGCAGCCCCTCGCCCACATAGTTGCGGGCAAAGTTGATCACGTTGGGCCGCCAATATTCCTTGCCCTGTTCCAGCCATTCGGCCAGCCCAACCTGAGCCAGTTTGGGCAGATCGAGAAAAAAGTGTTCAGTCTTGCGGATCACAGGGACGCTTCCGTCGAGCTTGCTGCGCGGATCGATCAGATCCTTCGGATCGAGCAGGGTATTGCAGTTATCACATTGATCGCCCCGCGCCGCATCGTAGCCACAGACCGGACAGATACCCTCCACGTAGCGATCGGGCAGGAAACGGTGCTGCGCTTCAGAGTACATCTGCTCCTGTACCAACCGGTAGAGATATTCTTTTTCCAACAGGGTGAGAAAAAAGTCCTGAGAGACGCGATGGTGGTTCTCCGTATCGGTATGGGTAAACAGGTCGTAACTGATACCCAACCGCTGAAACAACTCCAGGAACGTGTGATGAAAGTGTTCAAAAACATCGCGGGGAGACTGGCCCTCTTTCTCGGCGACGACGGTGATGGGCGTGCCGTGCGAGTCGGAGCCGGAGACCATCAGCACGTGGTCGCCAGCCAACCGGTGGTAGCGGGCAGAAATATCGCCGGGGAGATGAGAACCGGTGACGTTGCCGGCGTGAATTCTGGCGCTGGCGTACGGCCAGGCGATAGCGATGAGAATATGTGTGGACATCAATGCTCCTCCTTTAATAACCAATACGGCCATATTGTAGCACAGAGTATGATAAAACGAAAACCGCCAGCGAGGCTGGCGGTTTGTTGCCGTGAGGCTGCAAAATAGAGCGGCCTATCGCGGGCCAGGTATCTCCTCCCTGACCCACCACGGCAGGCTGCACATGATCATTGCGCTATAACGCATCATCTTTACTGCCCTAAATAATCCTGCAACTGGCGGCTGCGGAAAGGATGGCGCAGGCGACGCAAAGCCTGTCCTTCGATCTGCCGGATGCGCTCCCGCGTCAGCCCAAATTTTTGGCCGACCTCCTCCAGCGTGTGGCTGCGCCCGTTGACGAGTCCAAAGCGGAGCCGCAGGACGCGCGCCTCACGAGGACTCAGCGTAGACAACATCTCTTCGACCTTCTCGCTGAGCAGCTGCTGATAGGCGCTCTGCGTCGGCGTAGGCGTGACGTCATCCTCGATAAAATTCCCCAACTCGCTATCTTCCTCTTCGCCGATGGGACGCTCCAGGCTCAAAGGCCTCCACGAGACCTTGAGCATCCATTGCACCTTGCGGGGATCCATATCCAACTCTTCCGCCATCTCCTCTGGCGTGGGCTGTCGGCCATATTCCTGTTCGAGAAGCCGAGCCGCCTTGTAGAGCCGCCGAATCCGATCCGACATGTGAACCGGCACGCGGATCGTGCGTCCCTGATCGGCGATCGAGCGGGTGATCGTCTGCCGGATCCACCACGTGGCATAGGTGCTGAAGCGACATCCCCGGGTGTAGTCAAACTTTTTCACCGCCTTCATCAGTCCCATGTTGCCTTCCTGGATCAAATCCAGGAACGGCACGCCGCGCCCCATATACTTTTTGGCGATACTGACCACCAGCCGTGTATTCGCCTTGATCAGATGCTCGCGCGAGAGGCGTCCTCGCTCGATCTCCCGCTTGAGCAGCTCGTGTTTCTGCGGATCAAGACCATCGTTTCTCAGAATATTATACGCCTCGCGCCCTGCTTCGATGGCCTTGGCCAATCGAATCTCTTCTTCGGTCGTCAGAAGAGGCACTTGCGACATCTCTTTGAGGTATAAACCCACCGAATCACTGGTAGAGATCCGGCTTAAATCAAACCCGTCCTCCTCGTCCTCGTATCCATCGCTCTCCACCTCTGATTCATCGAGATCCGCATCACCGTCGTCGTATACCTCTATACCGGCTTCTTGCAGCAAAATAAACACTCGCTCAAGTTGTTCCAGCTCTTCCTCAGCGTTGGGCAAAAAGTTCAGAACATCCCCCGTGGTCAAGTATCCCTGAACTTGGCCCTTTTCCAACAGTTCCTCAATCATGTCCATAGGTCTTTATCCTCTCGATTATAGCAGCTCTTTCAACACCGCCAGGCGGGGATCGATCTGCACGTGCTCACAAGTACACACTTCGCGATTGAGATCCGCACCACACTGTGGACACAACCCTTTGCAATCGGGGCGACAGAGAGGTTTCATGGGAATAGCGAGCCAGGCTTGCTCACGCAAGAGAGGAGCCAGATCGAGCCAGCCATCATCGCCGACCGCATAAGGGATATCGAGCCTTGGGTCCGCCTCTGATAGCCGAAACGTCTCATCTAGCTCCAGGGCCGTAGGGAAAGCAAAGGGTTCCAGGCAACGAACACACTCTAGCCGAAGCTGCGTCTGCACAGTACCTTCAACGTACAGGCCGTTTTGGATACGAAACACACGAACCGTACCCCAAAGATAATCAACCCTCAGTTCACCCAGAGCCTGAGGGCCTGTATCTATGTTCAGGGTTAACGATTGACCGAGTTGGGCCTTGAGAAGAGCAGAAACGTCGAAACGCATCATGTCAGATGGCAAACAACCTCCAATCTCTCTGTTTCCATCTAAGTACGCCCAACCTGGCGAGGTAACTGTGAGGCGAACGTATTATAACATACCCATCCCCTGCCGTCAAGGATTTTTGGCAAATTGACGAGTCCTCTTCCCGCCAGATTTTGGGAAAACTCGTCCCAGTTTCTCAGGGTCGGTAACTCTCGACAAAGACCTCTGGAGCCAAGTAACCGTAGAAATCGGGATGGGCGCGGCCCGGATCTTCGTCCCAGGTATATCCCACGCCAGCGACGTGATCGTTACACCGACCTCTGGCTCCCGCAGTCCCCTCCGGGAATAATGTAGAGCCGTCGCGAAAGACACGCATCTCCCAGTGCAGGTGGCTGTTGAATCCCTGGTCATAGATCGCGGCGATGGCTTGCCCGCGGGTCACCGGCTGACCCGGCTGGACCAGCACATGGTCCACGTGCCAGTACGCCGAATAGACCATTTCGCCGTCCGCCAACCGATGCTCGACGACGATGATATGCCCTTCGGCCCCAGCGTCCAGGGCGAACACGACCACGCCGTCGGCCACGGCATGAACGGGGGCCTTTCTGGCCTCTCCCCAGATAACCTGCCCCGCCTCGTCCAGCGCCCACAGATCCACGCCGGCGTGGTAGAGCTGACTGAAAGGAACGCTGCCACCATCCGCATCCCGGAAACAGTTGGAGCGATCTCCCAGGGCCGGGTTTTGCACACCGTAGCGGTTATCCACCGCCAGCGGCCCGGTGATCCCCTGGACATACGGGCCATACGCCTCAGCAGGCAGTAGAGGAAAGTCAAACGTCCGGGCAACGGGCGGCGGCGACCAGGGAGTGTAGGGGAGAGCCGGGGGAAACAGGGGAACCGGCTGTGGGATGAGGCCGCCGCGATAATACCTCCACACGTAGGCCGCGCCGCTCAAGCAGACCCCGACCAGACCGATGAAGAGCAGGAGCAACATGCACCCGCGACGGTTCTTTGGCACCCTATCCCCTGTCTACAACAACCAACCGATGCCCACAGCGACCAGCGCCCCCACCACCGAGGCGAAAAAATTCACCAGATCGTTCCCCAGCCAGCGCCATCCACGCAACAGGCGCGTCTGAGCGGAGCAGCGGTGAACCTGGCGCTCGGTCTCTTTCTGGCACGTGTCGCACCAGTAGATCGCCTGCACCGTCGCGCCCAGGACGCTATCGCAGAGAGAACCGAACAGACCACCCAGCGTTGCCGCCGACAGCAGCTCGCCCGCCACCGGCCAACCCTGGTCCAGCGTCAGTAACCCCAGCCCTCCCAACAGGCCGATGCAAAGCGCGCCTCCCAGCGACGCGCCGGTCCCCAGCCACGTGACGCCTCCCGACGCACCCACCTCGACCCGTCGTCCGGTGGTGATCAGGCGTGGGGAATGCGGACTCAGCACGCCCAACTCGGTCGCCCAGGTGTCGGCGTTGACGGCCGCCATCGCGCCGGCAGCGGCGAAAAACCAGGCGCCCTCCCACGCTCCACGTCCCCCTACCAGAGGAAAGAGTTTGGAGCAGACGGCCAGCAGGGCCGCTACGCCTCCATTCGCCAGCGCCTGCCCCAGGTCGCGCCGGTGTCCCTTGGCGAACTTTTCCGCCAACCCCTGCTTGTCGCGGGCGCGATAGAAGGAAAGGGCGCTGGAGGAGATAAAAAAGGCCACGAGCAAGATCCCCCACTCCCAGCCCCCCAGTCCAAAGATGAGCGTGCCCGTGATCAGCGCGCCCACGACGCCGCTGCCGCTCAACGCGCCGCGCCGATAGCCGATGACTCCAATAATGAGAGAGAGGACAAAACCGCCGAGGAGTTCAAAAAAGTTGAGGGAGTTAAATATCACAGTAATCATCACGAGTTCAGTCGTTCGGACCACCCAATCAGCAGTCGCCACTACGAACCTAATTGCTGGTTTAGAAGCCGTACTCTCTGAAATCCTGCGCCAACTCCACAGGCCCATCAAATGTGGAAGCCGCTTCTTCGAGCCAGCGGTCGTACTTCCAGGCCGCGGGCCGATAGTGGATCAGCACCAGGCGAGCCGCCCCGGCCCGCTGGGCGATCTCTCCCGCCTGGGCCGCGCTGGAATGGCCCAGCGTATTCCTCGCCGCTTCGTGGATCAAGATATTGGCATCCCGCGCCAATTCCACCACCGCGTCACAGGGTTCGGTATCGCTGGAATACGCCAATACGCCGCCACTGAGCTTGTTCTCTATCCGCAAGCCGATGGTGGGCACCAGGTGCTTCACAGGCCCACTGGTGATGCGAAACTCGTCGTCCTCCAGCACCAGCGCGCCCATCTCCTCGGCGGTGACGTGGCAAGGCACGGGAAACAGATCGGGCCACTCCTCCCAGCGAAACAGGTCCATCATCGCCTCAAACCGCTCCAGGGCGTCTTGCAAGCCATACACTGGCAGTGGATCGGTTCGTCCCAGCAACCAGGTATTCATCAGCAGGATAGGGATGCCAAGCACGTGATCGGGGTGGAAATGGGTGATGATCAACCCGCGCAAGCGGTGAAGTTCAAGACGGGCGTGTTGGATCCGTATCAGGGGTCTCTCTCCACAGTCGATCAAGAAAAAGCCCTGCCTGCCCTCTACCGCCAGGTAAGTAGTCGCGTGTTGTGCATTGGGAACCGCCGCCGCCGTTCCTAAAGCCACTACTCTAGCCATAACCCTACCCTCCAAACGCCCATATCACAACCGCCGGCGTCACATAGATCTCGATGACGGCCGCCAGGGCCAGCAGCGGCACGACGAGAGCAACAAAGACTTTGGTGAAATCAGCCACGGCCCGTAACCACCCCTCCCCCACGGTCATTCCTTGCGCCGGCGACATAAAGGCTGCCCCCATACGCACGGCGAGCGCCGTCGCGATGGTCGCGGCGGGCAACTCTAACAATCCATGCGGCAACACGAAAGCAGCAAAGAACAGCAGCGGGCTGTACCCCAGATGCGCGACTTGGGTGACAAAGAAAAAAATGATCGCCAGGGGAGCCATGAGCAAAGCGATGGCCAACGTCCCGAAGGAGAAAACGGCCAGCAACGCCGCCGCCAACAACGACCGCACGTTTTGCTTCAACACCCCCCAGGGACTAAAGCTCGGAAACCAGTCCATAGAGGGCAAGTCGGTGAAGGTCTCCTCGGAGATTTGATCCAACTGGAGCACCTGCGGGGGAAGCGGGTAGCGTTCAGCGAGGAAAAAGCCAACCAGAGCCGAAAAGACCAGTCCGATCACGACCACCCAGATAGCCAGCCTCGAACGGCGCAGAATGGCCGGAATATCGCGGCCATAGAGTCCGCCCGCCACTTTCAACCAGCGGAGTCCGATCGGCGTCTCTCGCACAGCGGGTTCAGAGAACCAGTCTCCCCAACGCAGGTGTTTGCGGAACGTGCGCCACACAAAGGCGAGATTTAATTCATCAATCTCCCGCCCCAGCAAGGCCTCGCGATTGAAGAGATGAATGCCCATGCGGATCAGGACGACATCCACCACCAGCAGAAAGAGCACGATCCACCAGAGCACGCCATAGTCGGCCCAGAACATGATCAGGGCCTCCACCTGCACCAGGAGCGCCATGGGGATGATGATGAAACTGGCAAGCAGATTGGCCGCCCGCACGCTCGTCGTCTGGCTGGAGACCACCACCGCGCCCGAGACCATCACCAAGCCCTCCACTGTCGTCAGCACGACCATCAGTGTGATCAAAGTCAGCGACGGCATCCAGCCTTTGATGAAATAGAGGCCGATCAAATAGACCGCGATACCCAGGTAGGCCGCCAGCAAGGGCGGGATCATTGCCGCCAAGGTCTTGCCCAGGTAAAGCTGTGCATCGGTCAAGGGAGTAGATAAAAGCGGCTCGAGGCTCCTGCGTTCTTTCTCTCCCACAAACGTCTCCAGCGCGATGACCAATGAGAAGGAGATGGGAAAGAAACCGACCACCATCAGCAGAAAAGGGATCATGCGCTCGCCGACGATCGGCGCGCCATACCTGGCGACCCAGTCCAAGGCCATATCCGCCACGAAACTCATCAGCGCGGGAAAAAAGAGCGTCAGGATGACGATGGGCACCACCATGCGCCAATCCCGCAACGTATCCCGGATCTCGCGCTCCACCAGCGCGAGCACCAACCGGATGGGTTCTCCCCTCACACGTTCGGATATCGCGACCACCTCTATTCCCCCTCCACCACTTGCAGGTAGACATCCTCCAGGCTGCGCGGCGCTTCGCCCAACGCGACGACTCCCACTCCGTGCGTCGCCAAAAGCTGGAGCAACCGGGGATTCGTCTCCTGAAAATCAGTGGCGGAATAGCGCACCCAATTCTTACCCTGCTCCTCGATCTCGACCAGAGCGGAGATGAGCCGGACCACGCCATCGGGCGGACGGTTCAAACGCAACTCCATCAGCGAGGGACCGAGCAACTGGGTCTTTAACTCTGCCGACGTCCCCGAGGCGATAATTTTGCCCCGCCGGATGATGGCGATGCGGTCGGCGAGCGCTTCCGCCTCGGCCAGGTTGTGCGTGCAGATGACGATCGACCGCCGGTGATGGCGCAGGCCCAGAATGGCATCCCGGACCAGTTTGGCGCTGTGGGGATCCATCGCCGAGGTCGGCTCGTCCAGCAGCAGGACGGTTGGATCGTGTAACATCGCGCGGATCAGGGCCATTTTCTGCCGCATACCTTTCGAGTACGTACCCAGCCGCTTATCCCAGGCCTCAGACATGCCAAAGCGGGCCAGTAATTCTCTGGCCCGGCGCTCGCGCTCATCGGCATCCAAGCTTAGTAGACGACCGAAAAAATCCAGGTATTCGCCACCCCGCATGCGCAGATAAAGCCCCGGATGCTCGGTCAACAGCCCGACCCGCCGTCGAACTTCTCGCGGATGCCCGGTCACGCCGTACCCGGCCACGAACGCCTGCCCGGCGGTCGGAGGCAGAATCGCCGCCAGCATCCGCACGGTCGTCGTCTTGCCCGCCCCATTCGGTCCCAACAGCGCCAGTATCTCGCCCGGCGCCACCGAAAGTGTCACCCGATCTACGGCGGTAAAATCGTCGAACCGTTTGGTTAGATCGCTCAGTTCAATCATCGTGGTTCAAACAGCGAGTTGCAGGATCACCAGGGATTCCCCTTCATCCTGTTCGCTCAAGGGGACCTGGTCTGAAACTGCCATTATTATACCAACGTTGGGCTTTTCTGGCAATGAGTAAAGGGGATTGTCGCATTAACCACCCCGCAACCCTCATTACAAGGTTCGTAGTGACGACTTCAGTCGTTTTGACCGCCCCACCAGCGACTCAAGTCGCCACTACAATCCTACTCCCCTTGATCCTCCTGCTCGCCAACCCGATTCAACCGTCTGATCAAGCTATCCAGTTCCGGGGCCTCGCCGGGCGATAATTTGTAGACAGCCAGCAGATGCTCAGCGAGCAGAGCCACGCGCAGCTCCACCGCTTCTAGATGGGCTGGATCGGCTGCGATGCGATAGGCCTCCACCAGCAGCGCCACCTCGCGATTCAACCGCGCCAAGTCGTCCGCCGCCCTCTCCAGGGCCGCGACATCCAAATGGCGGTGCATCGGAAATTTGGACGCCTGGGTTAGCAGCCGCTGTTTCAAGTCTTTCCAGGGCATGCCATCCAGGGCCCGCGCCACCGGCCCTGTGAGCAACTTGGTCGCCCGGCGCAGCAACTCGATCGGCCAGTCCTGATCGATCTGCTGCTCCAGTTCCCTGATCCGCCGCGCCCAGCGACGCTCCTCCTTGATCAACTGGAGGGGAATGTCGACGCTGAGCACATATTCCGCCTTGCGCTCCAGGATCAGCGCCAGGTTCTCACGGGCCTCGGCCAGTTCCCGCTGCAGAGATTCCAGGTGGTCGTTCATCGCCTGTGCCCTTCAGATCGCAGTTCTTTATCAATAATTCTCATCACGAGATTCGTAGTCACGATTTGGTCGTTTTGATCACTTAAAAGCGACTAAAGTCGCTACTACGAACAAATTTATCACGTTGGCGGTCACCTCGCCGCTGCTGGCTGGCGGAAAAAAGTGTGGGACGCAGGAAGAGGATGAGGCAAATGATCTGTCACAATGCCTTCAGCTTGGAATTTGTACGCGCTCTCGAAGCGGAGTCGTCAATGGTCTGGATTTCCCGGCTGCGATTCCCGGTCGCCCGACTCGCTCCGCCGGGAGACCGCATACACGTACAGGATTCGCTGAAGCATGGTGATTACAGAGAGCACCGCCAGCGCCCATATCATCAGAGTGTTCAGTCCCAGTGCCGACAGCACACTGATCAGTAGAATACGCTCCAGGCGGGTCAGCACTCCCACCTTGCAGGGAAAGCCCAGCGCCTCGGCGCGTGCGCGTACGTAACTGACCACCGAGGCCGCCACTAACGAGGCCAGGAGCAATGCCGCCTCCAGATGGGACCCCCGGCGCAGATAATGCGCTGTAAGCCCCAGGATCAGCGCGGCGTCCGAAAGCCGGTCCAGGGTCGAATCCAGAAAGGCCCCAAACAGACTCTTTTGCCCCACAGTTCGCGCCAACAACCCATCCAGGGCGTCCACCGGCCCGACGATCATCAACGACCAACCGCCCAAGGTGACATGGCCCAGGGCAAACAAGACGCCCACGCCAACCTGCAACAGGAAACCCACGATCGTGACCGTGTTGGGATGGATACCCAACCGACCGAGGATGCGCACGATGGGATTCAGGATGCCTTTGGTCTGGTCACGCGCCCAGTCGGTAAACGAATCCCATCGCTTGCGCTGCCGTTTTTGCTTCACCCCCTGCTTACGTTCCACACGCTGTGCAGTGCTCATCATCCCCCATCACCCTTCGATAAACGCTTCGAGCTTGCGCCCCGCCTCATCGTCGGTGAACTGGACCGGCGGCGATTTCATGAAATAAGAGGATGGTTCGACGATCGCCCCACCCAACCCCCGGTCGAGCGCCAGTTTGCAGCAACGCACCGCGTCGATCACGACCCCGGCCGAATTGGGGCTGTCCCACACCTCCAGCTTGAGCTCCAGGTTGAGCGGCACCTCGCCAAAAGTTGTCCCCTCCATCCGAATATGACACCACTTGCGGTCCGTCAACCAGGGCACATAGTCCGACGGCCCCACGTGGATGTCATCGGCAGGCAACTCGTGATCCAGTTGACTGGTCACGGCGTTCGTCTTGGATATCTTTTTGGATTCTAGCCGTTCCCGCTCCAGCATGTTGTAGAAATCCATATTGCCGCCAAAGTTGAGCTGGTAGGTGCGGTCAAGTCGCACTCCCCGCTCGCGGAAAAGCCGGGTCAGCACGCGGTGAACGATGGTGGCGCCAACCTGGCTCTTGATGTCGTCGCCGATGACGGGAAGTCCCCGCTCTGCAAAGCGGCTCTGCCAGTACCCCTCGCGGGCGATAAAGACGGGGATGCAGTTGACAAAACCACAGCCCGCGTCGAGCACCTGCTCGACGTACCACTTGGTCGCCATCTCGCTCCCCACCGGCAAGAAATTCACCACCACGTCAGTGCCCGTATCTTTGAGAATACGTAGGATGTCCGCTGTAGGTCCTGGCGCCTTGGTGATCACTTGCGACAGGTACTTGCCCAGACCATCGTGGGTCATACCTCGGCTGACCGACACGCCAAGCCGGGGCACATCTGCGAACTTGACGGTATTGTTCGGCGGCTGCCAGATCGCCTCCGCCAGATCACGGCCCACCTTGTCCCGATCTATGTCGAACGCAGCGGAAAACTCGATGTCGCTCACGTGATAACCACCCAGGTTCACGTGCATCAATCCGGGAATGAACGCATCGTCGGGCGCGTCCTTGTAGAAATGCACTCCCTGTACCAACGCCGAGGCACAGTTGCCCACGCCGATGATCGCCACACGCACTTTGTCTCGTTCTGCCATCTCTTCTATTTCTCCTCATTTATGAACGATCTATGTTGAAACCTCGGTCAGTAGCTCCATAAACTCGGCCTGGCGACGCTGGATTTCGGGCAGATTCAACGAATAGTACGCCTCCCGCCCGGCCCGTCGCATCCGAACCAACCCGTGATCGCGCAGCGGACGCAGGTGAAAGGAAACGAGCGGCTGACTGATGTGCAAAACCCGCGCCAACTCCGTCACAGTCATCTCTTTGGTGCTCGACAACGTCACGAGGATGCGTAGGCGTCGAATGTCTTTAAGCACAGAAAAATAGCGTGCTATCTCCCGCAACTCTTCGCCAGACGTCTCGCGTCCCTGCTCCATCATATCGCCTCCGCGGCTTTGCAACGTATAAAGAACCGCTTTATAAAAAAATATTTCATAAAAACATACTTTATAAAAATTCGCTTATATATTAGCGCAAAATCCCAGATTGTCAAACGGGCACTTGCCAAACCATTCAAATGCGGTATAATGTGAGCCTAGTGCGGGGCGTAGCGCAGCCAGGCAGCGCGCACGGTTCGGGTCCGTGAGGTCCCGGGTTCAAATCCCGGCGCCCCGACTACCTGTCGAGAGGTTTCCAAGGATTTCTATTTGACAAGGCTCTTTAGGATTTCGCATGGGAGGGCCACATATGGGGGTACTCCGGCTGGGCGAATTGGCGATAGCCCTCAAGGTCAAGGTAAAGGCGTTGGAATAGAGTCGCGACCCGAAGGATGCCATAACAGCG
>DAOTUB010000097.1:0-2593 GCA_034437455.1 Anaerolineae bacterium | reverse complement strand
TGAAATGGACACCGGATGGCGGTTTGTAACACTCCAAGCAGTACGTTTGCGGCTATCTGGATTGCCTTTCTCTCTTCCATAATGCTCTTTCACGAGCCAGGTGTGCCAAAACTAGAATCGAACAGTGTCATAAACAAATCAAGTAACCATCAATCCACCATTCCCCCCAGTTGCCTTACCAGGCTTCCTGTGTTAGACTTACCCCAACCACAAGGGAGGGGCAACTCTGATACCATCACTACCAACTCGGCTGGCTGACGTTCGCCGCCTGCTGCAAATGCTAGATTGGGACCAATTGTCGCAGCAGGTGGAGGAGGAAGCGCACGCCCGCCTCGCCATCGTCGGTCCGGTCAATTCGGGCAAGTCCTTGCTCTTCAACCTGATCAAGGGGCGCAAGGTTTCGACTGTCGCCGCCGTGCCCGGCACCACCAAGGAACTGGTGACGGAGCAGGTTGGCCCTTTCACCCTCGTGGACACGCCCGGCTTTGGGGAGGTAGGCGGCGTGGATCGGGCGAACATCGCCCAGGCCGCCGCCGAGGAAGCTGACCTGGTGCTGCTGCTACTGGACGGATCGGCGGGCCTGCATCAATCCGACTATGACCTCTACGAATCGCTGCGGACGGCCCGTGCGCCACTGGTCGTCGCGCTGAACAAGATCGACCTGCTCAAGCAAGACCTCCCCGCCGTGCTGGAGGACGTGGAGCGCAAGCTGGGCGCGACCGTGATCCCCATCTCGGCCAAGACCGGGACGGGGGTGGCCGAGCAGCTTCTCCCGGCGATCGTAGAAGCTCATCCCTGGATGTCGGTCGCGCTGGGGCGGGCGCTGCCGGCCTACCGCCGTCAAATCTGCGGCCAGCTCATCCGCAGCGCCGCCCTGCTAAACGCCATCATCGCCGCCGAGCCGATCCCCGGGCTCGACATCCCGCTGCTGCTGGCCTCACAGGTGCGCATGGTGTTGCGCATCGGCGCGATATACGGCGAGTCGTTGAGCGTGCGCCACGCGCGCGAGCTGCTGACCACGATGGCCGGCGGCGTGGCGCTGCGCTATCTGGCCGCCGAATTGGGCAAGCTCGTGCCGGGGCCGGGGTGGTTGATCGGGGGTGTCGTGACCGCTCTGGGTACGGGGGCGATAGGCCGGGTGGCGGTGGCCTACTTTGAAAGCGGCAAGCGGCTGACGCCCGAACAGTTGCGCGAGCGGTACAAGCAGTTGCTCCGGCGCCCCAAAAGGGCATCCCAGGAACAAAGAGCAGAAATTGGAGATTAGAGAGGAGAGATCTCAATGAGTAACCAAGAGATAACCCTGCGCTACGGATTTAACCCCCACCAGAAACCGGCCAGAGCATACGCCGAGACAGGCCCGCTGCCTTTCAAAGTACTGAACGGCGCGCCGGGCTACATCAACCTGCTGGACGCCCTCAACTCGTGGCAACTGGTGCGAGAGTTGAAGCAGGCATTGGGCTTGCCTGCGGCGGCGTCCTTCAAACACGTCAGCCCGGCGGGGGCGGCGGTGGGCATCCCGTTGAACGATACGCTGTGCCAGATCTATTTCGTCGAAGAGGGGGAACTTTCTCCCCTGGCCGCGGCCTACGCGCGGGCGCGAGGCGCAGACCGGATGTCGTCCTTCGGCGACTGGGCCGCCCTGAGCGACGAAGTGGATATTTCGACGGCGAACCTGATCCGCCGCGAGGTCTCGGACGGCATCATCGCCCCGGCCTATGCTCCCGATGCGCTCGACATCCTCCGTCAGAAGCGAGGCGGCAGATACACGGTCATCGAAATCGACCCCGATTACGAACCGAAGGAGACGGAGACGCGACAGGTCTTTGGCGTCACGTTGGAACAGAGGCGGAACGACGCACGGGTCAGTTTCGACATGCTGCAGAACGTGGTGACCCGAAATCAGGAGGTACCCGATGCGGCCAAAAGAGACCTGGTCGTCGCGCTCGTGGCGCTCAAATACACCCAGTCCAACTCCATCTGCCTGGCGCTGGACGGGCAGGTCATCGGCGCGGGAGCAGGCCAGCAATCGCGCATCCACTGCACGCGATTGGCCGCGTCCAAGGCGGACGTCTGGTACCTGCGGCAGCATCCCGCCGTCCTGGGACTCGAGTTCCGGGAAGGACTGTCTCGTCCAGAGCGAGATAACGCGATTGATCAATACCTCCGGGACGACTTGACGGGCGTTGCGGAAAAGATCTGGCAGGAAGCCTTTGCAGAAATTCCTCGCAGACTCTCTCCACAGGAAAAGCGAGAGTGGCTCGACGGCATGGACGGAGTATCCCTGGCGTCGGATGCCTTCTTCCCCTTCCGCGACAGCATCGAACGGGCCAGTCAGAGCGGGGTCGAATACGTCGTTCAACCGGGCGGTGCTCTCCGAGATGACGCCGTCATCGAGGCCTGCGACGACTATGGCATGGCGATGGCTTTTTCTGGAGTGAGACTGTTTCACCATTAAGAGATAGTCGTAAGCGTTCAGGGAGTAGCGCCGGCTGAGTGCCCTGGAGTGTAGCGAAAGGGTGTATCGAAGCCAAGCGGCTCTCGGAAGCCAAATTGCTCTGACAAGACCCGCTTGGTTTCGATACGCTTCTCCGCT
>DAOTUB010000096.1:0-19432 GCA_034437455.1 Anaerolineae bacterium | reverse complement strand
GCAATACCGCATAAGTTGCTACGAGCTGTCGATCGGTGGTAGCGTTTTCCATCGCTGTTCCAGTTGATTGAGTTGCGCCCGAGATCGTTTTGCGGAACGAGTATGAAGTCTGAAGCGGGCACGGTGTTGGCGAATTCGCTGCCTCTCTTGAGAGAACTCATTCGGGTCAACGTGTGACAGGGCACTGACCGTGTCACGCAGTGAGTCAGGGCGAGGAATCAGTTCCCAAGCACCTTCGCGCTGGATGATGCGTTTCACCAGACCCTTTTGACCCGTCGTGGAGAGTAGGCGTCGATTCAAATCGCGGAATTCGCTTTCACGGTCGTTGTTCGTGCGAGGCAGGCCAGGTATATCATAGCAATGGAATAGTCCGGGTGTGTAGTTGAGCGTGGTCTGTCGGATCTTGTCGCAAAACCTGCGCAGGCGAGGTGAGTCTTGGCTTTCCTGGTCGATGTCATCCAGATAGGAAAGGATCTCTTGCTGCACTTGAGCAGCAGATTGGTCGGGTTTCCCTTCAGGATCCAACAGATCGGCGATATGCTCCAGCCAGTCGGCTGCCTGACGCAAGTCAGAGTAGTCTGGCTGAACCGAGAGCAGCGCGTTGTGCAATCCGTGGCGCAATTCAATCAGGCGCGAATCCTCACGATGCTGAAGCAAGGTATCCAGGCAAGTTTTCACTTCGCCGAGTCGCTCAAACATCTCGATGCCTGCCAGGCGAAACGGCGGGCGGCCCTTGAGGGTCAGCAAGTATCGTACACGACGCAGCAGGTCTTGCACAATAGCTTCGTGCTCTTGAACGATAGGATCAGGAGCAGTTGGGGAAACCTGGGATTCTGGCTCTGTTTGCTCTCGTGGCTCTTCTACGGGCGTGGGCACCAGCCCTGTGACGGTCAAAACGCCCGGTTTCTCGACTTTTTCTTGCCGAATCAGCTCCCCAACTTCACTCCGCACCTTCTTGCGCAACGTCACCTTCATTGCCTGGTCTTCCTCAGCCACTGGTTCAGCCGCGTTCTTGAGATAGTGCATCTGGCAGAAGCCGTGTTTAGCATGCGGGAACACGATGGGCACAGCAGGCTCCAGTCCTCGCTGTTTGTCGCTCATCACAGCCACGACCCGCAATCCCAAGTCCGCAATCGGCTGCAGGAAGTTGACGAAGGTGTCTTGGTCTTGTTGGCTCAACCAACCGCTACGCAGTGTCAACCCAAGCTGCAACTCCCGCACCACCCACAACTGGGGTTCTCCTCCCTCCGGCGCCAGCCCATCCGTACTCAAGATCAGGCCCGTTTGCTCCGATACAACCCGCAACTCCTCCAGGTATTGTCGCTCGTGGCAAGCCAGCAAGGGCAGGTAACGGTCGTGGTAAAGCAGACGTACCTCCGATTCACAAATCTGAAGACGAGGCTGCAGCGCCTCGTGAATGGCCTCGAAGCGTTCATAGTGCGTCTGTCGCAACCATCCAATCTGCGCAATTACATCATGTCCATACGTGCAATAGCGCGGCGCTATCTGTTGCCACTGTGCAGACTTGCACAAGACTTGGTGTCTTTTGCAGCGTGGATTCTGGCAGTATCGGGGCTGAAGCGCGATAGTCATCACTCCTCCCATAGTCTGCACTGTCTTCGACCCACTCGTGTACGCTGTGCTCAAGGGTCCGCCGCACTCCAGACAGGTGTCCAATTCGAAGGTGTACACAATTGGCTTTCTCGAGTAAGATTCTCTTGGGGTCCTCATAGCTCTTTTCTCCTTGTGTGGAATGGAGATAGTATGCTATGAAAACCCCCTATGTCAAGCCGCGTAGCAAGTTATGCGGTACTGCGGTTTTTCCCTTGTCTTGGGGTGGAGTTGACCTACCTTTTTTATTACCAGACACTTTTCTCAGGACACGGACGAACACGGATGACGCGGATAGGTTTTTGATTTCGGTGCGTAACTACTCAGGCCGTTGAAGCGAGCGCCGGTTGAGTAGCCGCCTCGCTTTTTGTGGCGGCGTATCGAAACCAAGCGAGCGGCTTTGCAGTTGATTTTGCCCCCCATGGGCCGCCTGCTTGGTCTTGATACGGCCTGAAGGCCTACTCGACCGGCGCAGGCTGAGCAGTTACTTCGGTGCTTTGCTTGCTCGTTGGTAGATGCTTTCCGCTCAGAATCTTGGGCGCTAGTCGGAATAATCTCAGATAAAATCCGTGTGCAAATAGACGCTCACTAAAAAGTGTCCGATAGTGAACTACCTGTTTATTTTACGATACTCTGGTTGCAGAGGGTTACAATCAAGTTGCAGTGGATAGGAGGTGCGAGGAACTCATTCGACAGGGGGCGCAAGAGCGCCCCCGGAGGAACAGCCTGAACGTAAGAAGATACATGGTTCTATGCGGGTTTGTGTTATTCTAATTCCAGCGCCCGGTTCTCTTCCTGCGCCACGCGAATGCCCTCTCGCTCGTCCACGCGCGTGAGCAGCAGGCCGCCGACGATGAAGAAGACGATCAACGAGACGATGCTCAGGCGACTGCCCCCCGCGATCTGACTGACCACGCCAAACAGCAGCGGCCCCAAGATGCCGGCGAACTTGGAACTGGTGCTGAAAAAGCCAAAGAACTCGGCAGACCGGCTCTTGGGGACCATCGCGCCGTAGAGCGAGCGACTGAGCGCCTGCGACCCGCCTTGCACTGTTCCCACCAGAAAGGCCAGGATGTAAAAGTGAGTGGCCGTCTGCATGAAAAATCCGCCGATGGAGATGAGCGTGTAGACGCCCAGCGCCAGGAGGATCGAACGTTTCGTGCCCAATCGCCGGGCGAGCCAGCCGAACCCGAACGAGAAGGGAATGCCCACGAATTGGGTGATGATGAAGGCGATCGTCATGTCGGTCAAACCGATGCCGATTTCGTCGCCGTAAGCGGTCGCCATCTTGATGATGGTGCCGATGCCGTCGTTATAGATCCAGAAAGCGATGAGGAACAGCAGTAACTGCTTGTAGCGCGTGATCTGGCCGAAGGTGCGAGCCAGACGCTCAAAGCCAGCTCGCAGAACGTTCACATCGTCCCGCTTGCTCTGTGTAACAGGAGGCTCTGGCACGCTGCGAAACAGCGGAATGGAAAAGATCGCCCACCACACCGCCACGCTGAAAAAAGAGGCGCGCAGTGCAAAGCCCACACCGGGCATAAAGAACCATTCCGGCTTCATGTACCACAGAACATTGACGATCAGCAGGATGCCGCCTCCCACGTAGCCCAGCGCGTACCCGCGCGTCGAGATCTGGTCAATGTCGTCCCTCTTGGCGAGATGAGGGAGCAGCGACTCGTAAAAGATGTTGGCCCCGGCAAACCCCACGTTGCCCATGATGAACAGGATCGATCCCAGGATGTACGTGTCGTCGCCGAGCAGCACAAAAAGCCCCGTGCCCACGACGCCCAATCCGGCAAAGAAGGCGATGTACCATTTCTTGCCGCCGGTATGATCGGAGATAGCGCCCAGCACGGGGGCCAGGATCGCGATCAGAAGCAGCGCAGCCGAGGCCGTGTAGGCCCAGTACGCGGTTGCATTCGCCTCGCTCAAGCCGGCAGCCGTCACCATCCCCCGGTAGAATGGCGGGAACATGGCGCCCATGATGGTGGTGGCAAAGGCGCTGTTTGCCCAGTCGTACATGCACCAGGCGTTGATGATCTTGCGATAGGTGCGATCAGCGTTCTCGTTCATAGGCCCCTTTTGCTTCACTGATGATGGGGCTATCATACCTCACCTTTGCCCGGGACGCAAATTGTAAGGGCCGCCCCAAAGGCGGCCCTTTTTGTTCACAGTCGCGCCCGCCGCAATCGCAAACTGTTACTGACGACAGTGATGGAACTAGAGGCCATCGCAAAAGCGGCCAGCACCGGGTGAAGTTGGCGTAGGATGTCGGGCGCCCACGACAAGGGGTAGAGCACCCCCGCCGCCACCGGAATGAGCACGACGTTGTAGAAAAAAGCCCATAACAAGTTCTGCTTGATGGTGCGCATCGTGGCCCGGCTGAGCGCCATCGCCTGCGGCACCGTCCGCAGATCGCCACGCATCAGCGTCACGTCCGCCGTCTCCATCGCCACGTCCGCGCCGGTGCCGAGCGCCACGCCTACGTCGGCCTGGGCCAGCGCCGGCGCGTCGTTGATGCCGTCGCCGACCATGCTGACCAGACGGCCCTCGGTCTGCAACTGTTTCACCTGCGCCGCCTTGTCTGCCGGCAATACCTCGGCGACGACGCGGTCGATCCCCACCTGCTCGGCGATCGCCTCGGCGGTGCGGCGGTTGTCGCCGGTGAGCATCACCACTTCCAGGCCCAGCGCGTGCAGTTGCGCCATCGCCTCGGCGGAGCCTTCTTTCAACGTGTCGGCCACGCCCAGGACGCCCGCCGCCTCCCCATCCACCGCCGCCACGATGGCGGTCTTGGCCTCGGCCTGCAATCGCTCCACGTCGGCGGCCAGATCCCCCAGCGCGACGCCCTCCATCTCCATCCAGCCGGGCTTGCCCACCAGCACCGCGTGACCTTCCACCTGCGCGCGGATGCCGCGCCCGGAAATTGCCTCGAAATCCTGGGGATCGGCCAGCGTCAACCCTCGCGCCTCCGCCTCGGCGACGATCGCCTGGCCCAGGGGGTGCTCCGAGCCACGCTCGGCGGAGGCAGCCAGTGCTACCAATTTATCTGCCCCCAGGGACGTCCCGACCACCACATCAGTGACGGATGGCTCTCCTCGGGTGAGCGTGCCGGTCTTGTCCAGCACGACGACCTGGAGGCGATGCGCGGATTCCAGCGCACCGCTGTTCTTGAACAGGATGCCGTTCTCCGCGCCCTTGCCGGTGCCGACCATGATGGCGGTAGGAGTCGCCAATCCCATAGCGCAGGGACAGGCGATGACCAGCACTGACACCAGCCGGATGAGCGCCGGGGTGAAATCGCCGCCCACAACCCACCAGATGACGAAGGTGACCAGCGCAATAAGAATGACCACGGGGACAAAGACCCCCGCCACCTGATCGGCCACCCGCTGGATGGGGGGCTTGCTGCCCTGGGCTTGTTGCACCAGGCGAATGATCTGGGCGAGCGCGGTCTCTGCGCCGATGCGCGTGGCCTCGAACTTGAGCAACCCCTGTTTGTTGATCGTCGCGCCAATGATCTCGTCACCGGGGCTTTTGTCGACCGGGAGCGGTTCGCCGGTCAGCATGCTCTCGTCCACCGCCGAGTGTCCCTCGACGACGATGCCGTCGACCGGCACTCTCTCGCCAGGTCGCACGACGACCAGGTCGCCGACGCGCACCTGCTCGACCGGCACGTCCATCTCCACGCCGTCGCGCACGACGCGGGCGGTCTTGGCCCGCAACCCTATCAGTTTTCGGATCGCCTCGCCAGTCTGCCCCTTGGCGCGCGCCTCCAGCATCTTGCCCAGCTTGATCAGGGTGATGATCACCGCCGAGGTCTCAAAATAGACGTGCTGGCCGGCCGCCGGGAAGAGGAGCACCGCGATGCTGTACAGGTAGGCGACGGAGGACCCCATCGCCACCAGGACATCCATGTTCGCCGTGCGGTTGCGCAGCGCGTGATAGGAGCCGACGTAATAATCCCAGCCGGTGTAGAACTGGACCGGGGTCGCCAGCGCCAAAAAGAGCCAGTTGACCCAGGCGGCGTGCGCCCAGGGACCAAGCAGTCCAAAGTCGCGGGCCATGCTGAGCAGAAAGAGCGGCAAGGCAAAGAGAACGCCGACCCAGAACTTGCGCGTTTGGTCGGCGATCTCGGCCTGGCGGGCTTTTGCCTCGACGTCCTCCAATTGCTCCTCGGCGGCGGCCTGCACCACGCCGTAACCGGCCTGCTCGATGGCCTCGATCATCGCCGCGACGGAGGCCACGCCGGGAACGTACTCGACGGTCGCCCGCTCGGTGGCAAAGTTGACGCTCGCCTCGACGACACCGTCCACCTTGCGATTCAGCGTCCGCTCGACGGCGGCAGCACAATTGGCGCACGTCATGCCCGTGATAGGTAGCTCAACTTTTGCGGTCACGACGCCATAGCCCGCGTCCTGCACCCGCTGCACCAGCTCCGCGGGCTTGAGCAGCGCCGGATCGAAAACCACCGAGGCCGCCTCGGTGGCAAAGTTCACCGCTGCGTCCGACACGCCCTCCGCCTTCTTGAGGCTGCGCTCGACGGTGAGGGCGCAGTTGGCGCACGTCATGCCGGTGACAGGCAGGTTGAGACGAACAGGATCGGACATAAATACCTCCTTGCGGGATACGTGAAACGTGATGCGTGATGTCAGATGCCTCACGTATCACTCATCACGTTTCACTCCGGCGGATAATTGATCTCGGTCAGCAGCGCCTCGATGCCGGCCCAATCGGCTGGCGATTTCCACTCGACGCTGACGGTCTTGGTCTCGTCGTCGGCATTCACGCCGACGACACCTTCCAGCTCCTTCAATTCGCGCTCGATCGTCATGACGCAATGCTGGCAACTGATGTTGGGCACACGAACGGTCTTGTTTTCCATTTCGATATCCTCCTCCATAAATAACTCTGTAGGTCGGCAGGCAACCGGAGGTTGCACGTTATCCGACCCTGGCGATTAGTCGGATTGTCCCAATCCGCAACCGCCCTACATTTTCGTCCTGCTGGGTGAACGGAGTTCATGACGACTCCTGATTTTTGTGTACAAATTATACCACGACCGCATTAGAGCTGCATTAGATTCTCGATAGAGCCACATAAACAAGTACAGATGACAACGCCTTGCAGGATACTCCCAACCGAGTTACAATAGACCATCATAGTTTGTGTGAGGAATCAAGATGTACTGGAGGTAGCTTTGCAAGTAGCCGTGATCGTACCGACGTACAATGAACAGGAAAATATCGAATCGCTGGTGACGCAACTGCTCGCCTTGCCGACATCTGTGCGCGTCATCGTCGTGGACGACAATTCGCCCGATGGCACCGGCGAGATCGCCGAGCGACTGGCGGCGGAAAACGACGGTCGAGTGGGAGTCGTCCATCGCGCCGGCAAGCTGGGACTGGGCACGGCCTACATCGCCGGGTTCAAGCGGGCGCTGACCGATGGCGCTGACCTCATCTGCACGATGGACGCCGACTTTTCCCACAATCCGCGTTATATTCCAGACATGGTGGACAAGATCGACCAGGGGTACGACCTGGTCATTGGCTCGCGCTACGTGCGAGGGGGGGGAGTCAGCAACTGTACCTTTGATCGCAAATTTCTCAGTTGGGGCTCCAATACGTTTACCCGCATCGTGCTCAGTCTGCGCGCCCACGACACGACGGCCGGCTTTCGCTGCTACCGACGCGAGGTACTGGAGAGGATGGACCTGGATGAGATCAAGGTCAGTGCTTATTCTTTTCTCGTCGTGATGCTCTACCGCGTGCAGCGGCGCGGCTGGCGGGTGGGAGAAGTGCCCATCATTTTTGAAAATCGCCGTCTAGGCGCATCGAAAATCTCGAAGGATGAGATCGCCAAGTCAATAGGAACGGTGCTGCGATTGGCCTGGACGCGCCTGACTGGCTATTTGACACCCCGGCGGAACTGACCGTGGAGCACGTATACTGTAACCTATGCGGCGCTGACGACGCCGTGATGCGTTATCCCAGCACGATCGAAGCAGGGAAAAACGGCGACTGGCGGGCGTTTCGCTGCACTCACAGTGGATACGGTCGACACCACGCCATCGTCCAGTGCCAGCGGTGCGGGCTTGTCTACACCGATCCCCGCCCTGATGGCGCTGACATCATCGAGACGTATCAGACGGTCGAGGATCCGCTCTACGTGGAGGAGCGGGAAGGGCGGGTATTGACGTTTGAGCACCATCTAAAACCGTTGGAACGGCTCACGGGGCCGCCCGATGGCCGCCTGTTGCTGGACGTGGGTGCCTACACGGGGGTCTTTGTCGAGATCGCCGCCCGCCACGGCTGGGATGCCTGGGGCGTGGAGCCTTCCCGCTGGGCAGTGGAACGCGCCAAGGAGCGGGGACTTCAGATGGCGCAAGGCACACTGGAGACAGCGGAACTGTCGGAGGAAGCCTTCGATGTGGTGACGGTGTGGGACGTGATCGAGCACCTGACGGATCCACGCGGGATGCTTGAACAAGCGCACCACCTGCTAAAACCCGGCGGTCTGCTGGTGGTGCACACAATTGACATCGAGAGCCCCTTCGCGCGGCTGATGGGCGCGCGCTGGCCGTGGCTGATGGAGATGCACATCTACTACTTTTCGCGGCGCACGCTGCGGGCGATGCTTGAGGCGTGCGGCTTTCAGATGTTGAGCGACAGACCTCAGGGGCGCTACCTGCGGCTGGGCTATCTGATGAACCGAATGGGTGCGCTTTTCCCTCTCGTGGGGCGACCGGCCGAGCGGTTGGTGACCAAGCTGGGGCTGCGCGGCCTGGCCGTGCCGGTGAACCTGGGCGACCTGTTCACGGCATATGCCACAAAAGATTGAGTAAAGGAGAAATCTCTCATGGACTGGAAAATTTTGCTCTCTACGTTTGGTTTGCTCTTCCTGGCCGAGCTGGGTGACAAGACGCAACTCGCCGTCATCGCGCAGACCTGCAAGCACGGCCAGCCCTGGATGGTTTTCCTGGGAGCGACGCTGGCGCTGGCCGCCGTCACCGCGCTGGGAGTCGTAGGCGGACGGGCGCTCGCCGTGTGTATACCGCCGACCACGTTACAAAAGCTCGCCGCTGTCGCCTTTGTCGCGATGGGGTTGCTCATGTGGTTCGAGATGCTGTGACGTGGACACGCGCACCGTTGCTGTGAATTTTTCCACCTCCGGCGACGGCCCGTTACTGGAGGGTGTTCTGCATCTGCCAGATGGCTCCGGTCCCTTTCCTGCCGCCGTCGTCTGCCACCCTCATCCAATGATGGGCGGCACGATGGATAACACAGTCGTCGTGGCCGTGTGCCGCGCGCTAGCGGCGCGTGGCTGGGTCGCGCTGCGCTTCAATTTTCGGGGCGCGGGCCGCAGCGCCGGCTCCTTCGACGGAGGGCGGGGCGAGATGGACGACGTGGCCGGCGCGGTGGACTTTTTATGCGCCCGGCCAGAAGTGGACACGGATCGGCTGGCGTTTGTGGGCTATTCCTTCGGCGCAGGGGTGGGATTGCGCCACGCCGTCCGCGATCCCAGGCTGAAGCGGCTGACCGGCATCGCGCTGGTGCAGGAACATTACGCCGATCTCTTCCTCGACGCCGACCAGCGGCCCAAGCTCTTTATCGTCGGCGAGCGCGATCCCTGGGCGCCGCCCGCCGCGCTGCGCGAGTACGTGGCGCGGCTGAGTCCACCCAAAACGCTGCGCCTCATCCCCGGCACAGATCACTTTTTCGGTGGGCGCGAGGATGAGGTAGCCGCGCTGATCGCCGACTTTTTGGCCGATTCAAGGTGAGGGAATCCATGTCTTCACGCTTCAAGCGGCTGGTTCTTATTTCCTCCGTTTTACTTTTCGTCTCTTGCGCCCGCCCCACTCCTATTCCTACACCAACTCCTTCTTCGACATCCATTCCCACTTTGTCACCCACCGCCACTCCTCCCAGCGAGCATGCGCAGGCCCTGCGCTCTGAATTTCGCGCTGACCTGGAGTTGTTCCCCGACGCCACGCGCTACGATATCGAACTGAAGATCGCTTCCAACATGACCACGGTCGTCGGCCACGAGCGCGTGATTTACACCAATACCGAGAACGTTCCCCTCGACGCGCTCTATCTGCGTCTCTTTCCCAACACGCCCAGCTACGGCGGCGCAATGACGGCGACGAATATCTCGCTCGACGGACGGCCAGCCGCGCCCGTCATCGAACTGGATGGTTCCGCACTGCGTATCCCTCTCGATCCGCCGCTGGAGCCTGGCGTGAGGCTCGATCTGGCGCTCGACTTTACCGTGACCGTCCCCACCGTTGTCGAACGAGGCTACGGGCAGCTTGGCTACTATGACGGCATCCTCGCGCTGGCAAACGCCTACCCGCTCGTCCCGGTCTATGACGACGCGGATGCCGACCACAACGCGGTCGGGCGACATCCGGGGTGGAACGTCGAGGTCGCGCCTCCCTACGGCGATGCGATCTACTCCGAGACGGCCTTCTACACCGTGCGCGTCACCGCTCCGGCGGACATGACTCTCATTGCCTCTGGCAACTGCACGGCGTCTGCCTCCGGCTCCGATGGCGACAAAACCTGGGCCTGCGTCACCGGCCCGATGCGGGATTTCAACGCCATCCTGGGGCCCGACTATCGGGTGGTAAGCCAGGTCGTGGAGGGGGTAACGGTCAACAGCTTTTTCTACTCCTCGCACCGCCGGGCGGGCGAGCGGGTCTTGGATTGGGCGGTCGAGACGGTGCGCCTTTTCACCCGCGTTGGCGCGTATCCCTTCACCGAGTTGGACGTGGTGGAGACCTCCAACCGCGCTGGTGGGATCGAATACCCTGGATTGGTCGTGATCAACACAGCGTTCTACGAACCCATCGGCGAACCGCTGGAATGGATCGTCGTGCACGAGGTGATCCACCAGTGGTGGTACAGCCTGGTGGGCAACGACCAGGTGGACGAACCGTGGCTCGACGAGGCGCTGGTGCAATACAGCACGCTGCTCTACTTTGAAGATCGCTATGGGGCGGAGATGGCTGCCGAGTTACTGGAGGGAACGTTTCAGCAGGCTTACGAGAGTCTGGTGGAATCCGATCGCGACATGCCGGTGGGATTGCCGATCGCGGCCTACAGCGAGCAGGATTACGGGCCGGTGGTCTACCAGAAAGGCCCGCTCTACTTCCACGCGCTGCGCCGAGAAGTGGGGGATGCGAGCTTTTGGGAGATTCTGCGGACGTATTTCGCCCGCAACCGCTACGGCGTCGCCACGCCAGAGGATTGGCTGGCGGCTGTCGAAGCGGTCACCGGCGACGAGCACCGCGCGATTTACGAACGGTGGATTGAGAGATAATGAACCTTGCCCCACCCCGTACCAGTTTCGACGAAATACCCTATCCCCACCTATCTCACGTCCAAACCCACCCTGACCGGCTGGCGACGATGGCGACGCTCCTGGGCCTGAGCGCGCCGCCGGTCACGCGCTGCCGCGTGTTGGAAGTGGGCTGCGCGATCGGGGGAAACGTCATCCCCATGGCGTACAGCTTGCCGGAGAGTGAATTCGTGGGGATTGACAACTCCCGGCGGCAGATCACCATCGGGCAGGCCGCGATCCAATCGCTGGCGCTGGAGAACGTCGTCCTGGAGCAGCGCGACATTTTGGACATAGACGGCAGCCTGGGCCAGTTCGACTATATCATCGCCCACGGCTTTCTTTCCTGGACGCCCCGCCCGGTGCAGGACAAGCTGTTCGAGATCTGCCAGCGACACCTGGCTCCCAACGGCGTAGCGTACGTGAGCTACAACACCTATCCCGGCGGCTACATGGTGCACATGCTGCGCGACATGATGTGCTACCACATCCGGTCGCTCGACGACCCCACAGAACGCGCCAGGCAAGCGCGGGATTTTATCCACTTTATGGCCGAGACGCTGCCGGATACAGACGACGCCTACGTCATCCACGTGAAAAAGTATGCCGAGACCTTGCAGGGCGAGGGCAAAGAACGGCCCATGAAGGGGGATTCCGTCTTGCTCCACGACGAACTGGCCGAGTTCAACGAGCCTTTCTACTTTCACCAGGTCGCCGAGCGAGCCGCCGGTTGCGGGCTGCAATATCTGGGCGAGGCGGATTTTCACCCTATGACGGATAGCCGTTTCATTCCTCAAGCGTCCAAAAAGTTGCGTCAGATGGCCGAGAGCGTGATCGAGATGGAACAGTATCTCGATTTCCTGCGCAATCGCACCTTTCGGCGGACCCTGTTCTGCCGCGAGGGGATTCCCGTGGATCGCCAGCCGACCGCCGACCGCCTGCGGAACCTCTATTTTGCCTCGCAGGCGCGCCCCGAGATGTCAGAGTCAGAGGACCCGCGCGGGGGCGCCGTCACCAAGTTTGAGGCTCCCGACGGCGCGGTGTTGTTCTTGTCCCAGAAACATCCCGTGACCAAAGAGGCGATGCACCGTCTCGTCGAAGCGTGGCCCCAGGCAATACACTTTGACGCGCTGTTGAAGGCGGTCCATGCTCGCGTGGGATCGCCGCCCGATGCCGCCGCCTCGGCCCGCGACGCGCAAACCCTATCCGAGCACTTGTTGGCAAGCTACCACTACAGCGGCGACCTGGTCGAGCCGCACAGCTACGCGCCGCCCATCGTCGCCGAGGTCAGCGAGCGACCCGTCGCCAGCGCGGTGGCCCGTTTCCAGGCTCAGAGATACCCCCACGTCACCAACCTGCGCCACGAGCGTGCCACCCTGGACAAGTTCAACCGTTACCTGCTGCCGTATCTCGACGGCAGTCGCGACCACACGGCGCTCGCAGATGCATTATCAACCGGTCCTCTCGCAGACGGACGATTGGACGTTCTACAGGATGGCCAAGCAACAATCCCCCCTGGGGAAGCGAAACGGATCCTGGTTGAGAAATTGGAACGACGGCTCCACCAGTTGGCTCGCAGCGCGCTGTTGATTGGGTGAAAAGTTGCTGGCTTGTCCGCAGGAGGTTTTATGAACAAAAAAACAACCCACGTAGATAGGAATCAAACGCTCAATATCGCTCACCGTGGGGCCAGCGCCGCCGCGCCGGCCAACACGTTGGCCGCTTTCGAGAAAGCCATCGAGTTGGGCGCCGATGGCATCGAGCTGGACGTCCACCTTTCCGCCGACGGCGTGCCGGTGGTCATCCACGACGCCGCTGTGGACGCTACCACGGACGGCAATGGCCGGGTGGCAGAGATGACGCTGGCGCAACTCAAGCAACTCGACGCCGGCTCCTGGTTCGATCCGGCCTTCGCCGGCGAGCGCATCCCCACGCTGGAGGAGGTGTTGGAGGCAGTGGAGAGCCGGTTGCTGCTCAACGTCGAGTTGAAAAGCACCGGTCTGTGGGGCGATGAGCTGGAGCAAGCGGTTGTGGCCCAGGTCAAGCAAAGTGGGCTGGATGAGCGCGTGTTGTTCTCCTCGTTCAATCCCTTCTCCCTGCGACGGATCAAGAGGATCGCGCCTCACATCCCGATTGGCCTGCTTTACGTGCCCAGCTTGCCGCTCTTTTTGTACCAGGTATTGTTGGCGGCGCTAGTTCCCCACGAGGCTTGCCACCCTGGGTACGCGACAGTGGACGCGCGCTACATTGCCTGGGCGCGGAAGCGCGGCTACCAGGTGAACGTCTGGACGGTGGATGACCCCGACGAGATGCGCCGTCTCATCGGCTTGGGCGTGGACGGCGTCATCACCAACGTCCCCGACGTGCTGCGCAGTGTCCTGGAGATGAACTAGAGCATATTGCGTGAAAGGAAGCTTGGATGACTTACCACCCGCCTGACTATCGCCCGCGCTTGTTGCACGTCGTTCTCGTATTCTCCGAGTTGCTGGGGCGCGTCTCGCCGTTGATGCTCACGCCCGCGTGGTTATCGTTGGCTGCCGTCGCGTGTTGGCCGTGGGATACACTGCGTTTTCCTGTCGTCGCCCTGTCGCTGGCTCTCACCATCGCCGATGGGGTGGGTTTGACGTTGCTGCCTCGACTGGGACGATCTTTTGGGTCTGCCACCCCGCCGCTGTTGGCGCTAACTCTCGTCCGTGTGATCCTGACTTTGGGGTTGGGACTACTCTGGGCTACATGGCCCGGCCTGCTCGTGATCGCCGTAGTGCACCTCGCCATAACCACCGCTTTCCTCTACGCCGCCTGGGTCGAGCCATTCCGCGTCGGGGTCACGCAGGCCGAACTGCGCTCCCCCAAGCTCGATGGTTCTACCCCGCTGCGGCTGTTGCACATCACCGATCTGCACGTCGAGCGCGTCACTTCCCGCGAGCAAGAGTTGCTCCGCCTGGTCGAGGAGTTGGCCCCTGACGTCATCGCCCTCACCGGCGATTACCTCAACCTATCGTACACTCGCGACGCCCGCGCCCACGCCGAGGCGCGCGAACTGCTGGCGCGTCTTTGTGATCGCGCCCGCGGCCCCGTTTACGCCGTCACCGGCAGCCCACCGGTCGACCTGGCCGAGGTTGTGCCAGCCATCTTTGAAGGTTTGCCCATCACCTGGCTGCTGGACGAAACCGCCGAACTGCACCTCAATGGCCACACCGTGCGTCTTGCCGGACTGCGCTGCACCCGCGAGCGCGCTCTCGACGCGCCTCGCCTGCGCCGTCTACTGAATGATAGCCTGGATCCGAAATTCACCCTGCTGCTCTACCACTCCCCCGACCTGATGCCGGAAGCAGTGGAGCTGGGCGTGGACCTCTACCTGTGCGGTCACACTCATGGCGGGCAGATCCGCCTGCCCTTTTTCGGCGCGCTCATCACCAGTTCCGACTTTTGGAAGCGGTACGAGATGGGCCGATACGAAGAGGGCTGCACGACGCTCTACGTGAGTCGTGGGCTGGGGATGGAGGGAATGGGCGCTCCGCGCGCTCGTTTCCTCGCCCCGCCTGAGATCGTTCTGTGGACATTGAAAGTAAGCAGTTCCCCCTCTACTCCATAATCCCTACTGCCTACTCCCGGCTTCTGATAGTTTTTGGGAGCATTCCGGCGCTTCTGATAGTTTTTGGGAGAGCTTCAAAGGTATAATACTTGTAACCGCCGAACAGCCTAGCTTGTCCGGCGGTTATGGATCTATGCTTTTATGCCAAACAGAGAGCCAGTAACCCAATCTTCTCGCCTGGCCGGGTTCTACAAGCGGCCTCCTGAAGAGCGAATTGAACAGGTCGCCCGCTGGGCGGAGTTGACAGAGGACGAGACTGCGATCCTACGTGGCGCAATGAGGCGCGACCTGACCCGGGCCGATCAGATGATCGAGAACGTGGTGGGTCTGCACATCTTGCCGCTGGGGATCGCGGTCAATTTCGTAGTCAACGAGCGAGATGTCCTGGTTCCGATGGTGGTCGAGGAACCTTCGGTGGTGGCCGGAGCTTCCTTTGCCGCCAAACTGGCCCGCGCGGGCGGAGGGTTCCGAGCGACCACCACCGCGCCGGAGATGATCGGCCAGTTGCAGGTACTCGACATCGCCGATCCCTGGTCGGCCCGCTTTGACCTTCTGGCCGCGCGCGAGGAGCTGCTCGCGCTGGCGGATGAGCCGGATCCAATCATCGTCAGCCTGGGCGGCGGGGCGCGAGACCTGGAGGTGCGCATCTTTGAGCAGACCCCGATCGGTCCCATGGTGGTCGTGCACCTCATCTTTGACTGCCGCGACGCGATGGGGGCGAATGCGATCAATACCGCCTGCGAGACGCTGGCTCCCCGGATCGAGCAGATCACCGGCGGGCGAGTTTTGCTGCGCATCCTCTCTAACCTGGCCGACCGGCGTCTGGCGCGAGCGCGCTGCACAGTGCCAACCGAGTCATTGGCTTTTGGGAACTTTTCTGGCGAACAAGTGGCGCAGTCTATCGTCGAGGCCTATGCCCTTGCCGACGCCGATCCATACCGCGCTGCGACTCACAACAAGGGAATTATGAACGGCGTGGATGCGGTCGTCGTGGCCACCGGGAACGACTGGCGGGCGATCGAGGCGGGCGCGCATTCTTACGCTGCTCGCTCGGGCCGCTACACCAGCCTGAGCAAGTGGGCGCGCGACGCCGAGGGGAACCTGGTCGGCACGCTGGAAATGCCGCTGGCCGTGGGCATCGTGGGCGGGACGATCCGCGTGCACCCCACGACGCAGGTGGCGTTAAAAATCCTGGGAGTGCAGACCGGGCGAGAGTTGGCCGAGATCATCGTCTCGGTGGGATTGGCCCAGAACCTGGCGGCGCTGCGGGCGCTGGCGACGGAGGGTATCCAGAGAGGCCACATGCGGCTTCACGCCCGCCAGGTCGCCATCGCCGCTGGCGCTGTGGGTGACGAGGTCATGCAGATCGTGGAGCGCATGATCGCTGAAGACTGCGTTCGTCCCGACCGGGCCGAGGCAATTCTGCACTCACTGCGAGGTTGATTTGACTGCGACAACACAGCAGACGGCAGAAAACACAATCGCAGGGGCGAGGCTCTTGAAACCGGATCGCGAGGTTGGCATCATCGGCTACGGAGCTTACGTGCCCAGGTACCGACTGCCCGCCGCCGAAGTAGCCCGCATCTGGACGGGCGGGCAAGGCAGCACACCGATCCAGGAGAAGGCAGTGGCCGGCCTGGATGAAGACGTGGCGACCATGTCCATCGAGGCGGCCCGCAACGCGCTGGCCCGTGCGGGCGACGTGAACCCGGCGCTCATCCGCGCCGTGTGGGTGGGGAGCGAATCGCATCCCTACGCCGTCAAGCCGACCTCGACCGTCGTGGCTGAGGCTATCGGTGCCACACCCTACACACAGGCAGGCGATTGGGAGTTCGCCTGCAAGGCCGGCAGCGAAGCATTTCAGGCAGCCGTCGGCTTTGTCGGTTCGGGGATGGCACGGTACGCGCTTGCCATCGGGATGGACACCGCTCAGGCCCGTCCTGGCGACGCGCTGGAATACACGGCGGGTGCCGGGGGTGCAGCCCATCTGCTCGGCCCAGCGGAAGAGGCGCTGGCCATCTTTGAAGGCTCGTTCTCCTACGTCACCGACACGCCCGATTTCTGGCGGCGGGCTTGCCAACCCTACCCTTCCCACGGCGGACGGTTCACCGGCCAGCCGGCCTATTTCAAACATACTATCGCCGCCACGCAGGCATTGATGGAGGCGCTGGGCAGGGAACCGGCCGACTATGCTCACACCGTCTTTCACCAGCCCAACGCCAAATTCCCGCAGAAGGCGGCCAGACAGTTGGGCTTTGCACTTGACCAGATCGAGGTGGGATTGCTGGTGGACAAGGTCGGTAATGCCTACGCCGGATCCTCGTTCATCGGCCTGACGGCGATCCTTGACGTGGTCAGCCCAGGCGACCGGGTGCTGCTGGTGAGCTACGGTTCAGGGGCAGGCTCAGATGCGATCTCATTCCGCGTCACCGAAGCTATCCTGGAACGACAACAACGGGCGAAGACGACCCGCGACTATATCGCCCGGCGCGTCGAGATCGACTACGGGACGTATGTGCGGTTCACCAGGAAACTGAAACCATGAGAGACGTTGCCATCATTGGCGTTGGGCAGACAAAAATAGGAGAGCATTGGGATACCAGCCTGCGACACCTGGCGCTGGAGTCGATCCTGGCGGCGATGACCGACGCGGGCGTGACCCAGGCTGACGCGCTCTACGTGGGCAACATGCTGTCGGGGGAACTGACCGGCCAGGAACATCTGGGCGCGTTGATCGCCGATTTCGCGGGACTGCGAGGGATCGAAGCGTTCAAGATCGAGGCGGCCTGCGCCGCCGGAGCAGCGGCGTTGCGGATGGGATACCTGGCCGTCGCCAGTGAGTTGATGGACATCGTCATCGTGGTGGGAGTGGAAAAGATGACCGACGTATCTGGCCCGGACGCGACCGCTGCGCTGGCGATGGGAGCCGACAGCGACCACGAGGTGGCGCAGGGTCTTTCCTTCGTCACCATCAATGCGCTTTTGATGCGGCGTTACATGCACGAGTATGGTTACACCGTTCAGGATTTCGCTCCCTTTGCCATCAACGCCCATCGGAACGGGATGAACAACCCTTACGCGATGTTCCACTTTCCGGTCACCGCCGAGCGTTTTGCCAGGGCGAGGATGATCTGCGATCCCGTCAGTCTGCTGGACAGTTCTCCCTTGTGCGATGGAGCGGCGGCGGTGGTACTGGCGTCGGCGGATGCGGCGCGCTCGTTTGGCGCTGTCCCGGTCCGTATCGCCGCTTCTGCCGTGGGAACCGACGCCGTGGCCCTGCACGACCAACACGATCCGCTGATGCTGGAGGGAGCGGCGCTTTCGACGCATCGCGCGTATGAGCAGGCAGGGGTCGGACCAGAGGATATTGATCTATTCGAGTTGCACGACGCCTTCAGCATTATGGCGGCGCTCAGCCTGGAAGCGGCCGGATTTGCGGACAGGGGCAAGGGATTGCGGCTGGCGCTGGAGGGAGAGATCGACATTCAAGGCCGCGTGCCCGTCTCCACGATGGGCGGGTTGAAGGCGCGGGGACATCCCGTAGGAGCCACGGGCGTTTACCAGGCCATCGAGGTGGTCCAGCAATTACGCGACCTGGCCGGAGTCAATCAAGTGCCGAACGCGCGGCTGGGAATGGCCCAGAATATCGGTGGCAGCGGCGCAACGGTCGTGACACATATTTTGGAGAGGATGATAGACTGGTAAATTGGTACATTGGTAGACGAGGAAGGATGCGGTCGTTACCAATTTGCCAATATAACAGTTTCCCAATCTACCAACACAGGAGGCTTGTCAATGAGTACGAGTATACCGAGGAATTGGAGACTTCAGACGCAACGTTATCGGCTGGTCGGAGAGGTATGCGGGAGCTGTGGTAAGCGTATCTTTCCACCCCGCGACGTCTGCCCCGAGTGCAAAGCGCCGGCGAACACGATGGTTCCTTTTAGCGGTCGGGGTGAGGTCTATTCCTACAGCACCGTCTATCACCCGCCGCAGGGATTCGAAGAGTTCGCGCCCTACACCGTGGCGCTGGTGCAGTTGGAGGAGGGACCTTTGGTCACCGCGCAACTCACCGACGTGGACACCGATCAAGTAAGCATCGGGATGCCGGTGGAGATGGTGACGCGCAAAGTGCAGGGAGGCGGTGAGGAGGGAGTTATTGTTTACGGGTACAAGTTCCGGCCAACCCGATTTGACCACCATTCGTCTCAACCGGCCTGAGCAAAATGCCCTCTTGGCACCCATAAATGATCTTGATCGTGGCCGAGACGACGCATCCTTTCTTCCGTTCCTTGTGCACTGCGGCGTACTTCAGACCCTCCACCAGCACGGCAATGACCAGTTTGTGAACTGGATCGAAGGCGACTTGGATCCAAGATCTCACCACTCACTTTGCAGCTTCTCCCATTCCTTCAGCATCCGCTCCTTCTTGTGCACAAAGGTCCACGACTCGTCCAACTGCATCTAGGGCACGTTCAAGTCTTGCATCATGCATTCTGAGAGCATCTCACAGTGCTGACTAGCCTTCTTCAGCCACCCCAGGACGGTATCAGGTTTCACGCCGTGGATACGCGCCACGGACCCTACCCCCAACCCCTCCGCCAGCTTCTTGAGAGCCGTACAGACAGTGTACAACGGCCCCTTGAGACGAAAGAAAGATGTTCCCGCAGACATGGCACCGATACACCTGATGCTCCTCACCGTAGGTCGTGGTGTAGACACCACGCTCTACGATAGAGTACATTCTGAGTAAGCGTTCAGGGAGTAGCGCCGGCTGAGTGCCCTGGAGTGTAGCGAAAGGGTGTATCGAAGCCAAGCGGCTCTCGGAAGCCAAATTGCTCTGACAAGACCCGCTTGGTTTCGATACGCTTCTCCGCT
>DAOTUB010000095.1:0-3127 GCA_034437455.1 Anaerolineae bacterium | reverse complement strand
TAGCCGCGCTTTCCATAGCGCGCAGGCCCGCGAGGTATGGAAACCTCGGCTACATAGCCCCGTTTTATTGAAAAGATACAGTCTGGAGAAAAAAGAAACCTGTCCCCCAGAGTTCTGAATTATACCCAGCTGCTGAGGTAAAGCCAGGAGATATCCGAACAAGCTTCAGGATGCAGCCACGCGATCGCAAAAGCCAGACAAAAAGAAAATCATTACACTCTCGCCCGGTTCAGGTCAGGCTACGTGTTGTCTTTTTCTGGCCCCTGGGCTTCTATCTCCTTGATCTCGTATTCGCCCTCGACCACGGACGTTGTGTCTTCTTCTGTCACGCGCCACTCCTCGATGCGCGCTCCGAGCGCCTTTAGATGCTCGCGCACCACATCTGGCGGGGCCAACTCGATAAAGAGCTTGACCCCAAGCATCACTACGGCCAGGTCGTCCAATTGGCCCAATCCCAACACCGGGTCGGGGATGATGTCAACGGGAAAAAGTACGTAGACAAGCGCCGCCGGCGGGATCAATTTCGTCCACACCGGCACGCGTTGATCCTGGAAAAGTCGCCAGGCCAAGCGCACCTGGCGCGCTACATCGTGCAGCCACGCGATCAATGCATTCGTGTCGCTCGGTGGCGTTGGTACAGGTCGTCGGTCTTGGCTCATTTCTCACTCCTTGCCACAGGTCATTTCAATATATAGTACGTCCCTTTCTTGGCTCCAACCTTGAGCAAAATGCCCCGATCCACCAGGTCGACTAGGTCTAGTCGTAGTGTTTCGGGGCTGAGATCCGGGCAGATGGTGCGATATTCACGATTCGTGATGCGGCCATGTTCCTGCACGTATGTCAATGCCTTTGCCTGCCGATCGTTCATCGTGCGCGTCCACGAAGGCTGTGGCGTCCGCTCGCGGCGGTTGTAGAGCGTGATGGTAAACGAGTAGGGGGTATCCTTAAACTCGGGCGGCGGGTGACCGGCCCGCACCATCTCGTCGATCATCATATCCACACCCAGCCCCAATTCCTCGATGTACCCCCATTGAAACAGACCCGAGACGATGCGGGGATTGCGCGAAAAGTGCTCCTCGACGATGTTATCCACGGTGATGAAACCGGGCAGCCCACCCGGACTGGCGACCTCCATGCGATCGTCGAACATGCGCACCTCGATGCGTCGCCCACCCAGCCGGTAATCCCGATGCGCCACGGCGTTGACCAAGGTCTCGCGCACAGCCGGGATCGGATACTCGGGACGCTCCTTGCGCTCGAGATCGGTCACGACTGCGCCGGTGCGCATCTCCTCGCCCACGACCTGCCATGCACGCTGAATGATACGCGCCAATGGCCCGCCGATCTCTTCACGGCGACCGTACCCCAACTGTCCATCCTCGCCCCGAGGCTGGTTGCCGACAAACTTGACAAAGGTCAGCCCACTCTGAGGCAGAAACGCCTGGGGATTGGACGCGAACAACAAGATGCCCGCGACGGTCGGACGCCCCTCCTCGTCCAAAGCCCCCATTGCGGTCAGCAGATCATCCACGGAGCGCGTCCAATCTCGCTGCTGGCGTTCTTCCCACTTGGCAGTGAACTCGGCGATCACCTCGTCGTCGAAATCCTCCCGCCGTGCCCCCGGAGCAAGTTCCGCCTCGAAATCGCCGGTGGATTTGGTGGCGGCCAGTTGGCGGATCTCGCCGCCGCTGAGGGGGCGATTCTCCATACCGGCGCGGATCAACACGCGCCCATCAGTCAAGCTGTGGAGCTCGGGGCTGCGGTTGACGACGATGGCAAAGACGGTGCCCTCTTCGGCGGCTGCCTCGTGCCAGCGGGCTTCGACCAGGGGGCGGCATTCTCGCACCGCAGCCCGCACCGCCATCTCGACCTCGTCCGCATAAGCCTGGTCGGTGACCTGACCCTCCTCGTCCACGCCGACAAGGATGGTGCCTCCGTCGGCGTTGGCAAAAGCCACCATCGTCTCGGCCAACAATTGAACTTCCGGTTCTGGTGCCAGGGCCACCAGTTGGCCGGGGCGCCACTCACCTTCTAGACGAGTCCACATATCTCTTCCCTCCAATCCTGATCCCATAGTTCTCTACGTTTTAAGCTCGCATGTTGTTGCACAACAACCTCTATCATGGTCAATTTGGGAACAAGCGCGGCACGCGCTGGGCATACGCTTCGTATGCTGCGCCAAAGTGAGCCGTCAACTCGCGATCCTCCAGCACCGCCAGCAACCACAGGGCGACCGTGAACAGCATCCAATTCGTCACCATTGGGTTCTCCAGATAGAATTCACCAGTAGAGATCTGTGCCCTGAAGAAGGTGACGCCGATGGCCGAGAGAAACTGGGGATGGCGCACGATTCGGTATGGACCGCGCGTGATCAACGAATCGTCCAGCCGCCGGTAGAGAAACGACTGTCGCAGTCCCAGCACTGCGATAGCCCACAATCCAAATCCCAATGAAAGCACGGCTCCCAGGCAGCATAGCACGTTGAGCCAGAACTGCATCGTGGGTCTGCCGTACCAGCCTAGAACACCCAGCCACTCCTGCGGAGTGTGAGGGGTCATTCCAAAAGGACTGGCGGATACAGCCAACCACCCGACGACGATCAATAACACGCCCAACGAACGCACCAACGCGGAAAGCAAATAATAGCGACCGTCCCAACGCCGCGCCAGTTGATGGGTGTAGCGCGTCAGCCAGAGACAGACGAGGCCGCCCAGCCAGATGAGCGGCGCGTGCTCGTGATAAGGCCAGAGCCAGGGAACGTTGAAAGGGATTATGGGAAACATTCGTCAATTCTCCGCCGCCGTTAACTCATCACTCCAAGCCACAGGAATATTATACCGCAAATGGTGTCAGACACAATACACAAACACCGTTTATGTTAACAGCTCGTCTGCTCCTTATTTCTGTCCCGTCTGGCTGACCTCGCGTGTATTGAATTGCAATGACTGCTCCTTGTTCTCAGTTAGGTAGGAAACGAAATAGGAATGGTTTGTATGTTGTAAGCGTTCAGGGGACAGCGCCGGCTGAGTGCCCTGGAGCATAGCGAAAGGGTGTATCGAAGCCAAGCGGCTCTCGGAAGCCAAATTGCCCCGAAAAGACCCGCTTGGTTTCGATACGCTTCTCCGCT
>DAOTUB010000094.1:0-8440 GCA_034437455.1 Anaerolineae bacterium | reverse complement strand
GACATAAAAACCTCCCCTCAATTCGAGCGCAGTGGCGCGCCCGCAGGCCTCACAAACGCCGCTCGGCGGCTTCGAAGCACGGCAGACAGAGCACCTGGCCCCGGAAATTCCGCGTGCGCGTCTCCATCGCCATCTCGCCGCACGCCTCGCAGGCCAGTGAGGTCATGACGCGCGCCCGGGCCGGGATGCGCGGCTCAACCTCGCGTACCTCGAACAGCGCCTCTTCCGGCGCGTCGAGCACCTGTTGGACGCGCTGGCCGTGTAGCGCGTCAAAGCGCGCCTGCTCTTCCTCCGTGGTCGCGCCACTGCGCACCCGCTCGAACAGTGCCTGGCGCTCCGGGTCCGGCGGGCCAAAGGCGTTGGGCCGGGTCACGATGCGCAGCGCCTTGCCGTCGGAGCGGCGGATAAAGGTAAAGGCGTTCTTGCCGTAATCCAGGTGGATCAGGTTGCCCTTGCCGAACGTGCAGCCGGTCAGGTACTGGATGGCGTCCACGCCGCACATGTCGGTCTCGACGATGGCCACGATCTCTTCGTCGGCAGAGTGCGGGCCGATCTCGCGCAGCGCGATCTCGGCGGCGCGAATGCCGGTGGCCAGGCCGGGACAACTGTGGCCGTGGAACTTGACGGTTCCTTCGATGTCAATTATTTTTTCTCCTTTAATTGATCGTCATACCCGCGCCGTCGGGCCGGTCTTTGGGAGGATCGGCGCACAAGCGGCACAGGCGCTTCCCATCTCGCACCGTCAGATGGGTCTTTAGCACCACGTCCCCACAACCATCGCAGGGAGCGAGGGCCGACGTGACAGGCTCGTCGGGCCATTCGACGGCGACCCGTTGGGTGGAAAAGAGCGCGTCGGCCGGAGCGGCGATCAGCGCGGCGATGCGCTCGTCCAACAGCGCCTGGTAGTGAGCCATCTCTGACATGATTGCTTGCTCTGTTTGAATTCTCTCTTCCAGAATCAGGAACTGGGTATTCTCGGGTATGGCGTCGGGGCGGAGGGCCAGGCGCAGCCCCTCGCCATCGCCGTAGACAAAGGTGTAAACGTGTTTGCCCCAGTCGCGCAGCCGCAGCCGGCAATTACCCAGGGTGCAACCGGTCAGCAGTTGAACCGCGTCCACGGCCGACGTCGTATTTTCGGCGATGACGCGCAGGTTCTGCCAATACATCCGCTCCAGGGTCAGGCGAGCGAGGGCGGTCTGACCGGCCCGGTAGCCGATGGTCAGATCGGGGCAGAGGTGGCCGTGGAAATCGGCGGCGCGTTTCAATGTCATGTCTACCAACATATCGTTTTCATACTCCTCGTCCACCCGAAAGTGGAGCACCCACTGACCGCGCCACAGAAATGGACTTGCTGACCTGGCCAGGTCGCGGTAAAGTGCATAGACCTCGTCGTGGGCGCGCAGCAGGTAGAGCACCGACGGGTCGGACGGCGATGTGCGAAAACGCCCAATGACCTCCGTGACCTCATAGTCGCGATTCCGATGGCGAAAGTAGATGGGCGACTGGAGGGCATTGTCGTACTCTACCGCCACGATCTGCTGGATCGGTTCCACATAGTCGGCGTAAATCTGCCGGAAAATGGCTTCCCTCGTCAGCATGCTGGCTCCTCTTGACAGATATCCATTCAAAAGAACGCTTTCGCCAGCCGGAGCAGCCCCTGCGCCCACGGCGCGCGGTGGGTGATCCCGCTGACGCCATTGGTCCCGTCGGCGTGCTCGACGTACCAGCGGTAGTTGCGCAGCAGCGCCTCCTGGTTGGAATAGCGGGGCTGGAACCCCAGTCGCTCCTCGGCCTTGGCGATCGAAACGAAGGATTCCTTGCCCACCGTCTCATAGATCCACTGGTATAGCGGCGACAGGCCCAATCGCTCCAGCGCCCGCAGCGCCAGGATCGCCGGACCTTCTGGTATGGGAATAATCCGGCGACCATGTCCCGCATAATCTAGGACGGCCTGAAAATCGGCCCGCGGCGCGCCGAATTCCCTGGCGCCGATGTTAAAGGCGTCGTTCACCGTCTCGCGCGACAGGGTGGCGCACAGCCAGATCGCCTGGCACAGATCCTCCACGTCCAGGAGCTGGTACGGATTGTCGCCCCGCCCCAGGATGGGAAAGTGTTTGCCGTCCCTGGCCCATTCGTACAGCAGCGCGAACACGCCCAGCCGCTCCGGCCCGATGAAGGACTTGGGGCGCAGGATGGGCAGGCACATGCCCTGGCGCCGGTATTCCTCGCACACCTGCTCGGCCAGCACCTTGGCCTCGCCATAAGGCCCCACGCCCTGTAGCGGGTCGGTCTCTAGCAGAGGATGATGGTCGGGGATGCCATAGACGGCCGTGGACGAGATGTGGATCACCCGCTCCACGTTTTTTCGAAGCGCCTCTTCCAGCACGATGCGGGTGCCGTCCATCTCGGTGGAGAATATATCGGCCGGCGCGTACAGCGGCAGGGCCGCCGCCGCGTGGACGACGACGTCCACGCCCTCAAGCGCCGATTGCACCGCCCGCGCGTCGCGGATGTCGCCCGTGATCGCCCGCACACGGCCCGCCACGTCCGGATAGTCGAGCGGCGCGATGTCCAGCGACGCCACGCGCTGCCCCCGCGCCAGCAGGTAGCGGATCAGGTTGATGCCCAGGAAGCCGGCGCCGCCGGTGACGAGGTAGGCTTTCGGCGGATGGCTCATCCTGTTTCCTCCAACGATTGGAGGGCAGCGTCGAGCGCCTGGTTGCAGGCGGCCATGCGCGCCGCCGCGGCCTCGATCTGCCGCGCGCTCTCGTCCCGGCCTATTTCCGCGGCGCGCGCCGCCCACTGCCGGAAGCCGTCGGCGTGATCATCGTTGTGCGCGATCCAGTAGGGCAGCAGGACGCGCAGCTTGGCCAGGTTGTCAGTTGGAGTTTCCCCCTCGTGCGCGTGATCGTGGTGGTGATGATGGCCATCGTGCTCTTCTGTACACATCGTTTACCTCCGTTTTATTCAACGTATCCCTTCCAATGCTTGGAGGGCCGCGTCGAGCGCCTGATTGCAAGCCGCCATGCGCTCGGCTGCCTCAATGATCTGCTGCGCGGTCTCGTCCTGGCCGTTGGCCTGGATGTGCAGGGCCCACTGCCGAAAGCCATCGGCGCGGCTCTGGTTGCGCGCGATCCAGTGGGGCAGCAGGGCGTAGAGCATCGCCCAGTCAACGAGCACCATGCGCCCCCCGTGTTGTGGGTAGACCAGGTCGGTGGTCTGTTCGAGATTGTGCGTTTGATTCACGTGCACGCTCCTTAAAGACAACTGGCTCACAACGTGATCGTCCGATCGCAGATGCGCGCCAACAGCGGGCTTTCGTGGCTGATCGCCAGCACGCCCACCCGATGCCGCCGGGCGTGGTCCAGCACGACGCGCCAGATCTGCGCCTGGGTGTTGGCGTCGAGCATGGTCGTCATCTCGTCGGCGATCAGGTAGCGCGTCTGTGGCCCGAGAGCGCGCGCCACGGCAAAGCGTTGCAGCTCGCCGCCGCTCAGTTCGTGCGGCCAGCGCGTCAGCCAGAGCGTTTCGATGTTGAGCGCCGCCAACAATTCCGCCGCGGGCGTGTAGCCTTCGTTTAGCGCCTGGGCCATCCGCCAGCGGGGATTGATCGCCAGCTCGGGATGCTGAAAGACAAGCTGTACCGGGCAATAGCCACGACGGGGCAAGGGTTGCCCGTCCACCTGCACCTGGCCCGCGCCGGCCGGCAGGTAGCCGGCCAGGAGTTTGGCCAACGTCGTCTTGCCCTGCCCGCTGGGCCCGCTCAGGCCGACGACCTCGCCGGGCGTCACCGAGATCGAGAGATCGCGCAACACCCATGGCTGGCGCGGGCCGTACCGGAATCCGAGGTCTTTTCCTTCAAGCATGGATGCACCTCACCCGACCATCGCGCACCGGCCGCAGCGCCGGCCGCGCCGCTTGGCATTCCGGCGTCGCCTGCCGGCAGCGCGCGGCGAACAGACAGCCCTCCGGCAGCGCGTCGGGCAGGGGCTGAGCGCCGGGGAGCGGCGTAAAGTCATTTTGCGGCAGGGCGCGCCACAGGGACCGGGTGTAGGGATGGCGCAACGCCTCCCCCCGGCCGGCAAAGTCTCCCGCCGCGGCCACTTCCAGCGTGGTCCCCGCATAGAACACGGCCACCCGGTCGGCCACCGTCAGCGCCGCGCCGATGTCGTGGGTGATGAGCAACACGGCCCGGCCCTCCTCGGCCAGCTCGCGCAGGTGACGCAACGTCTCGGCGACCACCTCCGGGTGTAGACCCGGGGTTGGCTCGTCGGCGATGATCAGCGCCGCGTCGCCGACCGTGGCCGCGGCGACCAGCACCCGACGCGCCATCCCGCCCGAAACCTGAAATGGGTAGAGCGCGGCGGCCGCATCCGGCAGGCGGTAGCGACGAAAGGCGGCCTGCTGCGCCGCATCGGCAATGCCGTCCAGCCCGCTCAACTCGGCGGCGCGGCGCACCTGTCGCCCGACGCGCATGAGTGGATCGAGAAAAGCCACCGACTGGGGGATCAGCGCGATCTGTTTGCCGCGCAGCGCCGCCTGGCGCGCGGGGGTCAGCGCCTCTCCCTGGAAATGCATGTCGCCCGTGACGCGGGCGTTGCGCGGCAGAATGCCCAGCACCGCGTGGGCCAGCAAGCTCTTGCCCGAGCCACTCTCGCCGACCACGGCCGTCAACTGTCCGCTTTCGACGTCCAGATCGAGGCCGGTGATGGGGGTAAATTCCCGCCGCTGTAGCCCGGTCGTGTACATCGAGAAAGTGATGGATAGATCGCGTACAGATAACATCGCTTACTCCTGGGACGTCCTGGGGTCGATCAGGGCGCGCACGCTCTCGCCCAACACGTCGAACGCCTTGACCATGACCAGCAGCGCCAGGCCGGGCAACACGGCCAGCCACCAGCGCCCGGTCGAAAGATGGCGCATTGATTCAGAGAGAATGATGCCCACCGCCGGCTGGTGCGGCGACAAGCCGATCCCGATGAAGGTGATCCCGGCCTCGTGCAGGATGGCGTGCGGAAAGAGCAGGATCAGGCCCACGATGAACTGGGGCAGCAGGTGCGGCAGGATGTGATAGCGCGCGACCCACCACCGCGAGCGGCCCAGCCGGGCGGATAGGTGCACATAGTCGGCGGCCTTGAGTTGCAGCACTTCCGCGCGGATGATGCGCGCCAGGCCGGTCCAGTGGGTGGCCGTCACCGAGGCCACCACGCCGGCCAGCCCGCCGCCCAGGGTGAACGAGATCAGGATCAGCGCCACCAGGTGCGGCAGGCTCATAAAGAGGTCGATCAGCCAGGTGATGGCCGCGTCCACTTTGCCGCCGAGCGTGGCCGAGACCATGCCCAGCAGCAGGCCCAGCCCGGCGCTGAACACGCTGGCGCTCAACCCGACGGCCAGGCTGATCGTCAAGCCGCGCAGGGTGCGGGTGAGCATATCTCGCCCCATCCAGTCGGTGCCAAAGGGATGCGCCCAACCGGGCGCCTGGTTGCGCGCCTCCAGGTGGGTTTCCAGCCCCGTCGCGCCCAACGCCTGGCCGAGCGCGACGATGCCCACCAAGAGAAGCAGGCTCAGGCCGGCCGCCCATATCGTTCGTCGCCGCCGGTTGCCCGCGCTGCCACGCTCGCGTTGGCCTATCATAGCGATTCTCCCAGGCGAATGCGCGGGTCGAGCGCTCGGTAGACCAGGTCGGCCAGGGTGTTGCCGGTGAACACAAAGACCGCGCTAAAGAGCACGATCCCCAGCAGCAGCGGCACGTCGCCGCGCAGCCCGGCCTGGGTGGTGGCCTGCCCCAGCCCGGGGTAGGCGAACACCTGCTCGGCCAGCACCGAGCCGCCGAACAGCTCGCTCAACGAGGCGAATTGGAGCGTGATGGCCGGCAGGGCAATGTTGCGCAGGCCGTGCAGCCAGACCACGCCGCGCGGCGTCTCCCCCTGGGCGCGGGCAAAGAGCACGTAATCGCTGTTCAACACGCCGATCAGCTTCTGGCGGGTGTGCAAGGCTACGTTAGCGGTACCCAGGATGCTGAGGGTGGCCGCCGGCAAGAGCAGGTGGTGCAGGCGTTGGAGCCACGTCACCTCTTGCGCCGGAACGCCCGGCGGGGCCGCGCAGCAGACCGGCGTCCACTTGAGCGCCACCGAAAAGACGATCAGCAGCAGCAGCGCCAGCCAAAAGGTGGGCGTGGAGGCCATGATATACGCAAACCAACGCACCAGGCGATCAAAGGGCGAGCCGGCGCGCGCGCCGGCCAGCACGCCCAGGCCAAAGCCCAGCACGCCAGAGATGGCCCAGGCGGCGCCCATCAGGCCCAGCGAGGCCAGGAAACGCCGTCCGATGACGCGCGCCACCGGCTGGCGGTAGATGGCGGACACGCCCAGATCGCCCTGCGCCACGCGCCCCAGCCAGCGCAGGTAGCGCTGCACGGGCGGGTCGTTCAGCCCCCAGCGCTCGGCGATCAGCGTCCGCTGCTCCGGTCCCACCAGCAGCATGTCGGCGCCGACGTAGGCGTTCACCGGGTCAAAGGGCGACAGGCTGACCAGCGCGAAAGAGACGGCGGAAAGCGTCGCCAGGAGCAAGGCCAGACGCGCCAGCTTGCGACCCAAAAATGTCCACACATTCATCGCGTCAGACCTCACGGGCAGGTCCACGTCCACTCGACAATGTTGGCCGTGATCGGCCAGCCGTGGCCATGGGGTTGGACGCGCTGTTGGCCCACGTCCAGGCACTCGCTGACGAAATAGACGTGATCCAGGTTGACCAGCCAGGCCCAGGCGGCGTCGCCCTGGGCGGCAAAGCCGGTCGCGCCGTCCCACTGCGCCTTTTTCCAGTAGGGGATGGCGTCGGCTTCGGTGACGGCGCTCAGCGCGCTATCCAGGTTGGCGTCCACCGTGGGATTGCTGTAAAAGCCGGTGTTGTACCAGCCCTGCCCGGCCATGCTGCTGTGATATAGATTGTACATCTCGATCTGGTCGTGACTGCCCCAGCCAAAGAGCACGGCGTTGCTGTACATCATGGTCTGGATCTCGTCCCAGCTCTTGCCCGCCAGTTGGATCGAGACGCCGAGCGGTTTGACCATATCGACCACGGCCAGGGCCAGTGATTGGCGCGTGCTGTCAGATGCCGGATAGACCAGCGAGAACTCGGCCCGTAGGCCATCCTTGTCCAGCACGCCGTCGCCGTCCGCGTCGGCCCATCCACCGTCCGCCAGGATCTGTTGCGCTTTGGCTGCATCGGCGTCCTCGAGAGCGGTGGTCGGCTCCCACCAGGGCAGGCCATCCACCGGGCCATACGCGGGCGCGCCAAACCCTTCGAGCACGCCGTCCACCAACGCCTGGCGATCGACCACATAGTTGATCGCCTGCCGGATGGCGGGATCGGCGGTGACGTCGTTGCCGATGGGGTAGCCGTCGGCGGTCTCTGCGCCGGTATTGGGAACCATGGGGAACATGAGGCCGCGGTTATCCACGCTGGGAACGGGCAGCACGCGCATGCCGGCCACCGCCTGCTTACCCAGCGCCGGCGGGACGGCCACCACATGGGCTTGCCCGGCCTGCGCGGCGGCAAAGGCCGCGTCTTCTTCCAGGAACAAAAAGACGAGCCGCTGAAAGTGGGGCTTGGGGCCATAGTAATGGGGATTGGCCTCGACGATCAATTGCTGTCCCTCGTCCCACTGGACCAGCGTGTATGGCCCGGAGCCGATGGGATTGCGGGCGTAATCGTCGCCGTGGGCGTGCTGCGGCACGATGCCGAGGGTGATCAGGCGGTTGACAAAGGTGCTCTGCGGCTGTTTGAGGCGCAGCTCGACCGTATAGTCATCGAGCGCGGCGGCCGATTCGAGCTGGGTTAGGTCGACCACGCTGCCGCTGCCGCCGGCGGCCTCGAAGGTGTAGACCACGTCGGCGGCGGTGAGGGGCTGCCCGTCGGAGAATTTGACGTCTGGGCGGATTTTGACCGTCCACACCAGCCCGTCGTCGCTGACCTGGTAGCTCTCGGCCAGATCGTTGACAATGTTGAGACTATTGTCGCGGGCCAGCAGGGTGCTCTGGAACAATGGCGAACCATAGCGTCCCCAGCCGGTGGTGGGGTCATACCCTTCTTCGCGCTCTCCGCCGATGGCCAGGGTGAGCTCGGTGCGCAGGGTCTCTGCCGGCGGCGGGTCTGTTGGCGCGGATGGGAGCTCTGTCGGCGCGGGTGCGCAGGCGGCGATCAAGCAGAGTAGTAACATAGCCGATAGATACAAACCAATTCGTGTCTTCATTGTGCTGACTCCTTTTCGATATAGATGGTACTTGATTAGTGACACAGCGATTGCTAGATGGTAAGCGTTCAGGGGACAGCGCCGGCTGAGTGCCCTGGAGCATAGCGAAAGGGTGTATCGAAGCCAAGCGGCTCTCGGAAGCCAAATTGCCCCGAAAAGACCCGCTTGGTTTCGATACGCTTCTCCGCT
>DAOTUB010000093.1:0-6644 GCA_034437455.1 Anaerolineae bacterium | reverse complement strand
CGCGAGCGCTCCAGGGCGCGTTGCTTTCCCTGTTTGAGAATTGGGGATGGTCGCCCGGCAGATTCCTGTCGATCGGCGTCAATTTGATACTTTTCGCGGTAGTCATATCTCCGTTCCTCACCTCGGTAGTGTGGTCGGCCAGGCAAACGCGCGATGGATTCAGCACGGAGATCGATCCATTCTTGATCAACCCAGACGATGCCCGGCAGGCAGCCGGATTTGTCAAGAGCCAGACCGGCGCTGACGACGTGATTATCGCCTCCCCCGCCTTGGCCTGGCTCTTGCGGGCAAACGTGGCCGATTTCCAAATGACCGTCGCGGCCACGGGTCAGGAGACGCCGCATTTGCCAGCGGACATCCCTGCGGATCGATTCGCCTTCGACCCCGATCACAGAAGCGCCCGTTTTGTAGTCGCAGACAACCTCTGGCGCAACTGGGGCGTGTGGAACGTGGTGGACGTATCCGATATCGTGCGTCAGGTGAAGCAGACTTGGTCGCTGGCTTTCAAAGCGGGCGAGATTGAGGTATACTGCAATCCTGTACAACGAGATGGCTAGGAGATACCCATGCTACAATTCCTGACCGCCGGAGAATCCCACGGCCCCTGCCTGACCGCCATCGTGGAGGGGCTGCCTGCCGGGTTGGCAGTGGAAGTGGAAGCGATCGACCGCGACCTGGCCCGTCGCCAGTCCGGCTATGGCCGCGGCGGGCGGATGAAGATCGAGCGGGACCGCGTGGAGATCCTGGGCGGGGTCCTTGCAGGCCAGACGACGGGCGCGCCTGTGAGCCTGCGCATCGAAAACCGCGACTGGCCCAACTGGCGCGCCCGCTGGGCCGCGGGCGACCTGCCAAAATTGACTGTGCCCCGCCCCGGCCACGCCGACTATGCCGGGATGGTCAAGTACGGCTTGGGCGACGCGCGGCCTGTGTTGGAGCGGGCCAGCGCGCGTGAGACGGCGGCGCGAGTGGCGGTGGGCGCGCTGGCAAAGCTCCTGCTCGCCGCTTTCGACATCGCCGTCGGCAGCTACGTCGCCGCGATCGGGGACGTCGTCGCTGCGATCCCCGATCGGCCAGCGGAGGATCTCTGGGCATTGGCAGAGGGCAACGACGTGCGCTGCCCCGACGAGGAGGCCGCCGAGCGGATGCGTGCGGCGATTGACGCAGCGCGAGAGGCGGGCGATTCGCTCGGCGGCCTCTTTGTTGTTACGAGTACCGGTGTTCGGGTTGGCCTCGGCAGCCACGTCCACTGGGAGCGACGGCTCGACGCGCGGCTGGCGATGGCGGTCATGTCCATCCCCGCCATCAAGGGCGTGGAGATCGGCCCAGCCTTTGAGAATGCCCGCCGCCCTGGCACCCAGGTACACGACGAGATTGTGGTGAGCACAACCGAAACTCGAAACCCGAAACCTATAACCCGAAACTCGAACCGCGCCGGAGGCATCGAAGGCGGCATGAGCAACGGTCAGCCCATCGTGGTGCGGGCGGCGATGAAGCCCATCCCGACCACCGTCACACCGTTGCGCTCGGTCGACCTCGCCACGGGCGAGCAGGCCGAGACGCAGTACCAACGTTCCGACGTCTGCGCCGTGCCCGCCGCCGCGGTCGTCGGGGAGGCGATGGTCGCCTGGGTGCTGGCGGACGCGCTGTTGGAGAAACTGGGCGGCGACAGCCTGGCGGAGATGGCGAGATGAGCAACGTCATCGTGACCGGCTTTATGGGCACGGGCAAGACCGCCGTCGGGCGGGAGGTTGCCCGACGACTGGATCATTCTTTCGTGGACATGGATGTGGAGATCGAGACGCGAGCGAGGAAGCCTATCCCGCGCATCTTTGCCGAGGATGGCGAGGCTGCGTTCCGACAGTTCGAGTCCACGCTCTGCGAGGAGTTGAGCGCGCGCCAAGGGCTGGTGATCGCTACGGGCGGCGGTGCGCTGATTGATCCTGCGAATCGGGCGCAAATGATGGAGAGCGGCGCCGTCGTCTGCCTGACCTGCGACGCGGACGAGATTATGCGGCGAGTGAACGACAACGCGGATCGTCCACTGCTCGACGTGGCCGACCCTCGCGCCGAGATCGAGCGGCTGTTGGAGAAGCGCCGCGAGGCTTATACGGCTATCCCCTGGCAGATTGATACTACAAAACTTTCAATCGAGGAGGTAGCTACACAGGTGATTGGGCTGACAGACATCATCACTCTTCCTGTTCGTTGCCCCGGCGGCCAGTATGAAATTCACATTGGCGATGGGCTGTTGGCGCACGTTGGAGGGACGCTGCGTGCGGCGAACGTACCAGAAGGGACTCGCGTCGCTGTCGTTTCCAACCCCGTTGTCGCGCCGCTCTACGGCAAGCAAGTTGAGGATGCTCTGCGATCGGCGAGGTTTCAGCCCTTTGTTTGCTCCATACCCGATGGCGAGCAGCACAAGACCCTCGCTACCGTCGCCACGCTTTACGACCAGTTTCTCGCTGGCGGATTGGATCGCAGCGGCACGGTGCTCTCGCTGGGCGGCGGCGTGACCGGCGATATAGCGGGCTTTGCAGCAGCCTCCTTTATGCGCGGCGTGCGCTTTGCCCAGATACCCACGACGCTCCTGGCGATGGTAGACGCCAGCGTGGGCGGCAAGACCGGCGTCGACCTCCCTCAGGGCAAGAACCTCGTCGGCGCGTTCAAGCAGCCCGTGATGGTACTCATCGACCCTGCTGTGCTGGCGACGCTCGACGCTGCGGAAATCCGTTCTGGCATGGCCGAGACGATCAAGCACGGCGTCATCGGCGCGCCCGATCTCTTCGCTGAATTGGAAGCGAATCCCCGTTCTCCAATCTCTACCGCCCAGCTCGCCCGCGCACTGCGGGTCAAAATTGACGTCGTCGAAGAGGATCCCTTTGAACAGGGCCGCCGCGCCGCGCTCAACCTGGGGCATACCGTGGGGCACGGGCTGGAGAAACTGAGCGGCTTCTGCCTGCGCCACGGCGAAGCGGTCAGCATCGGGATGGTGGCTGCGGCGCGGATCGCCGTCAGGTTGGGGCGGGCGGACCCGTCGCTTGCCGACCGCATCGAGGCGGCGCTCGCGGCCTGGGAGCTGCCGGTGCGCTGCCCTCCCTTCGACGCGGATGAGATCTGGGAGGCGATGGCGCACGACAAGAAGAAGCGCGGGCGTGGACTGCGTTGGGTGCTTCCTCGCGCCATCGGCGAGGTCGAAGTCGTCGAGGATGTGCCGCAGGATACGGTAAAATTTGTGCTGCGAAAATTGGGGGCAAGATGAAAACTCTCCAGGTCCTGGTGCTCCACGGTCCCAACCTCAACCTGCTGGGGCAGCGAGAGCCTGATACCTACGGCCACACGACGCTGGACGAAATCAACGCGGCGCTGCGTGCGACGGCGGCTGAACGCGGCGCGGAGTTGCGCGTCGTCCAATCCAACCACGAGGGCGCGCTCATCGACGCGCTGCACGAGGCGCTGGGCTGGGCCGACGGCGTGCTCATCAACCCCGGCGCGTACACGCACACCAGTATCGCGCTGCGCGATGCGATCGCCGGGGTGGGCCTTCCGGCGGTGGAGGTGCATCTCTCGAACATCCACGCCCGCGAGCCGTTCCGTCACACATCGCTCATCGCGCCCGTTTGCGTGGGGCAGATCAGCGGCTTGGGCTGGCGCAGCTATCTTTTGGGATTGACGGCGCTGCTGGATTATTTGATAGACCGTGAGGAGGAGGCGCGATGAAACCGAGCGCGCGTTACCGGCGTATCCGACGGCATCTCACGTGGATCACTGTAGGGGCCAACGTCTGCGGAGCTTTTTTGACCACGTTCTATTTCTCCAACGTTCAATTCGGCTCTACAGAGGAAGCGGCGACTGGGTTTGATCCGACAGTGCTCATCATGATCCTGATGACGGTGAGTCTATTGATATTGGGCAGTTCCATCGCGGGGCGACGAGAAGCGCCTATGTGGGCCTGGTATCTCGAGGCTACCCGGGGCGGTGAGTGTGAACCGGCTGCGCCGCGCATTCGCCAGTTGGCGCTGCACGTGCCGGCGTACTCGGCCGGCGTTTCGTGGGGGATGTGGTTATTGGCTGGACTTTTCTCTGGGATCTTCGCGGGTTTTGTCGGTCAAGAACCTGGATTTGATTGGACGTCGTTTGTCATCATTGCGCTAGGCGCCGTTGGTATCGCCGGGCCGATCACGGCTGCCCTGGTCTATTTTGCCAGCGAAAGAGTCTGGCGTTCTGAACTCTCTCTCTTCTTCCCCGATGGAGTGTTGAGCCAAACTCCTGCTTTTCGTATGACCATCAGGAGACGCATGCTCATCCTGTTCGTGATGGGCGCTATGCCGCTGATACTCCTGGCGGTTCTCTCCTACAACCAGGCCGTGCAGATCGCAAACTCGTCGCAGCCCGAAGCGTTGCTCGCCAAGCTGTTGCGCCTGGAGTTGTTCCTCGCCATCGTGGGCGCGCTCGAGGCAGCGGTGCTCGCTCAAACGCTGGGCGCGTCGCTGATCGAGCCGCTGGAGACGCTGGGCAAACGCATGGACACCGTGCAGGACGGCGATCTGGAGCACCGGCTGGAGGTCACCTCGAACGACGAACTGGGCCGCCTGGCAGAGGGGTTCAACGCGATGGTCGACGGGCTGCGCCGCGAGGACGTCATCCGGCGTCTGTTCAGTCTCTACGTGACGCCGCAGGTCGCCGAGCACGCCATTGAGCACGGGGTCGAGCTGGGCGGGCAGATGACGGACGCCACGATCCTCTTTGCCGACATTCGTGGTTTCACCTCGATGACCGAACGGTTGGAACCGGATGCTTTGATCGCGTTGCTCAACCGCTATTTCGACGCCATGTCCGATGTCGTCATCGAGCACGGCGGGCTGGTCAACAAATTTGGCGGCGATAGCCTGCTGGCCGTTTTCGGCACGCCGCTCAACCCGGCAGCCGATCATGCCCGGCGCGCGATACAGACGGCCGGGATGCTGCTGCGGGCGCTCGAGACTTTCAATCAAGACCAGGTCCGTCGGAGAGAGCCTTCGCTGCGCATCGGCGTGGGCGTGGCGACCGGGCAGATATTGGCCGGAAACGTGGGCAGCTCGGAACGGCTGGAGTGCACGGTCATCGGCGACGCGGTCAACCTGGCCAGCCGTTTGGATTCGATGACGAAAGAGTTGGACGCCGCCGTCCTGATCAGCGAGGCGACGGCGGCAGCCGCGCAATCGCCCGAGTTGCTGCGACCCGTCGGGCAGGTGCCGGTGCGCGGAAAACGTGAACCCGTGCAGGTTTATACCCTTCAAAATCTAACCAATAAGGAGAACACTGAATGAAACGCTCTACTCGCTTGTCGAACATACCGCCTTACCATTTCGCCCGCTGGGCGAAGCACATCAACGCCGTCCGCCAGCAAGGCGTGGACGTGATCCGGCTGGACGTGGGCAACCCGGATATGCCGCCGCCCGACGAGATCGTCGAGGCGCTCTGTGGGGCCGCGCGCAAATATGACCGTCACGGCTATCCCGGCTATGGCGGTATTCCCCCGCTGCGCGAGGCGATCGTCGCGTATTATGAAAGGAGATTCGGCGTATCGCTCGACGTCGGTAGCCAGGTGATGCCGCTCCTCGGCTCCAAGGAGGGGATCACCCACCTGGCCCTGGCCTGTCTCGACCCCGGTGACGGGGTCCTGGTGCCCGATCCCTGCTACGCGCCCTACACCATGGGCACGATGCTGGCCGAGGCAGAGGTGTACACCTTCCCGCTGTTGGCCGAGAACGACTTTTTGCCGGATCTCGACGCCATCCCATCCGACGCGCTCGACAAGGCGGTCTTGCTCTGGCTGAACTATCCCAACAACCCCACCGGCGCCACAGCCGATGCGAATTCTTCCAATCCGTTGGAATTCCTGGCCCAGGCGGTCGAGTTTGCGCGGCAGAACGACCTACTGCTCTGCCACGACGCGCCCTACGCCGACGTGACCTACGATGGCTACGTGGCCCCCAGCGTGATGCAGGTGGAGGGCGCGACGGACGTGGCGGTAGAGTTTAACTCGCTCTCCAAGACGTACAATATGGCGGGCTGGCGCGTGGGGATGGCGGTGGGCAACGCCGAGACCCTGGCGGCCCTCGCTCAACTCAAGTCGAACGTGGACACGGGGATGTTTCGTCCGGTGCAAGAGGCGGCCGTCCGGGCGCTCTCCATCTCACCCGCATGGATCGCCGAGCGCAACGAGATCTACCGGGAGCGGCTGGATATTCTCGTGGAAGGACTTGCGGGGACGAGCATGAGCACATCCCGCCCTCCTGCCACGCTCTACATCTGGGCGCGGATTCCAGGTGAATGGGAGTCATCGGAACAGTTTGCGCGGGCGTTGCTGGAGCAGGCGGGCGTCGCGATCGCTTCCGGCTCGTACTTTGGCCCGGCTGGCGAGGGATACGTGCGCATCTCTGCCACCGCGCCGACGGAGCAGGTTCGGAAAGCAGCGGAGCGGCTCGGTCAGTTTCTAAAGTCGTCTTGACTGCATTGAGCATGGTTCAGGAGGAGTAAGCGTTCAGGGGACAGCGCCGGCTGAGTGCCCTGGAGCATAGCGAAAGGGTGTATCGAAGCCAAGCGGCTCTCGGAAGCCAAATTGCCCCGAAAAGACCCGCTTGGTTTCGATACGCTTCTCCGCT
>DAOTUB010000092.1:0-14489 GCA_034437455.1 Anaerolineae bacterium | reverse complement strand
TGGATCATGCGCTTGTTGTGACAGTGATTTGCGGGACAAATGTCACCTCCAACTGGCATTGATTGTCCCGCTCAGTATACACATTTGCGGCTACTTTACCAGCCGAGGTTTTATGAGAAAGCCGTGGTTCGGGAGAGACCTTGTGACGCGGTCGCAACCCCGGCCGCGTCAACTGGGGCCCAGGCGTCAGGGACGTGCCCTGTCTCTGTTGAAACGCACTACGCCTCGCCATGGCGAGCGACACGCCAGGCGGCAGAAAGGCGCTCGTCAACCCCCATTTGAGGTTTTGGCCCGCCAGCCCCCAGCCCGACTTGAATGTCTCCCAGGCGCCGGGCGATTTTGTCTTCTTCGACTCGACCTTTTCACCAGGGGTTAACGGCTCCGATTCCACTTTCTCAGAGGGCGTTGGTGTCTTGGATTCCTTCTTTCCCCCAAGTTTGGAAAAGAACTGGGAGGCGCCTTTCTTGAACCTGTCCCAGCGGCTTGTAGTTCTCTTTGTCACCACTTGCCTGCTTCCCACCTGCGCCAGTTCCTTTTGTCGCTCTTCCCTCTGTTTCTCAAGCCACGCTTGCTCTTGCTCCTCCGTAAGACCACGTTTAAGTAACGGCCTTGTGGGCAACGGCGGGGCTTTGGGTATGTTTCCCTCGCGGTTTGCAATCCCCTCCGTCACCATTTCCATACCCCCTACTTCCTCCAATTCCTCTTGTCGCTCTTTGATCCGTCTCTTACGTTGCTCTTCCTCCCACGTAGGGGGAGTTCCCCCCGTCTCTTCTTGATAGCGTTGCCTGTAGCTTTCCTTGATCAGGTCGGGCATACTTTCCCACCGAGTTTCCTTGCCAAAGTGTTTTGCGATTTCCTCATCCTTTTCCTCCCTTGACGCGCCGATTCTGGCACGCTGCAACACAGCCCCTTGAGACTGTGTGTGCATCGCAAATGCACCATTCGCGCCGTGGGATCGATGTTCTGTCTGGTGCTGAGCCTGCCCCCCAGTCTGCTGCACCACGTGGGTCAGCTCGTGAGCCAACAGCCGCTTACCGGCGCTGGAGTCGGGGTCGTAGCGGCCTGGGCCAAAGTAGATGTCGCTCCCGTGAGTAAAGGCGCGAGCGTGCAAGTCCCGGTTTAGCTTGCCCGCCTCGCCGTCGGCGTGGACCCGCACCGCGCCAAAGCCGACCCCGAAGCGAGCCTCCATATCCGCGCGGAGTTCGTCGGGCAAGGGACTGCCATTACCTTTCAGGTCGGTCAGGCGGCTCTTGACGTCATCGCCAACCGCAAAACCGCCCGCTGGATTGCGGATCTCGGATTTCCCTTGTAGCAGTTCCTCTTCCTCCAACGTTTGCCGTTGAACTGCGCCGGTCTCCCGCTTCCCCTGTAGCAGTTCCTCTTCCTCCAATGCTTGCCGCTGAACCGCGCCAGGCTCCCGCTTCCCCTGTAGCAGCTCCTCTTCCTCCAACTCCTGCCGCTGAACTGCGCCGGTCTCCCGCTTTCCCTGTAGCAGCTCCTCTTCCTCCGGTATCGCCTGGCGTTGTACCAGCGGAGTGATCGTATTCGCCAGCGGCTTCATCTGGAGTTCTTCTTCCTCTTCGGCCTGACGTTGGAGAGGTGACGGCGCCTGTGCTGCTTCTCCCTGTTCCCTTGCTCCTCTGCCCCCTCGCTCCGCCAACGGGGTGGGCATGGCCATGACCTGCTCTGCCACTCGGTCGGCCTCCTTCTCGTACCGATCCCCCGCTGGGCCGACGACCAGCTTGGCCTGCAACAAGTTCGAGACGGCCCGGTTGCCAGCCGCGCCCTGCAAGGCCAGGATAGCGTCGGGCGAGGCTGTGCCCGGATTTTCTACCGCTCGCTGCAACACGAGCGGATCGGGCTGCTGCGCCAGCGCGACTGGGCTCCGATCAGTCGCCTTGGATGTTCGGCGCCTTTGCCCTGTTTCTCTCACGCCGTTTGGGTTATGCTTTTGATGAGTTGGCATCGCCTCCTCCTTACTCCAAATAGGTCACACGAACAATGCAAGGCGGTCGAAAGAAATGGCAAGCGTCTATAAGAATGAGAACGGTCCAGAGACCTGATTTCGAGGCTCTGGGGAATATTGCGAAACTGGCTACAGACGCTCTTCATAGGCCACACTATCTCCTGGCAAGAAAAACGAATGTGGCCAAATTGAGGACAACAACATGATGGGAGAGGAGGCCACCGTTCTTCCAACCGACCTTCCACCGCCCTGTGAAGCGACTAATTCATTAGGGTGTGTTTCAAATGGGTTGAGTAGCCGCGCTTTCCATAGCGCGCGGTATGGAAACCGCGACTACCTCCAACCGAAATGAAACACACCCAATTCATTACACACGATAACCTCAGCGATTGCAATAGCCTGGAACTAGTCAATTTCTCCTATCCTTTGAGCGACGCCACAGCCAGCCCCAACCCAGGAGTGCCATCGTCACTCCCAGCGCCCACAGTACGAGGGGCCAGCTCACCAATCCGCCGGTATCCGGCAGCAAGGGAGTAGGAGGCGTCGGCGTTGGCGTCGGTTCACGAGTTGGCGTTGGCGTGAATTCAGAGGTAGGTGTCGGTGTTGGCGTCGGTGTCGACGTCGGGGTTGATGTGGGAGTACGATGTGGGAGTACGGGTAGGCACAGATGTGTTGGTCGGGGATGAAGTAGGAGTGTCCCTCACCAGAGATGGAACGTCCAACTCCTGCAACCTGGCCGCGATGCCCGAAAGAGCACCCGGTCGAACGGTAAAGACACAGCACAGGATCACAAGGAGAATGCCGACGATGAGAGCCCATAGAGGAAGCCCAGGGCGTCCCTCGCGCGCTGCCCCACCGCCTGCTTGGCCCTTCAGCTTCTTTCCGCAGAAGAGACACTGCTCGGCCCGGCCCCTGATCTTTCTGCCGCAATTTGGGCACTCTGTCTCCTGCATCCCCTCCCCCAATTGAATAGAGCTTGGTTAGCCTATTAACAAAGCGGACCGAGCCAGAATGCCTCGTGGTTATGTTAGCCGATAACCATATCGGCTTCGTCTACCAGCCGCCCCATCTTTTGCAGTTCACGACGAGTGCTGTGAAGGAGATGTTCCATAGCGACCGGGCTATCCTCCGCGGCGGCCAGGAAGGCAGCGTTGACGATGACGTTGCGGATATTGCCCCCTGCCAGTTTGAAGCGGCGGGCCAGCAGCGCCATGTCCAGATCGGACGCGCGAGGCACGTCGGCCGGAAAGAGAGTCTGCCAGATGCGCAATCGGTATTCCTCTTCGGGGAAGGGAAAGTCAACGGCGAACTGAAGACGGCGGGTAAATGCCTCGTCCAGGTTAGCGCGCAGGTTGGTGGCCAGGATAGTCACACCGTCGTAGGCCTCCATGCGCTGCAAAAGATAGCTGATCTCGATGTTGGCATACCGGTCGTGCGAGTCCTTCACCTCGGAGCGCTTGCCAAAGAGAGCGTCGGCTTCGTCGAAGAAGAGGATGGCGCTGCTGCTCTGTGCCTCGCTAAAGATGCGCTCCAGGTTCTTTTCCGTCTCGCCGATGTATTTGCTGACGATGGTGGAAAGGTCGATCTTGTAGAGCTCCAGGCTCAACTCGGCTGCGATGACCTCGGCGGCCATCGTCTTGCCCGTGCCTGGCGGCCCGGCGAAGAGCATCGTGACGCCGTCGCTGGCGGCGAGCTTTTTCCCCACCCCCCACTCCTCCAGCACCTTGGGCCGCCCGCGCACGGTGGCGACGATCTCGTGCAGGAGGGCGAGCTGGTCATCGGGCAGGATGATGTCTTCCCAGGTATAGCGGGGCACGATCTCGCGCGCCAGACTGGAGAGGCGCGGGTTGGAGTGAACACGGGCCGCCGCGAAGAGGTCGGTGTCCCGAAGCGGGCCGCCGCGCCGAGCAGCCAGATCCTTGGCCGTCGCCACCGCGTCCCGGATCTGGCTGGCGGTCAGGATGAACTGCCCCGCCGGTTCGGTTACGTCCAAGGGTGTCTCTGGCTGGGCCTGATTCACAAAGTGATCCCACAGTGTTTTGCGCTGCGGATAGGTTGGAACGGGAAAATCTACCCAGAGCAACGTGCGTTCTCTTTCCGTATCCTGCGCCTGCCACGGAGCCTGTCCGGCGACGATGACCAGGTGGGGGTAGGCGCACAATTCGGCCAGCAGGCCCGGTTGAGGGGCGCCGTCTTTCAAGCAGGCATCCCATCCTACCAGATAGGGGATGGCCCCGATCAGGCGTGCGTCGCGCAGCGCCAGCTCCAGGGCGCGGCGTGGGGATTGTCCGGCCGTGGTCACGGATTCCAGGTTCATCTGGAGAAGTGGACGCGGCTCCTGAGCTTGAGAATGCGTCGGGGAATGAGAAAAGCTGTGCGCCGCGACGATCCTGGCCGCCGCCTGTTGTCCCGCTCTGTTGGAACCGTAGAAGACCATCACGGGTTTTTGGTCAATGGCGCGCTCCAGGTCCGGCCATACCTCGGCTGCCAGCAGGCGATCTTCCTCGTTCTCCTGCGGCCGGAGCAATCGGGTGTGAGGTCTCAGTTCGGCATGTGGTTCGTATCCACCCAGGAGCCAGGCGACGATAGCCGCATCAGGATACAGGGCGCGGCTCAGGAGCGCTGCCTTCTCTGTCTCTGACTCGGGCGTGCGTTCCAGGAGATCGTATTTGAACAACGGAGCGTCGTCGGTGAAGCGTGATAGCATTTCAAACCGCTCTGGGCCGGGGTCGCACAATAGATCCAGCACCAGATTGACGCTGGGATGCTTGCGGGTGACGTCGTCTTGTAGATAGCCATAGATCCGCTCGTAGCGTAGGTCGAGCGAGGGGGCGAGACAGATCAAAAACGCATCCAGCTCAAAGCGGTCGAGGCCAAACGTAGCAGCCAGATGTTCCAGGCGAGTAAGCTGACCTTGCTTTCGAACTGTCTTTGCCAGCGCTTCGGCCCGCTGAGCGGCCTCAGCCTGGGCCGAAGCAAAAGCCTGCGCCTCTTCGGGTGCAAGCTCAACCATCTGTCCCCAACTGGCGCCAAAGGAGCGGGCTAACAGACTCTCGGCCTGATCGTCGGAGAGGTAGAGGCCGCGAAAATCATCGGATGGGTCTTGCCCCGCCAGTTGCCAACGCCGAACCTCGCGGCGAATCAGAATGTCAATTCGCCCTAGTTCTGCCTGTAGATGCTGGAGGTTACGGTCGGCCTCGCTGAGCGTGCTGTGCACCGGGAGTCTCCTTTCACCCCGCTACGACTGCGAGTAGGACGACTTTGCTTGGGGTAGAGCTTGACCATCAGCTAGACTCGCCTCTAGTTTACCACAGGGAGACGATATGTCAAAACCGCAGTAGCGTTTGATAGCATGCGCAACGGGGGCAGGGGACGGCGAACAGTTCCGGTTGAGTGGATTGATGATCGGCGATAGCAATACTCTTGCTGGTAGTGGAGTTTGAGAAACAAACACCGCCGCGCCTTACTCGACGTTGAGCAGGCGGCTGGTCCATAGACACGTGCTAGAATGTCACCCAGGGTGGGTGTCGCCGCCTTGGTCTTCGTCTCGGGCCCCCTAAAGCGCTAAGGCCGTTTGTATTGTAGCATCATCCAGGTGGCGGCACAACTGCAAGCGGCAGCGCACACGAGTGGCCTGATGGTGGGATCATCTTCGAGCAGGAAGAATAGATGAGCACATTGAACATGCACATGATCACGTTAATACTTTCGCCATCACGTCAACCGGCTCAAGCAAGCGGTTGTTGCGAAATGACCACTAGGTATCTTTCTGCCTTGTACCTTACCAGTGTACCTGAGGCAAAGATTTGCGAGAGCAAATTGTCTCGATCATGTGCTTACTATAAATTCGCGATGTTGACGCCGAGCGTGAACGTATTATAATAGCTTGTCTGGGACGAGTTTGGCGAATGTTAAGATTTCCTAACCCGCGTTTAACGTTTTTTTAATACCTTTGCAGTACAATATTTACTTGGATTCCTACAGGTATTTTTCGCCTGATTGCAAAAGGGAGGTTATCATGACTCAAGAAACGCTCGAATTTCGCGCCGAGGTGCAGCAGTTGCTCAACATCCTCGCCAACTCGCTGTACACCGAGCGCGAGATATTCCTGCGCGAGCTGATCTCGAACGCCTCCGACGCGCTCCATCGCATCCAGTTCGAGATGCTCACCAACCGCGACGTCCTCGACCCCGACGCCGAGTTGGCGATCCATCTCGATTTTGACGAGGAGGCCCACACCCTTACCGTCTCCGACACGGGCATCGGCATGACGCGCGAGGAGTTGATCGAGAACCTGGGCACCATCGCCCACTCTGGCGCGATGGCGTTCTTGAAGGGGTTGGAGGAGGGCCAGCGCCCGGCGGACGCCCGTGTAACGGACATCATCGGCCAGTTTGGCGTCGGGTTCTACTCGGTCTTTATGGTCACGGAGGACGTCACCGTGACTACGCGCTCCTACCACTCTGAAGGGCAAGCCTGGCGTTGGACCTCGCGCGGCGACAGCCGCTTCACCCTCGCGCCGGCCGAGAAGGAGGAGCGGGGGACGACTATCGAGATCAAGCTCAAGGATGACGCCGCAGAGTTCGCGTCGGCCTGGCGGCTGCGGCAGATCGTCAAAAAGCACTCCGACTATATCTCGTTTCCCATCTACGTCAAGGATGAGGTCGTCAACCAGCAGGCCGCGCTGTGGCGCAAATCGCCCTCGGAGGTGGAGGAGCCGGAGTACAAGGACTTTTATCGCCAACTGACGCTGGATTTTGAAGAGCCGCTGCTGCACGTCCACATGATGGCCGACGTGCCGGTCGACATCCGCAGCCTGCTCTACGTCCCGCGCAAGCTGGATCGCGGTGTCCTGCGCACGCGCACCGACCACGGCCTCAAGCTCTATTCGAAGAAAATTCTCATCCAGGAGTACAACAAGGACCTGCTCCCCGAATACCTGCGCTTTGTCGAGGGCGTGGTCGACTCGGAGGACCTCCCGCTCAATATCTCGCGCGAGACCGTCCAGAGCGACCCGGCGGTGCGGCGCATCCAAAAGGCGCTGACGGGCCGCGTCACCAGATCGCTGAGCGAGCTGGCGGAGGAAAAGCCGGGCGAGTACCGCGTCTTTTGGAAGGAATTTGGCCCGTTCATCAAGCAGGGCGTGACGACCCAACCCCTGGATCACGGCGATCTGCTCCCGCTGTTGCGCTTTTATTCCTCCCGGTCCGGCGACGAGCTGGTCTCTCTGGCCGATTACGTGGAGCGGATGCCGGAGGATCAGTCGGAGATTTACTTTATCCTGGGCGGCGACCGGGCCTCGGTCGCCCACAGCCCGCACCTGGACTATTTCAAATCGCACGATCTCGAGGTGCTCTATTTCCTCGACCCGCTCGACGGCTTTATGATGCAGAGCCTGAAGGAATTCGCGGATAAAGAGCATCCGGAGGGCAGATCGTTCCAGAACGTGGACGATCCGGACCTGGAGTTGCCTGAGGAGCCGGAACCCGAAGCGGACAAAGGCGTGGCCCAGGCCGACCTCGACCAGTTGATCGTTCGCCTCAAGCGTGTGCTGGGCGACCGGGTGAAAGAGGTGCGCGAGTCGAAGCTGTTGACCGACAGCCCGTGTCGCCTCGTCTCGCCCGAGTCCGGCCCAGAGCGCGATTTGCAGCGCGTCCGGCGGTTGTTGGATCAGAACTTTGAGACGCCGACGATGATCCTGGAGGTCAATCGCCGCCATCCCTTGATCCGAAACCTGGCGCACTTGATCGCCGTCCGCCCCGACGACGCGGTGATCGATCCCACCATCGAGCAATTGTTCGAGAACTCGTTGCTGCTGGAGGGGCTGCATCCCAATCCGGCGCAGATGGTTCCGCGTATCCAGACTTTGCTCACTGCCTTGATGCAGCGGATGGGCAGCGAATAAGCGGATGAGGACAAAGCGTCGTATGCAAGACCATCCGCCTATCTGTTCTGCCGGAGACAATCCGTTGCTTTGTCATAAAAATCGTTTTTGGAGGAATAACTTATGATTGACGTCACTGGACTAACCAAATCGTATGGCCCCATCGAAGCGTTACGTGGGGTCGCGTTCCAGGTCGCGCCCGGCGAGATCGTCGGGTTGCTCGGCCCCAACGGCGCCGGGAAGACGACCACGATCAAAATCCTGACCGGCTATCTGCAATTTGACGAGGGCAACGTCGCCGTGAACGGCCTGGACGTACTGACGCACACCCGCGAAGTGCAGGCGGACATCGGCTACCTGCCGGAGAGCGCGCCGCTCTACCCAGAGCTTTCGGTCCAGGCGTACCTCAAGATGATGGCCGAGCTGCGCCGGATTCCGGAAGAAGAGCAACTCGCCCGCATCTCGGAGGCGGTCTATGCTGCCGGGTTGACCGAGCACCTCGTCCGGCCCATCGGCCAACTGAGCAAGGGCTTTCGCCAGCGCGTGGGATTGGCCCAGGCGATCATCCACCGGCCAAAGCTCTTGATCCTCGACGAGCCGACGCTGGGGCTGGACCCGACGCAGATCGTCGAGATCCGCCGCCTGATCCGCCGGTTGGCGGAGCACAGCACCATCCTCTTTTCCACGCACATCCTCTCGGAGGTCGAGGCGCTCTGCGACCGGGTCATCATCCTGATCAACGGGCAGATCCGGGCGGACGCGCGGCTTTCGGAACTGGCCGCCACGCCGAACGCGGTGCTGGTGCTGGAGGATGCGCCGCCCGGCGTGGAGCGCGCGCTGCGCGACCTGGGCGGCGTGCGAGACGTCGAGCTGTTCAAGTCGCCCGACGGCTACCCGGCCTATCGCGTCTTTGGAAAGGGAACCGATGGGACCGATCTCTGCCCGACGATCTACACCCTGGCGCGAGAGGGGGGCTGGCCGCTGCGCGAGTTGCGCCGGGACGTGCGCACGTTGGAGACGGTCTTTAACGAATTGGCTACAGCCTCAGCGGATACAGAACATCCGGCGGATACAGAACATCCGGCGGATACAGAACATCCGGAGGTGCTACAATGAAGCGGATGCAGAGCATCCGGCAATCACTCTCGATCACACGCAAGGAATTGGAGGGATATTTCGGATCGCCGATGGCGCTCATCTTTGTGGGCGCGTTCCTGGCGGTCACGCTGTTCTCGTTCTTCTGGGTCGATACGTTCTTCGCCCGGGGGATCGCCGACGTCCGGCCACTCTTTCGCTGGATGCCGGTGCTGATGATCTTTTTGGTCGCGGCGCTGACGATGCGCCAATGGAGCGAGGAGCAACGGGCGGGCACGCTCGAGGTACTGCTCACGCTGCCTGTCTCCCCGATCCAGTTGGTCGTGGGCAAGTTCCTGGCCGTGATGACGCTCGTCGTCGTCGCCTTGGCGCTGACGATCTTTTTGCCCTTTACCGTCGGCGTGCTCGGCAATCTTGACTGGGGGCCGGTGATCGGCGGCTATCTCGCCGCGATCCTGCTGGCGGGGGCCTATGCGGCGATTGGGCTGTTCGTCTCGTCCCGCACCGATAACCAGATCGTCGCCCTCATCCTGACCGTGCTGCTCTGCGGGCTTTTCTACATGGCTGGCTCGGGCGGCGTGGCCGAATTTTTCGGCGACACCGTGGGGGAGGTCCTGCGCGCTCTCGGCTCGGGCAGCCGCTTTGAGAGCATCCAGCGCGGCGTGATCGACCTGCGCGACCTGCTCTACTATCTCTCGCTGGCGGGCATCTTTTTGGCGCTCAACGTCGCCTCGCTCGACGTCAAGCGGTGGAGCACGGGCAAGCGCACGCTGCCCTATCGTCGCGGCGTCGTCTTTACCACGATCCTGGTGGTGCTGAACTTGGCGCTGATCAACGTCTGGCTTTTCCCGCTGCACGGGCTGCGCCTCGACCTGACGGAGCAGCGCGAGTACAGCCTCTCCCGCACCACCCGCGACTTGCTCGATAACCTGCAAGAGCCGCTGCTGATCCGGGGCTATTTCAGCGAAAAGACCCACCCCAAGCTCGCCCCGCTGGTTCCGCGCATCCGCGACATGCTGAAAGAGTACGAGGTCGCGTCGAGAGGGATGGTCCAACTGGAGATCATCGACCCGGCCCAGGGTCCCGAAAAAGAGGCCGAGGCGAACCAGATGTACGGCATCCGCCCCTCCCCCTTCCAGGTGGCCGGGCGGTACGAGACTTCGATCATCAACTCGTATTTCGACATCCTGATCCGCTATGGCGATCAGAACGTGGTGCTCGGCTATGGCGATCTCATCGAGGTCGAGGCTGGCCGCGCTGACGTGGACGTGCGACTGCGCAACCTGGAATACGATCTGACCAGCTCGATCAAAAAAGTGCTCTACGGGTTCCAGAGCGTGGAGGCGGTGTTGGCGGCGCTGGATGAACCGGCTGAGTTGACGGTTTACATCACCCCAGACGCCCTACCGGAATCGCTGGCCGAAGCGCCCGCCACCATCGAGCAAGTGGCGCAAGAGATCGCCGACGAGTCGGCGGATACAGAACATCCGAACGGCAAGTTCACCTACACCGTGATCGACCCCGACGCGCCCGATAGCCCTGTCACGCGCCAGCAGTTGTACGATGACTATGGACTGCAACCCTTTTCCGTCTCGCTCTTTTCCAGCGAGAGCTACTACCTCCACATGATCCTGCGGGTCGGTGGCCAGGCGGAGTTGGTCTATCCCTCCGGCGAGATGGCCGAGGCCGACGTGCGCTCAGCCATCGAAGCCACCCTCAAGCGGCTGTCGCCCGGCTTTCTCCAGGTCGTGGGGCTGTGGACGCCCCAATTGGAGCCGACCCAGGATATGTACGGACAGATGCAGGAACCGCTTTCCAGTTGGTGGCAACTCAGCGATTCCTTGCGCCAGGAGTACGAGGTCCGCAACGTGGATCTGACCGGCGGCCAGGTACCGCCGGAAGTGGACGTGCTGCTGGTCGTCGCGCCCCAGGGGATGACGGACAAGGAGCGTTTCGCCGTCGACCAATACCTGATGCGCGGCGGTTCGGTCATAGTGGCGGCTGGGAATTATGGCATCATGATCGACCCTTATACCGGCGGGCCGGGCCTTCAGCCTTTGGAAGATGGCCTGCAAGAGCTGTTGGCGAGCTATGGCATCCAGGTGGAAGAGTCGCTGGTGATGGACCCGCAGAACGAGCCTTTCCCCATGCAAGTCATCCGAGAGGTGAGTGGCTTTCAGGTGCAGGAATTCCAGGCGATTGAATACCCCTTCTTTGTAGACATCCGCTCCGATGGGATGGCGTCGGAAAGCCCCATCGTCTCGAACCTGCCCGCCGTGACGCTCAACTGGGCCTCGCCGATCACGATGGACGAAGCCAAGAACGCCGAGCGAGAGGTCACGACGCTGCTCCGGTCCAGCTCGGGCTCCTGGACGCAAACCGACACAAACATCCAACCCGACTTTGATCTCTACCCAGACCTGGGCTTTCCGGTGGGGGCCGATCTCCAATCCTATCCGCTGGCCGTCTCTGTCCAGGGCGTTTTCGAGAGCGCCTTCAAGGATCGGCTCTCGCCGTTCACCGAGACGGTGGGCACCGAGACCACCCCCGGGACAGCACCAGCCACTATCGAGAGCTCGCCAGAGACCGCCCGCCTGATCGTCATCGGGAGCGCCGAGTTTGTGGACGACGTCGTCTTTGAGATCTCGTCCAGCTTTACGGGGGACCGCTACCTCAACAGCTTGAAACTGATCCAGAACGGAGTCGCCTGGTCTACCGAGGACATGGACCTGCTCAACATCCGCGCGCGCGGAACGCAATCGCGGGTGCTCGCTCCGTTGGATGAGGGCAGGCAATCCTTCTGGGAGGGCGCCAATTACGTCGCCGCCCTGGTGATGCTCGTCGTCATCGGCGTCGTGTGGAACGCCCGCCGCCAAAACGAACAACCTATTCAATTAACAATGAACAATGAAGCAATGAACAACAATGAGGGGGGTGAGTTATGAAGCGGATAAAGAACATCCGGCGGATAAAGAACATCCGGCGGATAAAGAACATCCGGCGGATAAAGAACATCCGGCGGATAAAGAACATCCGGCGGATAAAGAACATCCGGCGGCATAACCAGATTTTGATCGGGGTTTTGGTCGTTCAGATCATCCTGAGCGTCGTCGTCTTTTGGCCTCGGTCGGCGGCCACGGGCGGGGGCGAACCGCTTTTCGCCAATTTTGAAGCGGACGACCTCGTCATGCTGGCCATCGAGGATGACGAGGGCAATCGGATCGCGCTGCAAAAGGTCGCCGGGGACTGGGTGCTGCCCGACGCAGACGACTACCCGGTCCAGGCGGACAAGATCGATCCGCTGGTGGAAAAGCTCGTCGGTCTCGACACCGGGCGGTTGGTCACGCGCACCGACGCCAGCCACAAGCGGCTCGGCGTCGCCGGCGATGACTTTGTCCGACGCCTCGCCCTGGAGACGGCGGACGGGAAGAAATACACGCTCTATCTGGGTACTTCGCCCCAGTATAGCGCGGTCCACTTTCGCCTGGGTGGACAGGACAAAACCTATCTGGGCAGCGGCATCTCGAGCTGGGAGGTCGACGCCACCGCCGATGCGTGGGTCGACACTACCTACATGAACGTTCCCCAGGAAGACGTCACCAGGATGATGCTGGAAAACGACGATGGCACGTTCGTCTTTACCAAAGACGCCGAAGGCAACTGGACGATGGATGGCCTGGCCGACGGTGAGACCGCAAATGCAACCAACATCAACTCCGTGTTCCACCAGGCCACGTCGCTCAAGCTGGTCAATCCTCTCGGTAAGGAGGAAAAGGCCACCTACGGGATGGACAATCCCAACGCCATCGTCACGCTCGAGGCGGCAGGCCAAACGATCACATTGTACGTGGGGGCCGAGGACACGACCGAGGAGGATCGCTACTTTGTCAAATCGTCCGAATCGCCCTACTATGTGCGGGTCGCCCGGTTCAGCGTGAAGGCGATGGTGGAGAACACCCGCGAAGACTTTATCCAGCCGCCGCCCACACCGACGCCGGAACCAACTACCCCCTAACACCGTCATTCCGAGCGACCGAAGGGAGTCGAGGAATCTCCAAATAGCTTTGCCTGCGAACGTGGAGATTCCTCGACTCCACTCCGCTGCGCTCCGTTTCGCTCGGAATGACGGTTGTTCTAAGGTTTTGAGCACAACGCACTTGATCAAATCGGATCAAGTGCGTTGTGCTTATTTGACTTATTGTCGTCCGGTGGTATCATCGTCAAGGCGAGGTGTCGGTGATGGGAGATTTCAGCCTGAAGAACCTGTTCAACCTACACCACGGGGCCAGGCGGGAGGACGATGACATGCCGGACCGCTTTACCGAGGAACGGATCGCTGACCCCGGCCCCACGCAGGGGATGACGGTGGATATCGAAAAGTTGGTGCTGGATTTTTATGCTGCTATGGGGTGGGATGAGGATGGGCGGCCTACGTTGGAGAAGCTGAGGGAGCTTGGGTTGGAGACATTTGCGCAGGAAGGAACAAGCAGCAGTTAGGCCCCTGTGAGGGAGAATTATGCAATCTAACATAGTGCGTTGGCAAACTGATGGCAGTAGTGAGATATGGAAGCCGATCACTCTAGATCAAGTTGGTAAAAATGAACATTTCCTGGAGACAGTTATCGCAGAGAATCTAGAGCTTCTTTGTCTTGAAACCAAGCGTACAGGTATCTATGGTCCTTTTGTTGTTCTCCGTCAGCGAGCATTATCTACTCCTCAAGGTCGTTCGATCATCCCTGATTTACTCATCCTGGCTGCCAGTGGGGATTTGATCGTCGCGGAAGTCAAGTTGTTCTCGAATCCTGAATTAAGAGACCGACGAGTCATTGCACAGGCTGTCGATTATGCAGTTTCTCTCTCCTTGCTAGATGAGGACAAATTGGTTCAATTGGTAAGCCAAGATAACACTCGTTATCAAGGTTGGTTCGATCTCGTCGCCCAGTTGTTTCCAGATGAAGTAAACACCGACGAACTCGCCCAAGTATTCATTGAAAATATTAGGTCAGGGGATTTGCACATTGTGATAGCCTGTGACCGGGCTCCTGCTGGCTTGCAAGGATTGGTTCGAGGTGTTTCTCGCCAATCAACGTTAGGATTCACAATGGATGTTGTTGAAATTGCACCGTTTACCCAAATTGGTGCTCTGGGTGGCGGTGACATTCTCTTTATACCTCACAGGAAACTGACGACGGAGATAGTTTCCAGAACTGCTGTTACTGTAACTTATCAGCAAGGCACACCTCAGCCTTCGATAGATATTAGCACAACAAGCATAGAAGAAGTAGAACAAAGTATTCAGTCTGCTTCCCAGGGGATGGCAAGACCAGGAAAATTTTGGAGTGACCAAGAACTTGAAGATGCTGTTATGGCCAGTGATGACCCTATTGTCAGAGAACTGTATGTATTTGCTAAACAGCATAGCTCTAGCGTAACGGTTGCGCAATCAGAAGGCAGATGTTTCATGAAGCTCCAAATTTGAACAGACGCAAAGCCAACTGAACAGCTACCCAGCCGGACAGACAAATGACAGTTCCAGCATAAGGT